>JAPLOH010000143.1:0-22542 GCA_026400845.1 Alphaproteobacteria bacterium
GTGGTTCGTCGCCGGGGTCCTCGATATCCCAGGCAAGGCCCCAGGCGCGCATCCTTGTGGCGACGAAGTTGATCGAGGCGACCCGCGAGAGGCTCTTGTCGCGCTCATCCGGCCCCATCATGAGGCCGATGATGCCTTGCTCGCCGACCGCAACCGATCCGGCGGTGACGCCATCATTCTCGAAGCCCTCGAACAACATCCAGCCGTCGGCGTCGCTATGCCGGAATTGCCCGGGCTGGTTCATCGGAGTGACCTCGCCCCGCCGGCCAACCTGCCAGGCCGGGCTGCCGGGCAGCAGGATCGAGGTCAGCGCCATCACCGTGCGTTGCAGGCGGAAATCGGCGGGCCGCGGCACTTTCAGCACCGCGAGATCGCCGGCCGCCGGCGGCACGCGGTCCGCTGTCAATTCGGCCGGAACCTGGCGGACGGTGTCGCCAGAGCGAAAAGTCACCATCGCCGGGGGGAAGCGGCGGTCGGGCTGGGCCGGGTCGCGCACGACATGGTCGGGGGTGACGATCACCAGCGTGGCGCCGCCGCTGTCGTCACGCACCTCGCCGACGATCAGCCCGTACCCGCCTTCACCCGCCGCCTGCGCGCCCACGCCGCGCCGGCCGGTGACACGAACCACCCGCGGGGCGATCTCCCGCGCGAACTGCATCCCGCGCGGTTCATCCGCCGCGGTGCGCAGACCGGTCGGTGGCGCGGGCGCCTGGGCCTCGCCGTGGCCCGGCCGCAGCAGGGCCAGACTGGCCAGAAGTGCTGCAACCAGCACCGGTACCTTCAATGGCGTGATCTCCTCGCGTGATCGCACTCGACTGTGTGCGGGGATACCGCGCCGGCCGGCCGAAAGCAAAGATTGTCGTTCGCCAACCGTTCGTCGCCATCCCGACATCAGATTCCGAAATCGGATGGGGGCTGTCATCACCGGGCGATCCAGGCCAGGATCGCGCCGGGATGGAAATTCGCGGCCACGCAGCATGAAGGGGGGCATTTTCTCCGAGCCGGACTATGTCCGGCTGTGGATCGCCGGAACCATATCCTCGGCGATCCGCTGGCTCGATGCGCTGGCGTTCAGCGTGGTGGCCTATCAGCAGACCGGTTCGGCCTTCCTGGTGGCGATGCTGATGATGCTGCGGTTGCTGCCGATGGGGCTGTTCGGCGCAATTTTCGGCGCGTTGGCGGAGCGGGTGCAACGCCGCACCATCCTGCTGGCGATCACCGCCGCCATGGGGCTGACCTCGGCGGCACTCACCGCGCTGGCCTGGAGCGGGCATCTCGCCACCTGGCATCTCGCGGTCGCCGCCTTCGTCAACGGCATCGGCTGGCTCAGCGACAGCACGGTGCGCCGGCTGCTGCTCGGCGAGGTGGTGGGGGCGGACCGGGTGAGTGCGGCGGTTTCGTTCGATTCCGCCAGTTCCAACCTGAGCCGCATGCTCGGCCCGACCGCGGGCGGGCTGCTGCTGGCCGGGATCGGCGTTGCCGGCGCCTTCGGCATCGGGGCGGTGCTTTACATCGCTGCCTTCGCGGCGATTTCCGGCATGCGCTATCGCAACACCATCCCGCCTTCCGGCGGGCCCTCGATCCTCGCGCGCATCATGGGCGGGATCGGCCTGGTACGGCGTGACCGCCGGCTGGTGGGCGTGCTGGTGCTGACCTCGATCTTCAACCTGTTCGGCTGGCCGGCGACCAGCATGGTGCCGGTGCTGGCCCAGGGGCGATTGGCACTCGGCACCGAGGCGACCGGGCTGCTGGTGAGCATGGACGGGCTCGGCGCGCTCGCCGCCTCGCTGCTGATCGCCACGCTTGCGCGCACCGGGGCGCATGGGCGGATCTATGTCGCCGGCACGCTGCTGTATTTCATCGCCGAAATAGGGCTGGCGATCGCGCCCGAGCCGTGGAGCGCGGGTTTCATGGTGATGCTGAGCGGGGTGGCGGCGGCGAGCTTCGGGATCATGCAGACCACGCTGATCTACCTCACCGCGCCGGCGGAAATGCGGAGCCGCGTATTCGGCGTGCTGAGTGCCTGCATCGGCATCGGCCCGATCGGCTTCCTCCATCTCGGGCTGCTCGCCGAGGCGGTCGGGCCACCCTGGGCGACGGCGTTGAGCGGCGCCGAGGGGGTTGTCGCGCTGATCGCGACGCGGCGGTGGTGGATTCCGCTGATTCGGCCGCTTCGCCCCGCAGCAGACGATTGCCGGGATGGGGGATGAAGTGCTACATTGATTTTGGACCCTGATCGGCATGCATCCGCCGATCAACACAGAGGACGATTCGAACTTGAGGACACCTAAAAACGACCGCCAATGGCAGCCTCGGCGCCGCGGTTTCGATGACGACAACTTCTACGGCAACACCCCGCCGCCGGTGTCGTTCCCATCGCTCAGCACCGCTTCGGCCGGTCCCGAAGTGCGCGCCAGCGTCAAATGGTTCAACGCCGAGAAGGGCTATGGATTTGCCGCCCTGGCGGACGGATCGGGCGATGTGTTCCTGCACATCAACGCCTTGCAGTCCGCCGGCTACAAGGCGGTGAGCCCCGGCGCCACCCTCAGCGTACGCATCGGGCAGGGCCAGAAGGGCCGCCAGATCGACCAGGTGATGTCGGTCGATGAAAGCACCGCCGAGCAGCCCGGCACACGCCGTCCCCCCTCGTCCGCCCCGCGCCCCGGTGGCATGGGCGGCGGAATGGGCGGCGGCGCCCCGCGCCGCAACGTCGACCTCAGCAGTGCGGTCGAAACGATCGGCACCGTGAAGTGGTACAATCCCGACAAGGGGTTCGGCTTCGTGACGCCCGATGGCGGCGGCAAGGACGTGTTCGTCCACGCCACCGCGCTCGAACGGGCCGGCCTCAGCACCCTCGCCGAAGGCCAGTCGGTCCGCATGGCTGTCGTGCAGGGCCAGAAGGGTCCGGAAGCCGGGTCGATCTCCGCGGCCTGACGCTTGGCTTCGCGACTGTCCGCGAATTTTCGCTGAATTCGGGCCGCCCCGTCGCCGGGGCGGCCCGAAGTTTTGGTGCCCGGTTTTTTTGTGCCCGGTCTCAGCCGAGCGCCGCGTCCGTCTCGGTCGCCTTGGGCATGCTGCCCTGGGTGCCGCGCCGGGTGCAGGCGAGGCCGGCCGCGGCATTGGCGCGCTGCATCGCCAACGCCAGAGTGGCGCCGCGATCGAGGGCGGCGGCCAGCACGCCGGTGAAACAATCGCCGGCGCCGGTGGTATCGATGGCGGTGATCGCTCGTCCCGCAACGCGCAGCGTGCCCACCCGCGTCACCGCCTCGGCCCCATCGGCGCCGAGCGTCTGCACCACGTCGATGTCGAGCGCCGCATGCAGCCCCGCGGTGGTGGCGGGGCAGCCGAGATGGCCGGTCAGCCAGGCCGCTTCGTCCTCGTTGACCACCAGCACATCAAGCGCGCTCAGGGCCTCGCGGGACATCGGCCCGGGGGGCGCGAGGTTGAGCACGATACGGCAGCCGGCGGCCCGCGCGCGGGCGATCAGCGCCTCGGTCTCGGCCGGGTCGGTCTCGCGCTGCAGCAGCACGGTAGTGCGCGGCCCGAGCAACTCCTCCTCGATCTGCGCCTGCTTCGCCGCCTGATTGGCGCCGCTGGCCACTGCGATGAGGTTGCGGCCCTCGGGGTCAACGCAAATCGCTGCCGCTCCGGTCGCGGCCCCCTTCACGCGGATGACGCGGGTGATGTCCACGCCCGCCTCGCGCATGGTCTCCACCGCATCCTCCGCCAAGGCATCGCGCCCGAGTGCGCCGGCGAACACCACCTTGGCGCCGTCCCGGGCCGCCGCGACGGCCTGGTTGGCCCCCTTGCCGCCCGGTTCGATCTGCATGTTCGGCCCGAGCACCGTCTGCCCGGCGACGGGGAGGTGGGGCAAGGGGAAGATGAGGTCGAGGTTGATGGAGCCGAAACAGACGATCATGGGGCGACGAGATCGAACATGGCTGCCTGTACGGAGGCCGGATCGCGGTCGAACAAAGTCACGAGTGCGAGCACCGCGTCATCCGGGCGGTTGCGGCCCTGCTCCCAGTTCTGCAGCGTACGCAGGTCGAACCCCAACCGATCGGAGAAAGCACGCTGCGAAAGCCCGTGGCGGGCGCGAACTGCGGCAAGATGTTCTCCGGGGTCGGCGATCCCATGTCGTCGGTACACGGCGACGTTGAGCGCTGCGAGATCGCGCGCAAGGACAGCGAAATCAGTGCTACGGGCGACAGGGCAGATACCGCGGCCCGAGGCGGCGAGGTCGTCGATCGCGTCTTTGCCCTGTCTCAACGTGGCGCCATCCTGACGCAGGCGCTGGCAGACCGAGACCAGGCGATCAAGCCGGCCAATGCCCGACAAGGCGACGACTTCCGTCGCGTCGGAAGGCAAGGGGTATTGGTCGACGACCCGGACCGGCCCCAGTTCGGCGAGTCGCGCCAACAATTCGGATTTCTTCAACATCCAGAAACTCCAGAACCTGTTGCGCCAACCCGGTCAAACCGGAGATGCCGAGACGATTTGGCCCGCTGCCGTGAATGTGGGTCTGCATGAATGAGACCACATCGCCATCCAGTTTAAGCTCGCCAAGGAGTTCGACGAACTCCATCCCCCGCTCGAACCGCACAAGGATTTCGTCGTGCGGGTCGATTTCAAAACTCACCAAACGCCACATTGAACACCTGCCAAACGATCTCTGCGTATGAGCGCAGAAAAATTCACGGATTTGGCGACCTGACCGGACAGTGCTCTCAGTTGGGATCGGCACCGTCGATATACGCGATCCACGTAGTCCTTGTCAACCCTCCAGTGCCCCCATCATCTCATCCCATTCCCGTTTCGACAGCCCGCTGCCCTTCTGCTCCACCGTCTCGCCCGCCAGCCGCCGCCGCAGCACGGCCAGCATGGCGGCCGAGAAGGTGACGGCGCCGAGGCGGTAGTCGCGGAAGGCTGCCGCCGTGGCGGGCACCCAGGCATCCAGCGTTTGCAGCATCGGCTCGGCGTAGGCGCGGATTTCGTATTGGGCGTGCGGGTCGGCGCGCAGCGAGAGGAAGTGCAGGAGGTTGTGCAGGTCGGTCTTCCAGTACCACTGGGTGTAGGTGTTCAGCGTGAGGTTCATCCGCGCCAGTTCGCGCGCCAGGCCCTGGCGGCCAGGATCGACTGGGGTTCCGTCGATGCCTTCGTTCAGCATGGCCGCGTAGTTGTCGTAGGTGCGCATCGCGTCGCCGCGCAGCAAATCCAGCACGTCCTCCGCCTCCTGCCCCTCCAGCACCGCGCCGCGGCCCTGGCGGTTGACCGAGGATTGTGCGGCGAGGTGCTCGGGCGAGGGCAGGTAGAACTCGCGATCGAGGATCGAATAGCGGGCGGAATACTCGTTCACATTGGCGGTGCGATGGCGGATCCACTGCCGCGCGACGAAAATCGGCAGCTTCACGTGGTACTTGATCTCGCACATCTCGAACGGCGTGGTGTGCCGGTGCCGCATGAGGTAGCGGATCAGCCCGGCATCCTCGGACACCTTCCTGGTCCCCCGCCCATACGAAACCCGTGCCGCCTGCACCACGGCTGCGTCGTCGCCCATGTAGTCCACCACGCGAACAAAGCCGTGATCCAGCACTGGCATCGCGACATAGAGCAGCTCCTCCAGCCCCGCTACGGTGGCGCGGCGGGTGGCCGAGCTCTGCGCCCGCAACGCCGCGATCTCGGCTTTCTGCTCCTCGGTGAGACTCATCGTGTATTCCCCTGGAATTCGGCTGCGGGAGAGCCTATATCCGGTCCGTCGGCTTTTGCCGACTATGGTGATAAACGGTGGTTGGAATAAGCGTTGTGGACCCGGGGGCAGTACCCGGCGCCTCCACCATTCCCCCGCGCAAGCGGGATCATGGGGGCGAAACAGGCTCGACACGCGTGGTAAAGACCCATCTTTTGCCCGGCATGATACCGCCGTTATCGGGTCAAATCACAAGTGCCAACGACAATCAGGCGCTCGCCGTCGCTGCATAAGCGATAGGCGCGGTTAGGGGGGCCCCGGGCAACAGAATGCCCCCCACTTCTCACTCGCGCGGCGACCATCTTTCCACCTGCCCGCTTGCCCCGAGGCCCCATGGCTGCGCATTCTCCGGCCGGTTCAGGGAGTGGCGCGATGACGGCTTGGCAGTTCTGGATTGATCGTGGGGGCACGTTCACCGACGTTGTGGCGCGTGATCCGGCGGGGAATTTGTCGACCCACAAGCTGCTGAGCGAGAATCCTGGGCGATATCGCGATGCGGCGATCGCCGGGATCAAGTCGGTGCTCGGGGTCGCGCTGGATGCGCCGATCCCGGCGGGGCTGGTCGAGTGCGTGAAGATGGGCACCACGGTGGCCACCAACGCGCTGCTGGAGCGCAAGGGCGACCGGACGTTGCTGCTGGTCAATCGCGGCTTTGCCGATGCGCTGAGGATCGGCAACCAGGCGCGGCCGCGACTGTTTGATCTGAGGGTGGTGCTGCCCTCGCTGCTGTATGAGGAGGTCGCCGAGGTCGGCGGCCGCGTGGGCGTGGGCGGCGAGGAGATCGAGCCGCTCGATGAGGCAACGGCGCGGGCAGCGCTGGCGGCGGCGCGGGCCAAGGGCATCGCGGCGGTGGCGATCGTGATGATGCACGCCTGGAAGTATCCGGCGCATGAGCAGCGCCTGGCCGAACTGGCCCGCGAGGCCGGCTTCACCCAGGTTTCCACCAGCAACGAGGTGAGCCCGCTGCTGAAGCTGGTGCCGCGCGGCGATACCACGGTGGTGGATGCCTATCTTTCGCCCATCCTGCGCCGCTACGTGAGCCAGGTGGCCTCCGAGTTGGAGGGGGTGAAGCTCTATTTCATGCAGTCCAATGGCGGGCTGGCCGAGGCGCTCTCCTTCCAGGGGAAAGACGCGATCCTGTCCGGTCCGGCCGGCGGCATCGTCGGCGCGGCGCGCACGGCGGCGATGGCCGGGATCACCGACGTGATCGGCTTCGACATGGGCGGCACATCGACGGACGTGGCGCTTTATGCCGGCGCCTTCGAGCGGGCTTTCGAGACCGAGGTGGCCGGCGTGCGGATGCGTGCGCCGATGATGGCGATCAACACGGTGGCGGCCGGCGGCGGCTCGATCCTGCATTTCGACGGCGCGCGTTTCCGCGTGGGGCCGGATAGTGCCGGCGCCAATCCCGGCCCCGCCTGCTATCGCCGCGGCGGGCCGCTTGCGGTGACGGACGCCAATGTCTGCGTCGGCAAGATCCAGCCCGCGCATTTCCCGGCGATTTTCGGCGCCCTCGGCAATGAGCGGCTGGATGGCGAGACGGTGCTGGCCCGCTTCACCACGCTGGCCGACGAGATTGGCGCGGCGACCGGCACGCGGCCCGATCCGCGCGATGTCGCCGAGGGCTATCTGCGCATCGCCGTCGCCAACATGGCCAATGCGATCAAGCAGGTCTCGGTGGAAAAGGGGCATGACGCCACCCGCTTCGCCCTGCAATGCTTCGGCGGCGCCGGCGGGCAGCATGCTTGCCTGGTGGCCGATGAGCTGGGCATGGAGACGGTGTTCATCCACCCCTATGCCGGCGTGCTGAGCGCCTATGGCATGGGGCTCGCGGACCAGACGGTGATGCGCGAGCAGGCGGTGGAGAAGGTGCTGTCCGACGCCATCATGCCGGAACTCGCGGCGCTCGCGGCCCGGCTGGAGGGCACCACGCGGGCCGAGCTGGCGCGCCAGGGTGCGGCGACCGCGGCCATCACCGCGGCGCGGCGGCTTCACGTGCGCTACCAGGGCACCGAGGCGGCGCTGATCATCGATTTCGCCGATGCTGCGACAGTGACGGCGGACTTCACCGGGGCGCACCGCCTGCGCTTCGGCTTCGCCACCCCCGGCCGTCCACTGATCGTGGAAGCCGTGGCGGTGGAAGCCACCTCGCCCGGCGAGGCGGTGGCGGAGGCGACCATCGCCGCCCGCAGCGGCGGCGCGCCGGAGCCGGTGGATACCGTCTCGATGTGGTCGGGTGGCCAGGCGCATGCCACGCCGGTGTTCGAGCGCACCGCCTTGTGCGCGGGCGATCGCATCGCCGGCCCCGCGCTGATCCGCGAGGCCAATGCGACCACGGTGGTGGAGCCGGGCTGGACCGCCGAGGTCACCGCGCTCGACCATATGCTGCTGCGGCGCACCACCAAGCGCGAGCAGCACTTCGCCGCCGGCACGGACCGCGCCGATCCGGTGCTGCTGGAGCTGTTCAACAACCTGTTCATGAACGTCGCCGAGCAAACCGGCGCGGTGCTGCAGAACACCTCGATGTCGGTGAACATCAAGGAGCGGCTGGATTTCTCCTGCGCGATCTTCGACAGCACCGGCGCCCTGGTCGCCAATGCGCCGCATGTGCCGGTGCATCTCGGCGCCATGGGCGAGAGCGTGCGCACGGTGCTCAACCGCCGCAGCACCACGCTGAAGCCGGGTGACGTGGTGGCGCTCAACAACCCCTATAACGGCGGCACCCATCTGCCCGATGTCACCGTGATCACCCCGGTGTTCGACACCACGGGCACGCGGATCGACTTCTTCGTCGGCTCCCGCGGCCATCACGCCGATATCGGGGGCATCACCCCGGGCTCCACGCCGCCGGCCTCCAAGACGCTGGAGGAGGAGGGCGTGGTGATCGACGATTTTCTGCTGGTGGCGCAGGGCGAGTTCCGCGAGGCGGAATTCCGCGCGCTGCTCGCTTCGGCGAAATACCCCGCCCGCAGCCCCGACGTGAACGTCGCCGACATCAAGGCGCAGGTCGCGGCGAACGAGAAGGGCGTGCAGGAGCTGCGCCGCGTGGTCAGCCAGTACGGCTGGGATACCGTGCGCGATTACATGAAGCACGTGATGGACAACGCCGAGGAAAGCGTCCGCAAAGTGCTCGATCGCATCGGGGACGGTGCGTATGACTACGTGATGGACAGTGGCCTTCCGCTCAAAGTCCGGGTCACCGTCAACAAGGCCACCCGCTCGGCGGTGGTCGATTTCACCGGCACCGGCGGACAAAGCCCGGACAACTTCAACGCTCCCCCGGCGGTGACGCGGGCGGCGGTGCTCTACGTGTTCCGCTGCCTCGTCGGCACCGATATCCCGTTGAACGACGGGTGCCTGAAGCCGATCGAGATCATCATTCCGCCCGGCACTTTCCTCTCGCCCTATCCAGGGGCGGCGGTGGTGGCGGGGAATACGGAGGTCTCGCAGGCCACCTGCAACGCGCTGTTCGGTGCGCTCGGCACGCTGGCCTGCTCGCAGGCGACGATGAACAACTTCCTGTTCGGTGATGCCACGCGGCAATACTACGAGACCATCTGCGGCGGCATGGGCGCCGGCCCCGGCTTCGACGGGACGGACGCGGTGCAGACCCACATGACCAACACGCGGATGACCGACCCGGAAATCCTCGAACTGCGCTACCCCGTGGTGATGGAGGAATTCTCCATCCGCCGCGGCTCCGGCGGCGCGGGCGCCTCGCGCGGCGGCAACGGCTCGCGCCGGCGCATCCGCTTCCTCGAGCCGATGACGGCGGTGATCGTCTCCTCGCGCCGCAACGTCGCCCCCTTCGGCCTCGAAGGCGGGGCGGATGGTGCGGTCGGGCGGCAATGGGTGGATCGCGCGGGCGGCGGGCAGGATGTGCTGACCGGCACCGACCGGGCGGAACTCGCGCCGGGCGATATCTTCGTCATCGAGACGCCGGGCGGCGGCGGCTACGGCCGGGCGGCGTGATGCCGCCCATGCGCTGAGCATGCGCGGGCGGCACTGGCTCGCCATCTCCGCCGCCGTGCTCGTCGCGGCGCTGGGGATCGGCGCCTTCGTGCTGCCGGGATTGTTCGACTGGAACCGTCTGCGCCCGGAAATCGCCTCCCTCGCCGGCGATGCGCTCGGCCGGCGGGTGCGGATCGATGGGCCCGTCGGCCTGGTGCTGCTGCCTGAGCCGGTGCTCACGGCGGAGAATGTGACCTTCGGGCTCGAAGCCGAGGGCCGCATGACGGCGACCAGTTTGCGGCTGCGGGTTGCCCCCTGGGCGCTGCTCTCCGGGCGGATCGAGGCGCGCGAGTTGGTGGTACGCGGCATGGAGCTGCGCCTGCCCTGGCCGCTGCCGCCCGACGCGCTGGCGATCCGCACGCCGGACTGGCTGGGCCCGCTCGCTGCAAGGATCGAGCGCGGGCGGGTGGTGCTCGGCGCGGTCGAACTCGCCGAGGTCAATGCCACGCTAACGACAGCGTCGGGTTCCGGCAGCTACCAAATGGGCGGCACGGCGATGCTCGCCGGGCGGCCGTGGAAATTCGCCTTCCACCTCACCCAGCCCGGCGGGGACGGCGCGGCAGGGGTGACTGCCAGCCTCGACGGCACCGGCCCGGCACAAGGGATCGGCGCCGCGATCACCGGACAGGCCGCAGCCGATGGCGGCTTCACAGGGCGCGTGTCGCTCCGCGCGGCCGACCTTTCGGCACTGTTGCCCGCCCCGCCACTGCCATTGCGCGCGGAGGGGCGGGTGACGGTGGCCGGCGGGCTCGCCGCGGCGGATGATCTCGCGGCCGATCTCGGCGGCGTGCCGCTGCGCGCCGCGGTGGCCTTCCGCGTCAGCCCAATGCCGCGGCTCGATGTGGCGATGACCGCCGGGCGCTTCGATTTCGATCCCTGGATCGCGGCACTCGCCAATATGCGCGACTCCGCCGCCCTGCCACTGGCGCTCGGGGTCGACGTCTCGGTCGAGGCCGGCCGGCTCAACGGCGGCACGCTGCGCGGCCTTCGCGCCGCGGCCGACATCGCCGGCGGGCAGGTCGAACTGCGCGAACTGCGCGCGACGCTGCCAGGCGAGGCACATTTCCGCGCCGCCGGACGGATTGCCTTGCCGAAGGGCGGGCTGGGCGGGCGGCTCGATTTCTACGCCGCCGTCACCGCCCCGGCGGCGCGCGCCACGCTCGGCTGGCTGGCGCCAGCGGCGGAAACCCTGCCGCCCGGCGTGCTCGCCACCGCGGCCGTATCCGGCCACATCATCGCCGACGCCAACGGTATCGCCGTCGATGGGCTCACCGGTGCGCTCGACGAGACCGCCATCAGCGGCGGCGCCGGGCTGCGCCTCGGCCCGCGCCCCGCGCTCACCGTGACGCTCAAGCTTGGCCGCCTCGATGCTGTGCCCTGGCTCGACCATTTCGCCGCGCCGCCCGGCTGGCTGCGCGGTATCGATGCCGAGGTGAAAATCGAGGCGGCCGAAGTGGTCGGCCCCGGCATCACCGCGGAGAACGTGATCCTCGATGCCGCCGCCGAACCTGCGCGGCTGGTGCTGCGGCGCTTCGAGGCCGCGGTCGCCGGTTCCCGCATCGCCGCCTCCGGCACGCTGATCGAGGGGGCGCGGTTGGCCGACGCCCGCATCGCACTCGCGGTCCCGGCGGAGGGGCTGCGGACGCTGCCGGTAGCCTGGCCGGATTGGCTGCTGCGCGCGGTCCCGCTCGCCGCGCCGGCCTGGCGGGCGCCGCTCGCGGTGGAATTCCTCGGCGGCGGGGCTTCCGGCAATCTCGCGGGCAAAATGACCCTGCGGCTCGGCGATCTTGTGGCCGAACTCGCCCCGAGTGTGGACATCCCCACCGGCAAATGGAGCCTCGGCATTGCCGCCCGCCACCCCGGGGCGCCCAGGCTGTTCGAATCCTTCGGGATCGGCAACACCCTGCACTGGCTCGGCGACGGCTCGTTCGGCCTGATCGCCCAGATGCAGGGGCAAGGCGGACGGATCGGCGCGGACAGCGTCGACATCACCGGAGGCGCCCTGCACGCCACCGGCACCCTTGGCGCGACCCTCACCGAAGCGGGCGGCAGCCTCTCCGGCAAGCTTGCCTTCGACACCTTGCCGCTCCCCCTCCCCTACCCCCGCGCGATCGAGCCATTCCCCGCGCTATGGCCGGCCGGCTGGCAGGCCGCCGTGCAGGTGAGTGCGGCCCAGGTGCTGTTCGGCCTCTCCCCCGTGCTGTCGGACCTGCGCGGCCATCTCGTGCTGGAGCGCCAGCGCCTCGATATCGACGCCCTGACGGCGAAACTCGCGGGCGGCGAGTTGAGCGGCACGCTCGCCATCGATGGTGCCACGACGCCCCCCACGGCGCGTGCCGCCCTGCGCCTCGCCGGCGCGCGCACCGGCGGGCTGGTGTTCGACCTGCCGCTCGACATCGCCGCCGGGCAAGTCGACGTGATGGTGGCCTTCACCGCCACCGGCCACTCCCCCGGCGCCCTGCTCGCTACCCTCGGCGGCGGCATCGTCGCCGAACTGAAAGCAGGCGAACTCGCGGGCGTCGCGCTTGACCGCCTGGTGCCCCCCCTCGCCGAACAGGACGTGCGTGCCGCCCTCGCCGGTGGTACCACCGCATTCGCCAGCATGGCCCTCGATCTCACCCTGGCGCGCGGGGTTGCGACACTGCGCACGGCCCGGCTCGACGCCGCGGCCGGCGTCATCGAGGGCAGCGGGACCATTGACCTGTCCGGCAATTCCCAGGACCTGCGCCTCATCTTGCATCCCAACCTCGATGGCTCCCCGCGCCTCGGTTTGCGCCTGGGCGGCCCGCCCGCCACCCCCACCCGATCCCCCGAACTCGCCGACCTCACCCGCTGGCGCGCCGAACGGACGGAGTAGAACGCGGCGATTGCCAACCATCGGAAACCATGCTCCCGCTGCAACGAAGCTGGGACGCAGACTATGCATTCGCCACGACCGTGGCTCCTTCTCGAGCAAGGAGCCCTATCAATCCTATCGGCCCGAACCCGGGAACCGGCTGATGTCAACCCACTCACGCTTCATAAAAACGATAACGCAATATATTGTGCGGCCCATCCGATGCATCCGATTTCGGTTCGTTCCCGCCAATTGCCGCCCCATAAATTGAAACCCGGTGATCGCGACTCTTCCGCGATCACCGGGTTTCATTGCACGCGCCGGGTTGGTGGCGGCGGCGCGCGAAAGGAGACTCACTACCGAGGGTTGCGCTTTGCGTGCCTCGGTATTGGCCGATGGTAGGATTCCGAGACCAGGTGACCGGCAACTTCAGCGTCATCCCGCCAGACGCGGTTTCAGGTTATCCGGCGAACCGAGCACTGCTTCCTTCCTTTCAGAGAAAGAAAATTTTACCCGCCGCTTGCGGCCGAGCAACGGCAATGATTGTCTGTCGCGCGGAGCGGGAATTGGCGGGGCGGCGGTGAGTGGCCGGGCGCGGGCGGCGGATGCGACCGTCCGGATTTCGACCGCGGCGCCGCCGTCGGATTTCCTTGCCAAGGCCTGCGAAGCGCTGAAGGCGCAGGCGGAGGGGGCGAAGGCCGGGCTCACCGTCAGCGTCCATGCCGCCTCCTCGCTGTTCAAGCAGGGCACCGAGGTGCCGGCCTTGCAGCGTGGCACGCTCGAGATGAGCACCATGACCACCTTCGAGGTGGCGCAGCAGATGCCGGAATTCGGCTTCCTCAACCGCGCCTATTTGTTCCGTGACCACGCCCATCTGCGTGCCGTGTTCGACGGGCCGATCGGTGCCGCCTACCGCAAGGCGGTGGCCGAGAAGATGGGCATCGTCATCCTCTCCACCGCCTACCTCGGCACCCGCCAGGTCGCACTCGCCAAGAAGCGCGCGGTGAAAGGCCCGCAGGATCTGGCGGGGGTGAAGATGCGCATGCCGGCCGGGCCGGACTGGCTGGTGCTGGGCCGCGTGCTCGGCGTCAGCCCAGTGCCGATGGGGATGCCCGAGGTCTATCTCGCGCTGAAAACCGGCACCATCGACGGGCAGGAGAATCCGCTCTCGGTGTTCAATGCCGCCAAGTTGTTCGAGGTGAGCGAGCAGATCGTGCTGACCGCGCACATGCTGCAACCCGTGTTCTTTTCCATCGCCAAGCCGTTCTGGGATAAGCTCGCGCCCGAGCAGCAGGCGGCACTCACCGCCGCCGCACTCGCCGCCGCGAAGGGCAATGACGATGGCCGCCTCGCCGATGAGCGGGAGATCATCGGCGTGATGAAGGGCAAGGGTATCGCGGTCGATAGCCCCGACCTCGCGCCGTTCCGCGCCTTGGCCGACAAGCTCTATGCCGAGGAGGCTGGCGCCAAAGCGTGGGATGCGGGGATGGCCAAGCAGGTCGCCGAGACGAAGTAATGTGCCGCCTCTGCCAGGGCATCGTCCGCGCGGCGGAGGCGCTATGCGCGGCGATGTTCGCGGGCGTGTTCGTGGTGTTCGTCTACAAGATCGTCATGCGCTACGCGGCGCATGACGCGGTGGCCTGGGCGGACGAGGTCTCGGTAGTGCTGTTCATCTGGATCGTCTTCCTCGCCAACGGCTTCGTGGTGGAGGACCGGCGGCAGATCAGCTTCGATTTGCTCTACCGCCACCTCGGCCCGTCCGGCCAGCGGGTGATCGCGGTGGTCAGGACGCTGCTGATCGGCGCAATCATCGCCGCCGCTTTGCCGGGGTCGCTCGACTACATCGCCTTCCTGTGGCGGGAGAAGACGCCGGTGCTGCTGTGGCGGCTCGACATCGTCTATGCCTGTTTCGGTGCTTTCATGGTCGCCGTGCTGGTGCGCTATCTCGTCCGGCTCGCCGGGCTGCTGGGCGCGAAATGGCGGGAGGCGCTCTGAGATGGGGCTGTCCGTGCTCGCCTTGGTGTTCGTGATCGGCGCGCTGCTCGGCGTACCGATGGGCCTCGCGATGCTGGCGGCCGGCTTCGGCTACCTGATGGCGACGCATCAGGATGTCGGCCTCGTGGTCGATCAGACGATGAACGGGCTCTACAACAACTATTTGCTGCTCGCGGTGCCGCTGTTCATTTTCGTCGCCAACGTGATGAACGCGTCGGGCGTGCTGGAGCGGCTGCTCGCCTTCGCCCAGGCCGGCGTCGGCCGGTTCCGTGGCGGGCTCGCGCATGTCAACGTGGTGGCCAATCTGGTGTTCTCCGGCATGAGCGGCAGTGCTGTGGCCGATGTCGCCGGGCCCGGGCTGATCGTGGCGCGGATGATGGTGAAGGGCGGACGCTACCCCGCCGGGTTCGCCGCCGCCACGTCAGCCGCCGCGGCGACGCTGGGGCCGCTGGTGCCGCCTTCGATACCCATGATTTTCTACGCACTGATCGCCAATACCTCCGTCGGCGCGCTGTTCCTCGCCGGCGTGGTCCCCGCCCTCGGCACCGCGATAGCGCTGATGGCGGCGATAGCGGTGATCGCGCGGCGCCGCGGCTTCCCCGCCGAGGCGCCGGTCGGCTGGCGGGCGCTGCTGCCGATCTTCTGGCGCGCTTTGCCGCCGCTCGCCTTGCCGGGGATACTCCTCGGCATCATCTACTCCGGCATCGCCACCCCCACCGAGGCGGCCGCCATCGCCGCGACCTACGCGCTGGTGCTGGCGATTTGCGTCTACCGCTCGCTCAGCCTCGCCCAGCTCTACGCGGTGATCATCGAGACCGTGCGGCAGACCGCGGCGATCGGGCTGATCATGTCGGGCGCCTTCGTGTTCAACTACGCGGTCGCCAATGAGGGGGTGCCCGACGCCATCCGCGCCACGCTGGTGAGTTGGCATCTGAAGCCCGTGGCCTTCCTGCTTGCGGTCAACGTGTTGCTGCTGGTGCTCGCCATCGCCATCGACGAGATCACCATCCTGCTGGTGATCGTGCCGCTGCTGGTGCCGGTCGCCGCGGGGCTCGGGATCGACCTCGTGCATTTCGGCGTCGTGATCATGCTGAACATGATGGTTGGGCTCGCGCTGCCGCCGCACGGGCTGCTGCTGTTCGTCATCAGCGGGCTGACGGGGACCTCGATTGGCGCGATTTTCCGCGAGATCCCCGTCTTCATCGGCACTATGATGATGGTGCTGCTGACAGTGACGCTGGTGCCCGAGATCGCCCTGATGTTGCCACGGCTGTTCGGCTATGGTGGCGGCTGATCAGAAGGACACGCCGTGCCGCTTGCGCCCCAACATTTGCCCCGCCTCGCGCTCAACGGGATCAGCTACCGCTACGGCGAAATCCCCGCCGTCAGCGCGCTGAGCCTCGCCATTGCCCGCGGCGAGTGCGTCACCTTGCTCGGGCCATCGGGGTCGGGGAAGAGCACGGCGCTGGCGATGGCGGCGGGGTTCCTGCGGCCGGTGTCGGGCGATATCCGCATCGATGGCCGCCCGATCATGCGCACGCCGCCGCATCGGCGCGATATCGGCGTGGTGTTCCAGGATGCGCAACTGCTGCCGCATTTGACGGTGGCGGAAAACGTCGCCTTCCCGCTCCGGATGCGCAATCGCGGAAGGGCTGAACGGGAGAAGGCGGTGCGCGAGATGCTCACCCTCACCCGCCTCGCCGCCTATGCCGCGCGCTATCCGCATGAATTGTCCGGCGGCCAGGCCCAGCGCGTCGCCCTTGCCCGGGCGCTGGTTTTCGCCCCGCGGATCGTGCTGCTGGACGAGCCGTTCGGCGCGCTCGACCGGCAATTGCGCGAGGAGATGCAGATCGAGCTGCGCGCCCTGCAACGCCGGCTCGGAGTCGCAATGCTTCACGTCACCCATGATCAGGATGAGGCGATGGTGCTGTCGGACCGCATCGCGGTGATCGAGGACGGCAGTCTGCGCCAGATCGGCACCCCCGCCGAGCTCTACGACACGCCGGCCGACGCCTTCGTCGCCCGCTTCCTCGGCGAGAACAACCGCTTGCCGGGCCGGGTGGAGTCCATCGACGAGGACGATATGGCGACCGTCAGCCTTGCCGGCGGGGCACGGATCGAGGCCCAGGCGATGGGCGTCGGGCCGGGCCATCGCTGCATCGTCGCGGTGCGGCCGGAGCGGATCGCGCTCGCCGCCGTGAGTGCGGAAGAGATGGGCGACGGCGCCTTCGCCGCCGTGCTCCGCGAGGTCGGGTTTCGCGGCACCCATCTGCGCCTCGTGCTCGATTTCGCCGGCCAGACCCTGGTGGTACGGCGCCCCGCCGCGGCACCCATGGCCGGGCTGCATCCCGGCGCCGAGGTCGCGATTGCCTGGCAGCCGCATCACGCCCGGGCATTCCGCCCGGAAGCCGGCGAGTGAGCGCCACTATCGACATCGCCCCCGGCCGCATCACGCTGGCCGGCGAACTCGACGCGCGCCATGCAGGCGCCGTGTGGACGGACGCCCTCACCGCGGCGGCCGCGGCCAAGGGCAAGCCGCTCATCGTCGATCTCACCGGCGTCACCCAATGGGATACCGCCGGGATCACCTTGCTGGCCGACATCGAGACGGTGTTTGGCGGCACGCCCGCGTATGCCGGCGCCACCGAACAAGTGCGGGCCTTGCTCGACCGCGTGCATGACGCAAGAAAAATCCTGCCCCGCGGCGGCGCGGAGCATGTCGCGAGCTGGTGGGCGGTGTTGGTCTCGTTCCTCACCGCCGCCACCGACGGGATCGCCTTCCTCGGCGAAGCGGTGCTCGCACTGGTGACGCTGCCGACGCGCGCCAAGATGTTCCGCCGGCAGGATTTGTGGCGCGCCGCCGACCAGGCGGGCGTGCGGGCAATTCCGCTGGTGCTGCTGCTCGGCGTGCTGATCGGCCTCATCCTCGCCTTCCAGTCGCTGGTGCCGATGCGCCGGTTCGGGGCCGACCTCTACGTCGCCAACCTCGTCGCCATCAGCCTGATCCGCGAACTCGGGCCGCTGCTGGCCGCGGTGATCCTGGCCGGGCGCAGCGGCTCGGCCTTCGCCGCCGAGATCGGCACCATGAAGGTGAACCAGGAGGTCGACGCGCTGATCACCATGGGGCTCGACCCGGTGACCATGCTGGTGCTGCCGCGCCTGCTTGCGACCATCATCGTCATGCCGGCCCTGACCATCGTGCTCGATTTCGCCGGGTTGATCGGCATGGCGCTGGTGCTGGTGGGCGACGGGATTCCCGCCGTCGCGATCGCCAACCAGATCGCCGCCTGGGTGGTGCCCGGTGACCTCTACGGCGCCTTGGCAAAATCCGCCGTGTTCGGCGCCACGATCGCCACCGTCGGCTGCCGGGCGGGGATGGCGACCGGGCTCGGGCCCGAGGCGGTCGGCGTCTCGGCGACGCGCGCGGTGGTGGGCGGGATCGTCAGCGCCATCGTGCTCGACGGCATTTTCGCCATCGTCTTCTACCGGCTCGGCATATGACCGACGTCATCACCGTCACCGGGCTGGCACGCCGCTTCGGGCCGCGGGTGCTGTTCCACGACCTCAGCTTCGCGGTGCACCAGGGCGAGATCTTCGTCATCCTCGGCGGCTCGGGCTGCGGCAAGTCGACCCTGTTGCGCATCCTTGTCGGGCTGTTGCCGCCCAGCGAGGGCCGGATCAGCGTGCTTGGCGGCGACATGGCCGCGGCCGAGGCGGCGCAGCGGACCCGGGTCGGCGTGATGTTCCAGATGGGCGCGCTGTTCGGCTCGATGAACCTGTTGCAGAACGTGATGCTGCCGCTCGAAATGCACACCTCCCTCCCCGAGACCGCGCGCGAAAGCGTCGCCCGCACCAAGCTCGGCCTGGTCGGGCTCGGCGATGCGGCGGCGTTGATGCCGGCGGAGATTTCGGGCGGCATGGCCAAGCGCGCGGCGATCGCCCGGGCCTTGGCGCTCGACCCGCCGCTGCTCTTCCTCGACGAACCTTCCGCCGGGCTCGACCCCATCACCTCGGCCGGGCTCGACCAGTTGATCCTCGACCTCAAGCGCGATCTCGGCATTACCTTCGTGGTGGTCACCCATGAACTCGCCTCGATCATGACGATCGCCGACCGCTGCATCATGCTCGACAAAACAGCCCAGGGTATGATCGCCGAGGGGGACCCGCGGACGCTCGGCGACACCAGCCCCCACCCCACCGTACGCGCCTTCTTTCGGCGCGAAACCATGCAGGATGCGACACCATGAACACTCGGGCGGCCGCGCTGCGGGTCGGATTGCTGCTGATTGTCGGCGTCGCGGCGGCCGTGGCGCTGGTGCTGTTCCTCGGGCGGGACCGGGTGAGCGACGGGGTGCGCTACGAGACCTATTTCCGCGAAACCGTGCAGGGGCTTGACGTCGGAGCGCCGGTGAAGTTCCGCGGCGTGACGCTCGGCCAGGTGGTGGAGGTCGGGCTCGTCACCGCCGCCTATATGGCCGATCAGGCGGTGGATGCGCGCCGGCCGGAAGCGCGGATGGTGGTGGTGCGCTGGCTGATCGACCCCAAGCGGATGGGCCGCGTGCCGGACCAGGAGACCGCCATCACGCTCGGCCTGCGCGCCAGGCTGGGCAGCCAGGGGATCACCGGTCTCGCCTATATCGAGCTCGATTTCGTCGACCCGGTGAAGTTCCCCGCCGAGAAAGTGCCGTGGACCCCCAAGGAGATCTATCTGCCCTCGATGCCCAGCACCTTCACCCAGGTGCAGGACGCCGCCCAGGCGCTCGCGGTGAAACTCCAGGGCATCGATATCGGCCGCATCGCCACCACCATCCAGGCGGTGCTCGACGATATTCACGGCGAACTCGGCTCCGGTAGCGCACGCGCGGCGCTCGGCGATCTCGCGGCGTTGGCGAAGACGCTGCGCAGCAATGCCGAGGAGGCCGATTTGCCGGGGCTGTCCGGCGAATTGCGCGCGCTCACCGCCGCCCTGCGCGCCACGCTCGACAGCAAGGAGACGCGCGGCCTGATCACCGCCTCCACCCAGGCGGCCGAGCGCCTCGCCGCCGCGACCGCGAAACTGCCGGCGCTGGTCTCCGCGCTGGAGGCCACCGTCAAGCGCGCCAATGCCGGTGCCGCCGACGCGCAGGCCGACCTGGTGCCGATCCTGCGCGATGCCCGCGCGGCGGCGGCCAGCCTGCGCGAAACCAGCGAAACGCTGCGCCGCTATCCCGCCGCGATGCTGCTCGGTGCCCCGCCGCCACGCACGAATGGAGCCCCGTGATGAACCGCCGTGCCCTGCTGCTGCCCCTGCTCCTCGGTGCCTGCGGCCTGTCCGAACGTCCCTACGCCGAGCGCCGGCAGTGGCCACTCGCACTCCCCCGCCCCAGCGCCATCCCGCCGCGCCCGGGCGCCAAGGTGCTCGAAGTCCGCGGTTTTCGCGCCGGCCCCGGCCTGGAGGCCCGCGGCCTGCAAGCGCTCGATGCGGACGGCAGCATCCGCACCGGCTTCTACGAGGAATGGTCGGTGCCGCCGGCCCAGGCAACGGAGGACGCGGTGCGCGCCTGGCTCGCCGGCTCCGGCATCTACGCCGCGGTCGTCGCGCCGGGGACGCGGGCGAGCGCGGACTTTGTGCTTGAAGGCGAATTGACCGCGCTGTGGAGCGAACCCGCCGCCCGTATCGCCCACGCCGGGCTCGGCATCACCGTGATCGCCGTCGCTGGCGACACGCCGCGCATCGTGTTGCAACGCCGCTACGCCGAGACGGCGGCGTTGACCGCACCCGGTCCACAGGCCGAAACCCAGGCGATGCTGGCCGCGCTCACCGTCGCGCTGGCACGGATCGAGGCGGATTTGCGCCGAACCACGCGCGCGCCTTGAGCCCGGGCGCGGATCGCGGCATACCTGGTGCAGTAGTGCGGGTGCAGTAGTGGGAGAGCGTTGATGTCGGACACACCGATCGTGCAGACGGCCGCCGAGGCGAAGGCGGACCTGGAGCGTGCGGGCCGGATGCTGGAGGATGCGGTGCAAGCGATGCGCAAGGCCAAGATCGCGCCGCATCTGGTCGCCACCGCCCTGCTGGGCGGCGCGGTGCACATCCTCGGCCGAGTCTCGTCGGAAGAGTCGGTGATCCAGGTGCTGCAGAACGCCATCGCCGGCGTGCGTGGCGGTGACCTCCGCCGGTTCCAGCGCTGAGCTGTGACGCGGCCACCGGGATCGCTGCGGATCGCGGTCGGCATCATCACCATGGGCCGTGCGCCAGTGCTGGCCGAAACCTTGCGTGAGCTCGCCCGCCAGTCCCGCCCGGCCGACCGCATCCTGGTTTGTGCTACCGGCGCCCAGGATGTACCGGCGGTCGATGCCAGCGTCGAGGTGAGTTTCGCTCCCCCCGGCACCAGTCTGCAGCGCAACCGGCTGATCGAGGCGGCGGAGGATTGCGATCTGCTGGTGTTTTTCGACGACGATTTCATCGCCGAGCCCGCCTATCTCGCCGCCACCGCGGCGGCGTTCCTGGCCGACCCCGGGCTGGTGGTCAGCACCGGTACGGTGCTCGCCGACGGTATCAAGGGGCCGGGGATCACCGCCGCGGCGGCCCGCGACATCATTGCCCGCGCACCCGCACCGGCGCGCGCCGCCCCCACCCCCGCCTATAATGGCTACGGCTGCAACATGGCGGTGCGGCTCGAAATTGTCCGCGCCCACGGCGCGCGGTTCGACGAGGCGATGCGCTACTACGGCTGGTACGAGGATATCGACTTCACCCGCCAGGTCGGCCGGCATGGCAGGATCATGACCCTGCCGGATGCCCGCGGTGTGCATCTCGGCACCAAGGCCGGGCGCGGTTCCGGCGTTCGGCTGGGCTACGCGCAGGTGATCAACCCGATCCACCTCGCGCGCAAAGGCACCTTCCACTGGCACCTCGCGCTCCGCAGCCTGTCGCGCCATATCGCGATCAACCTCGTGCGCTCGGCCTGGCCGGAACCGTGGATCGACCGCCGAGGCCGGTTCCGCGGCAACATGATCGCGCTTGGCGACGTGCTGCGGGGCCGGATCGCCCCGGCGCGGGTTGGCCAGCTGTGAGCGGGGCGCGCGAGACGACACGGATTTCGCCCTTCCTGCTCGGCGCCGGCTGCTTCGGCGTGTTCGCCGCCTCGTGCAGCGGCACCACAAGGGCGCCCTTCCTGCTCGATATGGCGCGGGACCTCGCGGTCAGCCTGCCGCTGATTGCCAATCTTGTCGGCATCACCTCGATCTCCTGGGGCATCGCCTCGATGCTGGCCGGCGCCGGTTCCGACCGCTGGGGGCGGCGGCCATTCCTGATCGGCGGGCCGCTGGCGATGGCGGTCTGCATGCTCGGGGTGGCGCAGGCCTCCAGCTTCCTCGGAGTCGCGGTATGGGCGACCATCGGCGGCGGTTGCTCCGGCGTGTTCACCGGAGTGATCTACGCCGAAATCTCCGCCCGTGTCGCCGATCGCCAGCGCGGCCGGGCGCTGGGCTGGGTGATGAGCGGACAATCGCTGACCCTGGTTCTCGGCGTGCCGCTCTCCGCCTTCATCGGCACCTATGTGGGCTGGCGCGGGGTGAACGTCTGCGTCGCGGTGCTGGGCGTGATCGCCGCGGCGATGCTGCTGGTGTCCAGCCGCAACCCGCCGGACCGGCGGCACCCCGGCGGGCGGGCGGCGACGGGCATGCGTGCGGCGTTGACGCTACCGGTGATGCGCCTGCTGGCGATGGGGATCGGCGAGCGGATTTGCTACGGCCTGCCAGCCGTCTACTACGCGACCTTCCTGCAAACGACCTACGACCTCTCGCTCGCCGCGGTCGCCCTTCCGCTCGCCGTCTTCGCGCTCGGCACGATCCTCGGCACCGTGGTCGGCGGCCAGGTGGCGGATCGGCTGGCGAACCGGCGGCTGACCTTCGCGGTGGCGACCCTCGGCTCCGGGATCACCGCGCTGGCCTTGTTCGGCTGGACGCCGGA
>JAPLOH010000143.1:22622-33553 GCA_026400845.1 Alphaproteobacteria bacterium
ATATGCCGACGTCGGTGGCGCTCGGCTTCGTCTACGTGATGTTCAACGCCGTCGCCCGGCCGGCGCTGATGGCCTCGCTGGCCGCCGTGCCCGATGCGGTGAGGGGCACCGTGATGGGGCTCAACGTCACCGGCGCCAGCGTGGGTTGGCTGAGCGCGGCGGGGCTTGGCGGTATCATGATGGCCAATTACGGATTCGGCAGTTTCGGGCCACTGACCGCGGCAATCTCGCTGGTGACCGCCATCATCGCGCTGTGGGGGGCGAAGAAAGCGGTTCTTTTTTGAAAAAAAGAACCAAAAAACTCCTATCCGTTAGCTTCGCGCGCTCCGTGGAGAGCGCGAAGCCAACGGATAAAAAGTTTTTGCTTCTTTTTTCAAAAAGAAGCGCTTGCTTCCTACCCGATCAACCGCCGCCCACGACCTTGCGGGCATAAAATTCGCTGATCTGAGCCTCGGAGTAGCCATATTCCGCAAGAATTTCGCGGTTGTGCTCTCCCAGTGCCGGGGCGTGGGCGCGTTTGGTGCCGTTCTCGAAATTCGGCAGGCCGGGGATGTTGGGCATCGGCACCAGCTTGTCGGCGCCGGGCTGCTCCAGCCAGGAGATGATATTGGCCGCCACCACCTGCTCCTCCTGGAGGAAGGACGAGTAGCTGTTGACGTGGCCGTTCATGATGTTGCGCTCGGTGAGGCGCGCGGCGATCTCGGCGGTGTCCATCGCCTTCAGCACCGGGCGAACGATGGCGGTGAGGTCGTCGATGTTGTCGCGCCGCTTGGCCATGGTCTCGAAGCGCGGATCGATCGGCAGGTCCGGCCGGCGGATCGCGTCGCAATAGGGCTTCCAGTCGACATCGCGGATCATGGTGATGTTGATCTGGCCGTCCGCGGTGTCGAACACGCCCGAGGGCATGCCCATGCGCTGCGTCGCGCCGCCTTCCATGTAGCCGGCGATGAGGCGGATCACCGACAGCATGGCGCCGCCCTGCATCAGGCTGCACTCGATGTAGCGGCCCTTGAGCTCGGGGTTCTGCTGGCGCACGAACAGCGAGGTGGCAATCGCCTGGAAACCGAGCAGGCCGGTGAACATGTCGATCAGCGAAATGGCGATGCGATGGGGGTGGTTGTCCATCTCGCCACGGTTTTCGTCGACGATGCCGCAGAACGCCTGCAACACCGGGTCCATCGCCGGGCGGCCGGCCCACGGGCCGGTCTGGCCGAAGCCCGAAATCGAATAATAGATGATGCCCGGCCGCTTGGCCGAGACCGCCTCGTAGCCGAAGCCGTAGCGGGCGATGGTGCCCGGGCGGAAGCCCTCGATGAACACGTCGGCCTCCTCGATGAGGCGCCACAGCACGGCCTTTCCCTCCTCGGTCTTGAGGTCCATCGCCAGCGAGCGCTTGCCCAGCGTGCCGTAGAACGAGAAGGCGGAGTGGCTCTCGTAGGTCTTGCCGAGAATGCGCGCCCAGTCGCCGCCGCCGTGCGGGGTCTCGACCTTGATGACGTCCGCCCCGTGCTGGGCGAGCATCATCGCACAGGACGGGCCGGCGACGCCGCCGCTGAGGTCGATCACCTTCATTCCCTTGAAGGCCGAGTAGTAGTCCATCGTTTTCTCCCGAGAGTCGCTTATGTGCCTAGCGTCTCAGGTTCTGCGCTCGGGTTCCAGATGGCAAAGCGATTATACCTGCCGACTGCGCAGCGCATGGCGGTTTACGGCTTGACGAATTTCAGCACCATCTCGTCCTTGGGCTGCGGCGGGTCCGGCGTATTCTTGTCGCGGGGGTCATTGGGGTTGCGCAGGAACATCCCCTCGGCGGCCAGTTTGAAGCCGGCGGCTTCCACCTCGGCACGCAGGAAGGCCTCCTCGATGCGGTGCAGCGTGCCGGCTTCGGAGATGCCGGTGCCGGGGCGGCCGGCATGGTCGCCGATCACGTAGTGGCCGCCGGGCTTGAGGGCGGCGAAAATGCCGCGGTTCATAGCGGCGCGATCGATGCCGAGATGGCCGAGGTCGTGATAGTTGAACATGAGGGTGACGAGATCGACCTTGCCGGTGAGTTCAGCCGGCACCGGGTCGGCGAAGGGCCGGGAGAGCGGCGTGATCGCGGCGACGGCGACCCCGGCTTCCTTCATTTTCGCCGCCCGGTCGGCGAGTGCCACCGGCGAGGGGCGGAACGGGCCGGGCGCCGCGGTGGGGGCGGGCAGGTTGGGGTTGGAATTGCCCTCGGGGGCGGCCGGCGGCTTGGCGTTGGGGTCCTTGGCGTTGGGGTCGCGCGGCTGGCTCTGGCCGTAGACCGTGCCGGTGGGGCCGATGGCGCGGGCGAGCAGCTCGGTGGTGTAGCCGCCAGCGGCGCTGACATCGACGGCCGTCATGCCCGGCCGCGCGTCGATGAAGGCGAGCATCGGCTCCGGCTTGCGGCGTAGATCGTTGGTGCGGTCGGCCTGGCTGCGGTCGGGGGCTGCGACGATGGCGGCAATCTGCGCCGGGCTGAGCGGCTGGGTTAGCGCCGGCTGGGCCAGCGCCGACTGGAAAGCGCCGACGGCGAGCGTCGCGGCCAGCAGCAAGCCACGAAAGGCGATGTGCGTCATTGGTTGCTCCCGATCAATCCCGGGGAGGCTAGCCGGTTGCGCGCTAGGACTCCAGCATCCGGCGCAACAATTCGACGTCCTCGGCGAATGCGGCGTCGAGTCCCATCAGCTCGGTCACCCGGCTGACCGCGTGCATCACCGTGGTATGGTCGCGGTTGCCGAATTTGCGGCCGATCTCGGGGAGGCTGCGGCTGGTGAGCTGCTTGGCGAGATACATCGCCACCTGGCGTGGCCGCGCGACCGCGCGGGAGCGGCGGGCGGAGGACATGTCGGAGAGGCGGATGTTGTAGTGCTCGGCCACCCGGCGCTGGATTTCCTCGATCGAGACCCGCCGGTCGAAGGATTTCAGCAGGTCGTGCAGCACCTCCTGGGCGCTTTCCAGGGTGATGGCTCGGCCGAACAAATTGGCATGCGCGATCAGCCGGTTCTGCGCGCCTTCGAGCTCGCGCACGTTGGATGTGATCTTGTGGGCGAGGAACTCGTTGACCTTGGGCGGCACCGGGACGCCGGCGCGGGTGGCCTTGGCCTCGAGGATGGACATCCGCAACTCGAAGGTGGTCGCGTGCAGGTCGGCCACCATGCCGCAGCCGAGCCGGGTGCGCACCCGATCCTCCAACCCGCTGAGATCGGAGGGGGATTTGTCGGCAGAGACCACGATCTGCTTGCCGCCGTCGACCAGGGCATTGAAAGTGTGGAAGAACTCCTCCTGCGTGGTGTCCTTGCCGATGAGGAATTGCAGGTCGTCGATCATCAGCACGTCGACGCTGCGCAGCTCCTCCTTGAACTCCATGGTCGACTTGCTGCGCAGCGCCGCGATGAAGCGGTACATGAAGCGCTCGGCGGACATGTACGTAACCGACAGCGGGCCGCCGGGGCGCGCGGGGTCCGTCAGCTCCCAGGCGATGGCGAGCATCAGATGCGTTTTGCCGAGGCCGACGCCGCCGTAGAGAAACAGCGGATTGAAGCCGGGGCTCGCCGGCATTTCGGCCACTCGTCGCGCGCAGGCATAGGCGAATTCATTGGGTTTGCCGACGACGAAGCTGTCGAAGGTGAAGCGCGGATCGCGCGCGGGTTCGAGCCGCTCTTCGCCGCGGGAAGCGACGAGGAACGGGGTGAAGCGGGACGCGACCGGCGCCGGCTGGGGGCCTGGTTCGGGCGGCGCGATCTGGGTCTCGGCAAGCCCGCCGATCTGCACGCTGCTGCGCACGATAAATTCGACATTGCGGATGCCACGCAGCTCCGCGTGCCACAGCGCGCTCACCCGATCGGCGTAGTGGCTGCGCACCCAGTCGCGCATGAAGCGGGTGGGCAGCGCGATCACCGCCTCGTCCTCACTGATGCCGACCAGCGTCATGTGCTTGAGCCAGGTGCGGTATTCGACCTCGCCGACCTCGCCTTGCAGGCGGCCACGCACGCGCGCCCAGACGGCGGCGACCTGGCCGGGGGAGCCGGGGCCGGAAGAACCGGAGCTTTGGTCGGGCATGGCATCTTCCCCGGGGGTTTGATCGTTGTTCATCGCACCCTCCTGATACCGACAACGGCCACAGTTATCCCACGGCTCACACGGATCGCCTTCAGCGGCGACACTTTCCGGTATAACGGGGCCCATGGGGGAGGCCGCCGATACGGATGCCAATATGACAGAGAAGCGTGGCCTTGCAAGTGTGAAAATCGCATTGCAACGAAGTTTAACGGCGCGGCGGCCTCAATAAAAAAGAGCGGCTGACGCCGCTCTTTACCAAAATCTACTTCCCTTGCGTGCCACTATACTTTATCGGCGCCGGAGATTGGCCCCCGATACCGTATCGCCGCGCATGCGGCGATACGCAATGCTGGAGTGGAAGCCCGATTACTGCGCGCCGATTGACTTCACGCGCGCGGCAAGCCGGGAAATCTTGCGCGACACGGTGTTATTGTGCACCACGCCCTTGCCGGCCGCACGCTGCATTTCCGGCTGCGCTGCCTGGAGGGCGGCGCGCGCCGCGTCCTTGTTGCCCGAGGAAATCGCTTCCTCGACCTTCTTTACGAACGTCCGCATGCGCGAAACACGAGCCTTGTTGCGCTCGGTGCGGGTGGCGGTCTGGCGGATGCGCTTGCGGGCGGAGGCGGTGTTGGCCATCTTGTCTCTTCAATCAGGGTGGGACAGGCGTTACAAGGTAGTGACGGAGCGAAGCGGTCTTCTAGGGACCGGCCTTACTCGAGTCAAGAAAGGATCGCGGGAGCTAGCCGCGCTTGCGGAAGGCCGGCTTGCGCTTCTCGGCGAAGGCGGCCATGCCCTCGATCTGGTCGGGCGTGCCGAACAGCGAGAGGAACAGCGCCCGTTCGGCGCGCACACCCTCGTTCAACCCGGTCTCATAGGCGCGGTTGACCGCGACCTTGGCGACCGTGGTGGCCACCGGCGAGAGGCCGGCGATGCGGGCGGCGATCTTGATCGCCTCGTCCAACATGGTCTCGGCGGGGAAGACGCGGCTCACCAGGTTGGAGCGCTCGGCCTCGGCCGCGTCC
Source organism: Alphaproteobacteria bacterium (assembly GCA_026400845.1). Classification (GTDB taxonomy): domain Bacteria; phylum Pseudomonadota; class Alphaproteobacteria; order Acetobacterales; family Acetobacteraceae; genus CAIYPH01. Next base: position 27,707 of record JAPLOH010000143.1, read on the forward strand.
ATCATGCGGGCGGTGAGGATCATGTCCATCGCCTTGGACTTGCCGACCGCGCGGGTCAGCCGCTGGGTGCCGCCGGCGCCGGGGATGACGCCGAGGTTGATCTCGGGCTGGCCGAACCTGGCGGTTTCGGCGGCGATGATCATGTCGCACATCATGGCAAGCTCGCAGCCGCCGCCAAGCGCGAAGCCGGCCACGGCCGCGATCACCGGCTTGCGGATGCGCAGCACGGTCTCCCAGTTATTGCCGATGAAGTCGTTATCGAGCACCTCGGGGTAGGTGCGGCCGCGCATTTCCTTGATGTCGGCGCCGGCAGCGAAGGCCTTCTCATTGCCGGTCAGCACGATGGCGCCAATCGCGGGGTCGGCGTCGAAGGCCAGCAGCTGGGTGCCGAGCTCGATCATCAGCTGGTCGCACAGCGCGTTGAGCGCGGCCGGGCGGTTCAGGCGGATCAGGCCGACGGCACCATGGGTCTCGACGATAATCATCTCGGGCGTCGACATGCGGAAATCCTCCTGGCGGGGTGGCGCGTCATACTCACCGTTGGACGCGCGGGCAATAGAAGGTGCTGCGGCCGGACTGCACGATGCGCGCGATGCCCATGCATCCCGGTGGCCCCTTGCACTGGGCGCATTGCTCGCCCTCGCGGCCATAGACCTTCCAGGCGTGCTGGAAATAGCCGAGCTCGCCATCGGGCTGCACGTAATCCCGCAGACTTGAGCCGCCGGCCGCGATCGCCTCGGTGAGCGTCGCCTTGATTTCGCGCACCAGCCGCGTGATCCGTGCCGCCGCGATATCCGTAGCCTGGGCCGTGGGGTCGATCCCCGCGCGGAAGAGCGCCTCGCACACATATATATTGCCGAGCCCGGCGACCACCGTCTGGTCCAGCAGCGCGGCCTTGATCGGGGTGCGCTTGCCCGCCAGCGCCTCGGCCAGTACGCCGGTGGAGAACGCCTTCTCCAGCGGCTCCGGCCCCAGCCCGGCGAGCAGGCGGTGCGCGTCCTCGCCGGCGGTCGGCATCAGGTCTACCGCGCCGAAGCGGCGGGGATCGACGAAGCCGACGCGCCAGCCGTCATCGGTCTCCATCACCATGTGCTCGTGCTTGGTCTCCTCGTTGCTGCCGGCCGGGCCGATCAGCATGCGGCCGGACATGCCGAGATGGATCAGCACCGTCTCGTCGCCATCGACGCGCATGAGGATGTATTTCGCCCGCCGGCGGAACCCCAGCACCCGCGCGCCGGTCAGCCGCCGTGCGAGGCCGGGCGGGAAGGGGAAGCGCAGGTCTGCCCGGTTGACGCGGGCATGGCGGATCACCCGGCCCTCGAGCTTGGCGGCCATTCCGCGCATCACGGTTTCGACTTCGGGGAGTTCCGGCATGATGCGGGGAAGGCTATACGTCTCCCATCATGCGCGACAGCCCCCCGCCTGCCCCGGACGACGTCACCGATTTCGGCTACCGCGAGGTGCCGAGGGCCGAGAAAAGCGCCATGGTGCGCGCGGTCTTCGACAGCGTGGCGCCAAAATACGATCTGATGAATGACCTGATGTCGCTCGGCATCCATCGGGTCTGGAAGCGCATTTTCATCAACGCGCTCGATCCGCGGCCCAATCGCAGCCTGCTCGATCTCGCGGGCGGCACCGGGGATATCACCTTCGGCTGGCTCGCGGCCGGCGGCGGCCCGGCCATTTTGTCGGACATCAACGCGGCCATGCTGGAAGTCGGGCGGGATCGCGCGTTGGGCAAGGGGTTCGCTGCCGGGCTCAGCTTCCTCAATGCGGATGCCGAGCATCTGCCGCTGCCCGATCGCAGCCAGGATACCGTGAGCATCGCTTTTGGCCTGCGCAACTGCACCGACAAGCCGGCGGTGCTGGCTGAAGCGCGGCGCGTGCTGCGGCCGGGCGGGCGGTTTTTCTGCCTGGAATTCAGCAGCGTGCAGGTGGCAGCACTTACGCCGGTGTATGACGCGTGGTCCTTCAAGGTGCTGCCGCGCATCGGCAAGATGGTGGCCGGCGATGCCGACAGCTACCGCTACCTCGCCGAGAGCATCCGCACTTTCCCCGACCAGGAGACGCTGGCGCAGATGATGCGGGATGCCGGGCTGGAGCAGGTGAAGGTGCGCAACCTCTCGGGCGGCATCGCGGCGATCCATAGCGGGTGGCGGCTGTGAGTCTCTCCGGCAAGCGCGTTCTGCTGATCGTCAGCGGCGGGATTGCCGCGTTCAAGGCGCTGGAGCTGATCCGCCTGTTGCGCAAGTCCGGCTGCGCCGTCACCTGCGTGCTGACCCGGGGCGGCGCCCAGTTCGTCACGCCCCTCTCGCTGCAGGCGCTGAGCGAGCACAAGGTCTATACCGATCTGTTCTCGCTGACCGATGAGAGCGAGATGGGCCATATCCAGCTCTCCCGCAGCGCCGATCTCGTGGTGGTGGCGCCGGCCAGCGCCGATATTCTGGCGAAAATGGCGGCGGGGCTGGCCGATGACCTCGCCTCCACCGTGCTGCTCGCCACCGACAAGAGAGTACTGGTGGCGCCCGCGATGAATGTGCGGATGTGGGGCCATGCCGCGACGCGGGCCAATATGGTGACGCTCGCCGCCCGCGGCGTCTCCGTGGTGGGGCCGGATGAGGGGGCGATGGCCTGCAACGAGTTCGGCGCCGGCCGCCTCTCCGAGCCGCCCGCGATCCTCGCCGCCATCGAGGCCCTGCTCTGCGCGCCAAAACCGCTCGCCGGCAAGCATGCGCTGGTGACCTCCGGGCCGACCCACGAGCCGATCGACCCGGTGCGCTACATCGCCAATCGTTCCTCCGGCAAGCAGGGCCACGCCATCGCGGCCGCGTTGGCCGCGCTTGGCGCCCGCGTCACCCTGGTGAGCGGGCCGGTGAGCGTGCCCGATCCGGCCGGGGTGAAAATCGTGCGCATCGAGACCGCGGCCGAGATGCTGGCGGCCTGTCAGGCGGCGCTGCCGGCCGATATTGCCGTGTTCGCCGCCGCGGTGGCGGATTGGCGGGTGGCGAGTGCGGCGCAGCAGAAGATGAAGAAAACGCCGGGCGGCGCCCCCCCTGCCCTCGAACTCACCCCAAATCCCGACATCCTCGCCACGATCGCTGCCGCGGGACCCGCCCGGCCCGGCCTGGTGGTCGGCTTCGCGGCCGAGACGCATGACCTGATCGCCCACGCCCAGGACAAACGCCGCCGCAAGAACGCCGACTGGATCGTCGCCAATGACGTCTCACCGGCCACCGGCATCATGGGCGGCAGCGAAAACGAGATCCTGCTGATCACCGCCGCGGGCGAGGAGCCCTGGCCGCGCCTCGCGAAGGACGAGGTGGCCGCCCGCATCGCCGCCCGCATCGCCGAGGCCCTCGCATGAACATTCCCGTCGCCGTCAAACGCCTGCCGCACAGTGAGGGTCTTCCGCTCCCCGCCTACGCCACCGCAGGCGCCGCCGGGCTGGACCTGCTGGCCGCCATCGGCGATGACATGGTGATCCAACCCGGCGCCCGCGTGCTGGTGCCCACCGGCCTCGCCATCGCGCTCCCCCCCGGCTACGAGCTCCAGGTGCGCCCGCGCTCCGGCCTTGCGCTCAAGAACGGCATCGTGCTGCCCAACAGCCCCGGCACCGTGGACGAGGATTATCGCGGCGAACTCCTGGTGATCGTGATGAACGCGGGCCACCAGCCCTTCACCGTCACCCGCGGCATGCGGATCGCCCAGGGCATCCTCGCCCCCGTCGTACGGATCGCCTGGGAGGAAGTGGCGGAACTGCCGGAAACCGCCCGCGGCGCCGGTGGATTCGGCAGCACGGGCGTCGCCACGCGGGGCTGACCTTCACCGAACCGACACACATGCCGGGATGACACGTCGCGGCGAGTGGGCTAGGACGGCCCTGCCGCCGCGAGCCCGCCACGCGCTGGGGGCTGATCCGGATCATCAACATGTCCGACACCACCGTCACCGCTGGCCGCCCAGCCCGCCGCCTGCCGAACGCCTGGGATATCGCCGCCCTCCTCACGGTCGTCGGCGTGCTGGTGGCGCTCGGGCGGACGGCGCAGGGCACTTTCCTCGGCCTCGAAACCTTGGGGAAACCCGAGATCAGCCTCGACCCCGCCAATCTGCCGGAATACGCCATGCGCACCACGCTGCGCATGTTCGGCGCCATGGCCGCGTCGCTGGCCTTCACCTTCACCTTCGCGCCGCTCGCCGCCAAAAGCCGCGCCGCCGAGCGGATGCTGATCCCGCTGCTCGATATCCTGCAATCCGTGCCCATCCTCGGCTTCCTCACCTTCACCACCGCCTTTTTCATGGGGCTGTTCCCCGGCAACGTCTTCGGCCTCGAACTCGCGGCGATCTTCGCGATCTTCACCAGCCAGGCCTGGAACATGGCGTTCAGCTTCTACCAGTCGCTCACCGCCCTGCCACGGGACCTCGACGAGGCCGCGCGCGGCTTCCGCCTCACCTCCTGGCAGCGCTTCTGGCGGCTCGAAGTGCCCTTCGCCATCCCTGGCCTGGTGTGGAACGCCATGCTGTCGATGTCGGCCGGCTGGTTCTTCGTCGTCGCCTCCGAGGCGATCACGCTGGGCCAGCAGTCCTGGAAACTGCCGGGCATCGGCGCCTATGTGGCGCTCGCCCTCGAACAGCGCGACATCGCCGCCGTGTTCTGGGCGATCGGCGCCATGCTCGCGGTGATCCTGGCCTATGACCAGCTGATTTTTCGCCCGCTGGTCGCCTGGTCCGCCCGCTTCCGCTTCGAGGTGACCGCGACGACCGCGGCCGATGACCCCTGGATGCTCGCTTTGCTGCGCCGCACCCATTTGCTCCGTCAGGCCGGCGACGCCCTCGGCGACGGGTTCGCGCTGTTCACCGGCCTGCGCATCGGCCGCCGGCCCGGCGCGGTTGCGATCGGTGGGGCACGCACGCGCTGGACCGACGTGCTGGCGGCAAGCATCTTCGGCCTCGGGACCATGTGGGGCATCTGGCACATCGCTACCGACCTCGCCCTCACCCTCGGCTGGTCCGATGTCGGCGAGGCGCTGCTGCTTGGGGCCATCACCCTGTTGCGCGTCGCCTCGATGATGGTGCTGGCGATCCTGGTCTGGGTGCCGATCGGGGTCTGGCTCGGCCTCCGGCCCGCGTGGTCGCGCGTCGTGCAGCCGCTCGCGCAGTTCCTCGCCGCCTTCCCGGCCAACCTGCTGTTCCCGCCCTTCGTGATCGGCATCGTCGCCTTCCGGCTCAACCCGGATATCTGGCTGACGCCGCTGATGGTGCTGGGCACCCAGTGGTACCTGCTGTTCAACGTGATCGCCGGCGCCGCCTCCTTCCCCGGCGACCTCCAGGAGGCCGCGCGCAACCTGCGCGTCGGCGGGTTCCTGTGGTGGCGGCGCGTCATGCTGCCGGGCATCCTGCCGAACATCATCACCGGCGCCATCACCGCCTCCGGCGGCTCCTGGAACGCCTCCATCGTCGCCGAAGTGGCGGCCTGGGGCGATACCAAGCTGGCAGCGCACGGGCTCGGTGCCTATATCGCCCAGGCGACGGATGCAGGCGACGTCAACCGCGTCATTCTCGGGGTCGTCGTCATGTCGGTCTATGTGCTCAGCATGAACCGCCTGATCTGGCGCCCGCTGGCCGCCCACGCCACCCGCCGCGCCACCCATGGTTAGGAGCTGACCGGATGACCGAGCTTCTCGCAGTTCGCAACTGCCGCCAAGCCTACCACAAGGACAGCGCCGCCGACCTCGTGGTGCTCGATGGCGTCGATCTCACGATCGCCGAAAGCGAGATCGTCGGGCTGCTCGGCCGCTCCGGCTCCGGCAAATCCACCCTCATGCGCATCGTCGCCGGCCTCCTCACCCC
>JAPLOH010000143.1:33605-34801 GCA_026400845.1 Alphaproteobacteria bacterium
TCACCGGGCCAGCGCCCGGCATCGCCATGGTGTTCCAGAGCTTCGCGCTCTTCCCCTGGCTCACCGTGCAGGAGAACGTCGAACTCGGGCTCGAGGCACAAGGCATCGCCCGCGCCGAGCGCGAGCGCCGGGCCGAGGAAGCGATCGACCTCATCGGCCTCGGCGGGTTCGAAAGCGCCTACCCCAAGGAACTCTCGGGCGGCATGCGCCAGCGCGTCGGCCTCGCACGGGCGCTGGTCGTCCACCCCGACCTGTTGCTGATGGACGAAGCCTTCGGCGCGCTCGACGTGCTGACCGCGGAAACCCTACGTACCGACCTCGTGGATCTCTGGATGGAGCGGAAACTCCCGGTCAAATCCATCCTCATGGTCACCCACAACATCGAGGAGGCGGTGCTGCTGTGCGACCGCATCCTGGTGTTCTCCACCAATCCCGGCCGCGTGCAGCACGAGGTCCGTATCGGCCTCGCCCACCCGCGCAACCGCCACGACCCCGCCTTCCGCAAACTGGTGGACGATATCTACGCGCTGATGACGCGCCGGCCCGCCGCCACCGCCCGCGCGCCGCAAACCGCCGATGCCGGCTTCGCCACCCAGCTCCACCCCGTCTCCACCAACCTGCTCGCCGGCCTCATCGAAGCCGTCGCCGCCGCGCCCTATTTCGGCAAGGCCGACCTGCCGGCCCTCGCCGCCCAGCTTCAGCTCGAAGCCGACGAGCTCCTGCCCATGGGTGAAACCCTCCAGGCCCTCGGACTCGGCGAAATCGCCGAAGGCGACCTCCGCCTCAACGACGCCGGCCGCCGCTTCGCCCAAGCCGATACCGATACCCGCAAAGCCATCTTCGCCAACGCGCTCCGCACCCACGTGCCTCTCGCCCGGGCCATCCGCCGCACCCTCGACGAACGCTGGAACCACCGCGCCCCGGCGCTCCGCTTCCGCGACGAACTCGAAGACCACATGTCCCCCGACTACGCCGAAGAAACCCTCCAAGCCGTCATCAACTGGGGCCGCTACGCCGAACTCTTCAGCTTCGACGACGAAGCCGACCAATTCACCCTCGAAGACATCGACACCGCCGCCTGACGGGCGGCCGTGGAGGCATAGCCGAAGGAAGGCCAGGGCGCTGCCCTGGACCCGGCAGGGGCTCTGCCCCTGCACGCCGCCAGGAGCCGAGGGGCCCCTGGACCCCCATCCGTT
>JAPLOH010000161.1:0-6245 GCA_026400845.1 Alphaproteobacteria bacterium
GTCGGCGACCGTTCCGAGCGTGGTGCCGGCGGCGATGGTGGTGAGGTTCACCGCGGCGTCGCTGGCCTTGCCGAACACGACATAGGCGGCACCCGTGTCGAGGCCACCGGCATCGCTGGAGGGCGCGCCGACCACGACTTCGGCGAGATGGCCCACGTCACCGCTGAGATCGCTGATCGCGGCGAGGCTGCTGCCGGCCTGGTCGCCCGCGTTCTCTCCGTTGATGATGTAGCCGACCCCGTTGCCGGCCCCGCTGGCGGGGTCGCCGAGGTCAATCCCGGTTGCGGTGGCGGTGCCCCACAGCACGAAGGCGGCACCCGCGTCGACCTTGGTGCCGTTCTCCATGAGCGGCGCGCCGACCAGGATTTCCGCGCGGCCGTCACCGTTCTGGTCGGTGACGCTGCCGACCGCGGCGCCGGCATGGTCGCCAGCGCGGACGCCGTCGATGATGATCTGGCTGAGGCTGTCGCCGAGCGCGGTGTTGGTGCCGCCGGTCGCCTGGCCGAAGGTGACGAAGACGCGGCCAGCATCGAGCGCCTTGTCGTCGCTACCCGGCGAGCCGATGATCATCTCGGGTATCAGGTCCCCGTTGAGGTCGGCGATGCTGCCCACCCAACCGCTGCCACCCGCCGTGGTGGCCGATGGCGCGAAATCGCCCGACGCTTCCGGCGAATAACGGTATCCGCCAGTGCTCGACAGCGTAGTGGACAGGTACAGCTTGGTGTTCGGGATCGACATGATCGGCGCCTCTCGGGTTGCCGCCTCGCCGCGTGATGCGGTGACGCAGTCAGCTCTTGCTTCAGGGTTGGAATATCCGCGTGACCTGAACCCTGGCTGACTGTCCCTGGTTGCTCGCGATGCTGTGATCCCACCCCGCAGCGCGGTACGCCCGGTTCGCCCATTTCATTGACCCGTCTGCGTGGGCTGTGCTGAATGCGTCCAAGGTTCGGGTTTGCAGGAAGGGACGCGACAATGAAAAGGCGTGATGTGATTCTGGGTGCCGCCGCGGCTGGCCTCGCCGTGCCGGGGCGTGCGCAGCAGCCGCTGGCGATCAAGTTCAGCCACGTCGTCGCCGACGATACGCCCAAGGGCAAGGGGTCGCTGAAGTTCAAGGAACTGGCGGAGAAATACACCCAGGGGCGGGTCAAGGTCGAAGTCTACCCGAATTCCCAGCTGTTCAAGGACAAGGAGGAGATCGAGGCACTGCAACTCGGCGCCGTGCACCTCCTCGCCCCCTCCACCGCCAAATTCGCCCCCCTCGGCGCCAAGGAATTCGAGGCGCTCGACCTGCCCTATATTTTCCCGACCGAGGCGGTATGGAGCAAGGTGGCGGCAGGCCCGGTCGGCGAATGGCTGTTCGCCAAGCTCGAACCCAAGGGCGTCAAGGGTCTCGGGTACTGGAACAACGGGTTCTACATGGCTTCCGCCAATCGCGCCCTGGTGACGCCGGCCGATTTCCGTGGGCTCAAGATCCGCATTTCCGGTTCCAAGATCGCCGATCAGATGTATCGCGGGCTTGGTGCCATCCCGCAGATCCTGTCGTTCTCGGAACTCTACCAGGCGCTGCAAACCGGTGTGGTCGATGCCTGCGAGAACTCCGCCTCCAACTACTGGACGCAGAAGCTGCACGAGGTGCAGAGCCACATCACGCTCTCCAACCACGCCAACCTGCAGTACGCGGTGATCACCAACCTCAAGTTCTGGACCGGGTTGCCCGCCGATCTGCGCGGCCCGCTCGACCAGGCGATGCGCGAGGCGACCGCCTTCACCAACTCCATCGCGCTGAAGGAGAACGAGGACGCACTCGCCGCCATCCGCGCCGCCGGCAAGGCCAAGATCATCGAGCTGACCCCCGCTCAGTTGAAGCAGTGGCAGGACTCATTCCGGGCCGTCCACAAATGGGCCGAGGGCCGCGTCGGCAAGGAGATCATCGCGATGCTCTACAAGGAATCCGGTTACGTCGCGTCCTGACGCGCCAGACAACCTCTCGCTGAAGGTGGAACGCCGATGATGCGCCTGCTCGACCGGCTGGAGGAGTGGATCATCGCCACCTTGATGGGGGCGGCGACCTTCCTGATCTTCGTCGCCGTGATGCATCGCTACGGCGTTGGCACTACGGCCGACCTCGCGCGGTGGAGTGCCGCGCGCGGCTTTGTGACCACCGCCGCCATCACCGACGCCGCCTTCGTCTGGCTCGCCGCCTGGGACCTGTCATGGGCGCAGGAGCTGTGCATCTACATGTTCGTGTGGATGGCCAAATTCGGAGCCGCCTACGGCGTGCGCACCGGTATCCATGTCGGCGTCGACGTGCTGGTGAACCTCGTCGGACCGGATCAGCGCCGGCGGGTGGTGCTGTTCGGGCTGCTGTGCGGCGCGTTGTTCACCGGGATCATCGGCTCGCTCGGCGGCGTCTTCGTCTTCCACATGTTCGATACCGGGCAGCACTCGAACGACCTCGAGATGCCGATGTGGATCGTCTATCTGGCCATCCCGCTCGGTTCCGGCCTGATGTGCTTCCGCTTCCTGCAGGTCGCGGTGGGATACGCCCGGACCGGTGAACTCCCGCACCATGACCACGGGCACGTCGACGGGATGGAGGAAACCGCACGATGATGGCCGCGATGGGAACTGCCGGGCGGCCGCGCGCCGGGCTCGGACTGGCGCTGCTGTTGGCGCCGCTGGCGGTGCTGTTGATCTGCCTTTGCCACAAGCTTGGTATCATCGAGCTGCCGCAGGGGCTGCGGGCGGGGCTGGTATTCGTGCTGTTGCTCTCGCTGATGCTGACGGGCATGCCGATCTCGATCGCTCTCGGCCTCACTGTGCTGACCTTCATGTTCACGCTCACCGAGGTGCCGGTTCAGGCGGTCGCATTGAAGCTGTTCACCGGCATCGAGAAGTTCGAGATCATGGCGATCCCGTTCTTCATCCTGGCCGGCAATTTCCTCACCCATGGCGGGGTGGCGAAGCGGATGATCAACTTCGCGACTGCCATGGTCGGCCATCTCCATGGCGGCCTCGGCCTCGGCGCGGTGATGGCCTGCGCCCTGTTCGCCGCCGTCTCCGGCCCCTCGCCGGCCACCGTGGTTGCGATCGGCGCGGTGCTCCTGCCGGCGATGGTCAAGCAAGGCTTTCCGCCCCGCTTCGGCGCCGGCATCGTCACCACGTCCGGCGCGCTCGGCATCCTGATCCCGCCCTCCATCGCCATGGTGCTCTACGCGATCTCGACCAACACCTCGATCGGCGCACTCTTCATTGCCGGCATCGTGCCGGGGCTGATGCTGGCTACGCTGCTGGGGCTGACGACGTGGTATCGCGCCTGGCGCAACGACTACCCGCGCCTGCCGAAAGCGAGCATGGGCGCCCGGTTCACCGCGTTTCGCGAGTCGGCCTGGGGCCTGCTGCTGATCGTCGTGGTGATCGGCGGCATCTATTCCGGTCTGTTCACGCCGACCGAAGCTGCCGCAATGAGCGCGGTCTACGCCTTCGTGGTCGCCGTGTTCATCTATCGCGATCTGCGCATGGCCGACGTGCCGCGCGTGCTGCTGGCATCGGCCAACATGAGCGCGATGCTGCTCTACATCATCACCAACGCCGTGCTGTTCTCCTTCCTGATGACGCACGAAAACATCCCGCAGGCGATGGCCCAGTGGATGATCGACCAAGGCTTCGGCTGGGTCGCCTTCCTGCTGGTGGTGAACATCCTGCTGCTGCTGGCCGGCAACGTGATGGAACCCTCCTCGATCATCCTGATCATGGCGCCCATCCTGTTCCCGGTGGCGATGAAACTCGGGATCGACCCGATCCATTTCGGCATCCTGATTACCGTGAACATGGAAATCGGCATGTGCCACCCACCGGTCGGGCTCAATCTCTACGTCGCCTCCGGCATCGCGCGAATGGGTATCACCGAGTTGACGGTCGCGGTTTGGCCCTGGCTGCTGACGATGCTGGCCTTCCTGGTGTTGGTGACCTACGTGCCATGGATATCGCTCGTACTGCCGCACGCCCTCGGCATGCGCTAGCCCTCACTGGGCGAGTGCGACCGACCACGGCGAGCGGTTGTCGCTGGCGCCCGCGCGGTATCCGTCTGTGCCAACGGCGATGACGTTGGGGTTGGCGAAATTGGTCGGCATCAGCCCGCGCGTTACCACCTCGACGGCGCCATCGGCGGTTAGCGCGGCGATCACCTCCGCGCTGAGATCGGCGTCGGCGAACACCTTGTCCGGCCCGGCGACGGAGAGGCGCGGGGTGTGGGCGGCGGTGGCAGGGTCCATGGCGAAATCGGCGATATAGGTCATCAACTGGAATGTCGCGGCCATGATGTGGCGGCCGCCCGAGGCGCCGGCGGCGAGGATCGGGCGGTTGCCGTCGCGCAGGATCAGCGGGCACATGTTGGTCAGCAACCGCTTGCCCGGGGCGATGGAGTTGGGGCGGCCGGGGCTGGGGTCGAACAGCATGATGCCGTTGTTCATCAGCATCCCGGTTTCCGGCAGCACGACGCGGCTGCCCATGTTAGCCATCAGCGTCGTGGTCATGCTCACCAGCGTGCCTTCGCTGTCGGCGACGGTGATGTGAGTGGTGCAGGTTTCGTGGCCGGGCGGTTCCGGCCGCTCCTCCTGGCCGGCGAGGCGGGCGGCGAAGGCGGCGCGAAGCTCGGACGCGAGTGTCCGGTACCAGGCGGCGTCCGGCTGTGTGGCGATGTCGAGCGCCAGCATCGCCGGCACAATACGGCACAGGGTCGCGGCGGCGGTCATGCCGGCGGCGAGTTGCAGGGTTCGCCCGCCGCGCCAGGGCACCTGGAGGGACGGCACGATGCGGGCCGTACAGGCACGCAGATCGGCTGCGTCGATCACGCCGCCGACGCGCGCCTGGTCGCGCAGGAAGGCGGACGCGATCTCGCCTTCGTAGAAATCCCGCCAGCCGGCGCGGGCGAGTTGCTCCATGGTTGCGGCGAGATTGCCGAGCGGCATGAAGCCGGGGGTACCTTCGGCCGGCGGCACCGGCGGCAGGCCATCGCGTAGGTAGATGCGGGCGCTTTCGGGATAGCGGCGCAGGTCGGCGGCGGCGGTGGCGATCTTCAGCGTGGTGAACCAGTCGAGCAGCAAACCGCGCTTCGCGAGCGCCACCGCCGGGGCCATCACCTCGGCCATCGGCAGGCGGCCCCAGGCGGTGTGCATCCGTTCGCAGCCAGCCACCGCACTCGGCACCGCGACGGCGAGCGGGCCGTGGATGTTGGCGTTGCCCTCGACCTCCGGCCAGCGGAAGCCCTGATCGGACATGCCGCCGGTGAGGCGGAAATTCGCGGTGGTCAAATTGCGCGGCGAAACCGGGCCGAAATCGACCACCTCGGCGCGCGCCTGCCCCGCCCGGTGCACCACGGCGAAGCCGCCGTAGCCGCCGAGCCCGGAATTCCACGGCTCCTGGCTCGCGAGCGCCATCGCGGTCGCCACCGCGGCATCGATCGCGTTGCCGCCGGCTTCCAGGATCGCGACACCGGCTTCGGCGCCGGACCGGGCCTGCGCGACGACGATGCCGCGGCGTCCCGAAGCGGCCGGCTTGGTCAGGACCCAGTTTTCAGTGACCGGCGTGAAGCCTGGCGCGTTCATGTTCGTGCTCCGATCCTGCCTTGGGCGTGCAGTCTCATCTGGTATCCGCAGCCTCCGCAAGTCCGCGCCACCTCACCAATGGCAGCGAAACCCTGTATCATCCCGATGAAGCGACGCCGCGCCGCTTGCAGCCAGACCACAGGAAGACGCCATGAACTCGATCGCCCCCTCGCTGCGCACCGATGATCCGCTGCTGCGGCCGCTGACCATCAAGCACGTCACCTTCCGCAACCGGGTGATGAGCACCTCGCACGCCTCCACGCATGACGACGGCGGCATGCCCGCCGAGAAATACCAGCGCTACCACGAGGAGAAGGCCAAGGGCGGCATCGGGCTGACGATGTTCGGCGGCTCCTCGATGGTCTCGCCGGATTCGAGCTGGGGCGGCGGGCAGGTCAACGTCAGCAGCGACGGCGTGATCCCCTTGCTGCGGCAGTTCTCCGGCATGATCCACGGCCATGGCGCCAAAATCATGTGCCAGATTTCCCATCTCGGCCGCCGCGCCGACGCCTTCTCGATGAACTGGCTGCCGACCATGGGGCCGTCGGCGATCCGCGAGACGCGCCATCGCAATATCCCCCGCGAGATGGACCGCTCGGACATCGACCGCATCATCCGCGACTATGCCGAGGCGGCCTA
>JAPLOH010000161.1:6255-10684 GCA_026400845.1 Alphaproteobacteria bacterium
GGCTGGACGGCATCGAGACCGTCACTGGCGGGCATCTGCTCGGCCAGTTCTTCTCGCCGCGCACCAACCAGCGCACCGATGGGTTCGGCGGCTCGCTCGAGAACCGCACCCGCTTTGCCGTCATGGTACACGAGGCGATCCGTCGGCGGGTCGGCGATGATTTCCTGGTCGGCATCCGCTTCGTGGTGGATGAGGGCACGGATGACGGCATCAACTTCGACGAATGCGTGGCGATCGCCAAACTGATCGAGGCCGAGGGGCATCTCGACTTTTTCAACGGCATTTTCGGCCGCATGGACACCGATCTCTCGCTCGCCGAGCACAACATGCCCGGCATGTCGCAGCCCATCGCGCCGTTCCTGCGGCAAGTCGGGCTGTTCAAGCGGGAGACCAAGCTGCCGGTGTTCCATGCCGCGCGCATCCCCGATCTCGCGACCGCGCGCTTCGCCATCGCCGAGGGGCTGCTCGATCTCGTCGGCATGACGCGCGCCCACATGGCGGACCCGCAACTGGTCAACAAGCTCGCCCGCGGCGAGGAGGACCGGGTGCGCCCCTGCGTCGGCGCCTCCTACTGCATGCTCAAGAAGACCTCCTGCATCCACAACCCCGCCACCGGGCGCGAGCAGTATCTGCCGCAGGTGATCGAGCGTTCCGCCAATCCCGGCCGCAAGGCCGTCGTGGTCGGCGGCGGTCCCGGCGGGTTGGAAGCGGCCCGCGTGCTGGCCGAGCGCGGCCACAAGGTCGTCCTGTTCGAAGCCGCGCCAAAGCCCGGCGGCCAGATGCTGCTCGCGGTGCGCGCCACCTGGCGCAAGGACCTCATCGCCATCGTCGATTGGCGCGTGGCCGAACTCGCCCGCCTCGGCGTCGATGTCCGCACCTCGGTCTATGCCGGGGAGGCGGAGATTGCGGCGGAGAATCCGGATATCGTCATCGTCGCCACCGGTGGCGTGCCCGACCTCGGCGCCATCGAGGGCGGTGAGCTGTGCCAGACCGTGTGGGACGTGCTGTCCGATGATGTGGCTGCCAAGGCCGACGTGCTGATCTGGGACCAGATGGGACGGCATCAGGCGGTCTCCGCTGCGCTGCATCTGGCCGAGAGGGGCCACGCGGTGCAGTTCGTCGCGCTCGACGACAATATCGGCTTGGAAATGGAGTACAATGCCCGCGTCGTCTACCGCAAGCGCTTCGCGGAGAACGGCGTGAAGGTGACGCTGGATCAGGCGCTGGTGAGCGTGCGCCGAGCCGGCAACGGGCTGGAGGCGGTTTTCAAGCACGAACTGACCGGCACGCTCTCCACCATGACGGCGCAGCAGGTGATCATCGAGCGCGGCACCGTGCCGGTCTGCGAGGTCTACGACACGCTGCGCGAGGGCTCGGCCAATGGCGGCACCACCGATATTGACGCCCTGCTGGCCGCCCAGCCACAACCCCGCTCCCCCGGCGGCTACGAACTGCATCGCATCGGCGACGCGGTGACCAGCCGCAACGTGCATTCCGCCATCTACGACGCGCTGCGTCTGTGCATGGTGATGTAAGGAAACCGACCATGAAACTTTCTGATTTCTCGACCCTCACCTTCGACTGCTACGGCACGCTGATCGACTGGGAGAGCGGCATCTTCAACGCGCTCCAACCGCTGATCGCCGACGCAGCCAACGGCTTCAGCCGCGACGAGGCGCTGGAGGCCTACGCGCGCCACGAGTCCGCGCAGGAGCACGAAACGCCGGACATGATTTATTCGTCGCTGCTCACCCATGTGCACGCCCGCCTCGCCAAGGAGTGGGACGTCCCGGCCGACCCCGCCGCGGACGCCGCCTTCGGTGCCTCGGTGCCGGATTGGCCCGCCTTTCCGGATTCCGCCGGCGCGCTCGCCTACCTCAAGCAGCACTACAAGCTGATGATCCTCTCCAACGTCGATCGCGTGAGTTTCGCCGGCTCCAACAAGCGCCTCGGGGTGGAGTTCGATGCGATCTACACCGCGCAGGACATCGGCTCCTACAAGCCCAACGTGCGCAACTTCCACTACATGCTGGACAAGCTGGCGGAACAGGGCATCGCCAAGGACAAGATCCTGCACACCGCGCAGAGCCTGTACCATGACCATGGACCGGCCAAGCAGGTGGGAATGACCTCGTGTTGGATCGACCGCCGCCACGCCGCCGCCGGCTGGGGCGCCACCATGCCGCCGCCCGCCGAGGCCGCTTGGGAGTGGCGCTTCACCTCGTTGCAGGCGATGGTGGACGCGCACAAGGCGGAAATCGGAGGGTAAGTAAGGAAGCGGTTCTTTTTTGAAAAAAAGAACCAAAAAACTTTTCTCCACTTACTCCGTACTCTCCCTGGAGAGTGCGGAGCAAACGGATAAAAAGTTTTTGCTTCTTTTTTCAAAAAGAAGCGCTTCCTTCCCTCAACGCCCGATAAACTTCGGCCTGCGCTTCTCGCGAAACGCGGCAACGCCCTCCTTGTGATCCACGGTCTGATTGAGCTGAGGCTGCACCATCGCCTCCATGTCGAGGAAATCCTCGAGGCTCACCGAGGTCGCCATATGGAACAGCTTCTTCGCCAGCCCCAGGGTGAAGGTCGGCCCCTCGGCCATTTCCTCGGCAAGCGCCATGGTCCGCGCCATCAGTTCGCCGTCCGGCACCACGTGGTTGACCAGTCCGAGGTTCAGCGCCTCCGCCGCCCCGACCATCCGCGCGGTGAACACCAGCTCCTTCGCCCGGTTCATGCCGAGCCGGCGCGTGAGATACCAGATCGCCCCGCCATCCGGCCCCAGGCCGATGCGCTTGAACACCTGCGAGAACAGCGCGGTCTCCGAGGCCACCACCATGTCGCAGCCCAGCACCAGCGACCAGCCGATGCCGACGGCATGGCCGCGCACGGCGGCGATCACCGGTTTCTCGATGGCGTGCAGCAGGCGCATGTAGGTGTGGCTGAGGCGTTGCAAGCGTTGCCGCGCCGCGCGCAGATCGGCCCCGCCCATGCGGTCCACGTCGGCGCCGGTACAGAAGGCGTCACCGGCGCCGGTGAGGATGATGCAGCGCACCGCGTCATCGAAGCGCACGGCCTGGAGATGCGCGATCAGCCCCTCGCGCATCTCCACCGTCAGCGCGTTCTTCTTCTCCGGCCGGTTGAGGGTGATGGTGGCGATGGCGCCGTCGATGGCGAGATTGACCGTCATGTCCTTGCTCCCTGGTTGCCGGAAACATGCACGGCCGGGTGCCGGGTTGGGAAGGCCGGCATTGATTCCATCCGCGTCGTGGCGGATTGTGCTGCCAATACCGACCATCCGGAGGCCAACCCCCATGAGTGCTGCCAAGGACCTCTCGCTCGCCGAGCTCGACACGCTCGACGATCACGCCTTCCGCATGGACGTGCGAAACTGGGTGGAGACCAACTACCCGCCCGGGCTGCGCAACCCGCCGAGCCGGCTGCATTTCAGCGAAACCAAGGTGTGGTACCACATGCTTTCCCGCCGCGGCTGGCTGGCGCCCGGCTGGCCGCGTCAGTTCGGCGGCATGGGGCTTTCCGCCGCGCGGCAGCTCATCATGATCGAGGAATTCCAGCGCCACGGCTGCGCCCGCAACAACGACATGGGCGTCACCATGCTCGGCCCGTTGCTGATCCGCTATGGGACCGAGGAGCAGAAGGCGCACTTCCTGCCGAAAATCCTCGCCGGTGAACACATCTGGTGCCAGGGCTACTCCGAACCCAACGCCGGCTCCGACCTCGCCAGCCTGCGCACCGAGGCGGTGCTCGACGGCGATCACTGGGTGGTCAACGGCCAAAAGATCTGGACCTCGCTGGCGATGGACGCCAACTGGATCTTCCTGCTGGTCCGCACCAACAAGACCGCCAAGAAGCAGGAGGGCATCTCCTTCCTCCTCGTCGAAATGGACAGCCCCGGCATCACCGTCCGCCCGATCCGCAACCTCGATATGGGCGACGAGTTCTGCGAAACCTTCTTCGACAACGTCCGCGTCCCCCGCGCCAATCTGGTCGGCAATATCGACCAGGGCTGGACCATGGCGAAAACTTTGCTGGGTTTCGAGCGCATCGGCATCGGCTCGCCCCGCCAGTCCTCCTACGCCCTCAAGCGCCTGAAAATCCTCGCCGAACACGCAGGCGCCATGGAAGACCCGATGTTCACCGAGCGCTACACCCGCCTGCGCATGGACCTCGCCGACCACAACACCCTCTACCAGGTGTTCGCCGACCGCGTCCGCCGCGGCGAGCCGCTAGGTCAGGATGTCTCGATGCTGAAAATCAACCAGACCGAGCTCTACCAGCGCATCACCGAGGCGATGCTCGACGTCGCTGGCGAGGAATCCGCGCTGTTCGGCACCATCGGCGGCAACCGCGACCTCAACCCCGCCGGCCAGTTCATCCAGGCCCGCCCGGCCTCGATCTATGGCGGCTCCAACGAGATCCA
>JAPLOH010000339.1:0-5484 GCA_026400845.1 Alphaproteobacteria bacterium
CGCGCAGCGCCTTCGTGCTGCCGCACATGCTCAACGCCCCACTGATGACCTGGGATTCCGAGCTCATCACCGTTATCCCCGTCCGTATGGCCCGCCGGCTTGCGGCGATGATGGATCTCGCCTGGCAGCCTGTGCCCTTCGCCATCGATCCGTTGCGCATCGAGCTCATCTGGCCAGCCCGCGCCGAAACCGACCCGGCCGTCGCCTGGTTCCGCACCGTGCTGACTGATATCGCCCGTGGGCTCTGAACCAGCCGCCGCGCCCGCTGGCACCGGGGTCTGCCGGCCGATCCGGCCCCCGGCCATCCATACGGCGGATGATTGGCCATTCGATCTTTGAGTTTCCTGGCCTTTGCCTGCCGACGTTAGGCTTCCGCCAGCGCCGTAGAGCGGCCGAAAACAATTGGGGGAAATGCCATGAAACGTCGCGCCGCACTTGCCGGACTCGGAGTTCTCGCGGCTGGCCAGATCACCGGTCCTGCCTGTGCCACAACCGTCGGCGTCACTAAGACCGAAATCAAGATCGGCAACACCTCGGCCTACAGCGGCAATGCGTCGGCCTATTCCATCGGCGCCAAGTCGGCCATCGCCTATCTCAACATGGTCAACGCGAAGGGCGGCATCAACGGCCGCAAGCTGAACGTCATCACGCTGGACGACGGATACAACCCGGCCAAGACGGTGGAGCAGGTGCGGCGCCTGGTGGAACAGGACCAGGTGGCCTGCCTGTTTGCCCTGCTGGGCACCGCGCCCAATTCGGCGATCCACAGATACGTCAACCAGAAGCAGGTGCCGCATCTGTTCGTGGCCAGCGGTGCCGCGAAATGGGCCGATCCCGAGCACTTCCCCTGGACCATTGGCTGGGGCCCCAGCTATCGGGTCGAGGGCCAGATCTACGCCAAGTACATGCTGAAGGAGCGGCCGCAGGGGCGCATCGCCATCATGTATCAGAACGACGACCTGGGTAAGGACTACATCGCCGGCGTGCGTGACATCTTCGGCGCCGAGTTCGACAAGCGCGTGGTCAAGATGCAGTCCTACGAAGTGACCGACACCACGATCGACAGCCCGGTCGTGACCCTGAGGGACAGCGGGGCCGATTGCCTCATCAGCGCCTGCACGCCGAAATTCGGCGCCCAGCTGATTCGCCGCGCGTTCGACATCAACTGGAAGCCGTTGCACTGCATGTCCAACGTGTCGTCGTCGGTGTCGTCGGTGATGGTGCCCGCGGGGAAGGACAAGGGCGTGGGAATCATCACCTCCACCTACATCAAGGACCCGAACGATCCCGCCTGGGCCAAGGACCGGGGCATGGGGGAATACCGCGAGTTCATGGCCAAATATGCGACGGAACTCGACATGAACGACGTGAACACGGTCGTCGGCACCGGCTATGCCAAGACCCTGGTGCAGTGCCTCACGCAATGCGGCGACGACCTATCGCGCGAGAACATCATGCGCCAGGCCGCCAACATCAAGGATCTCGACATCGGCATCCTGTTCCCGGGAATCCTGATCAACACCAGCCCCACCAACTTCCGCCCAATCCGGCAGATGCAACTCACCCGCTGGACCGGCGAATTCTGGCAGGTCTTCGGCGACCTGATCGAAGGCGCCTGAGCGGGGTCAAGCAAATGCATCCGCCGCCCGCCGCCGAGCCGCCGCTCTTCGCCGGGCTTAAGGTGATCGACTGCGCGACCTACATCGCGGCCCCCACCGCGGCGACTGTGCTCGCCGACTTCGGCGCCGAGGTCATCAAAATCGAGGCACCCGGCGACGGTGATCCCTGGCGCAACGTCTACCTCCGGCGGGACGTGCCGGGCCTGCCGTTGAGCAAGCTCAACTACCCGTATCTCGTCGATAACCGGAACAAACGTGCGCTGGTGCTCGATCTCAAGGCGGCGGAGGGGCGGGCGGTGCTAGAACGCCTGGTCGCGCAGTCCGACGTCTTCGTCACCAACTTGCCGCTTTCGGTGCGCGCCCGGCTAGGCGTTCGCTACGCCGATTTTGCGGCGAAGCATCCCCGGTTGATCTACGCCTCCTTCACCGCCTACGGCGAGGAGGGCGAGGAGGCCGAAAAGACCGGCTTCGACAACACCGCCTATTGGGGCCGCTCGGGCCTGATGGACGAGGTCCGCGCCGACCCTGGCGCGGAGCCGGCCAGCTGCGTTGGCGGCATGGGCGACCACCCGAGCGGCGTGGCCCTCTACGCCGGCATCGTCACCGCCCTCTACCGCCGTGCGATGACCGGCAGTGGCGGCGAGGTACGCTCCTCGTTGCTGGCCAACGGCATGTGGGCCAACAGCATCTTTATCCAGGCCAGTCTTTGCGGCGCAGATATCCCGCCGCGCCCCTCACGCCGGGAGAGCACGCGTGCGGTCGGCAATCTCTACCGCTCGTCGGACGGGCGATGGTTCATGCTTGCCCTCACCAACGAGACCCGCCAGTGGCCCGCCCTCGCCGCGGCGGTCGGCAGGCCGGAGCTGGCGGCGGACCCCCGCTTCGCCGGCATGGCGGAGCGAGCCGCCAATGCCCGCGCCCTGGGCGACATCTTCGATGCCGTCTTCGCCGATCGTCCCCTGGCCGAATGGAGACAAATCTTGGACGCCGCCGGCATCACCTTCGGCATTGTCGGCACCACAGCGGAAGCCGCCGCGGATCCCCAGGCTGCCGCGACTGGCATCCTCCGTCCGATCCAGCATACCGGTTTGCTGAGCGTTGACAGCCCATTCACCCTCACCGAGGCGCCCAAAGTCCCCATCAACCACGCACCACCCCGCGGTGCCGACTCCAGCGCGATCCTGCGCGAGCTAGGCTATGTCGACAGCGAAATCGACCGCCTTCGCCAGTCGGCGGTCATCGCAGAGGCGTGACGCAACGCGAGCGGCGCGATCTGCTCTGAGCAGCATCCTCGTGCTCTTATGGTGGAGCGAGGGTCGCCGAGAAGGAGCAACAGCAAAGCCACGGCGAGAGCAGCTTCGACGACTGTCCGTCGTCGACTGGTTTGAGACAGTTTCGCGTGTTGGCGATCGGAGCGTTTGACCCATCGGGGCTTAACGATAGGCGCGCTTGGCGGTGGTGCATCAAGCGTCGTTGCGGAAATGCATGTCGCTTGATGCGTTCGCGGTCGAGCAGGATGGTCGACCCTCTGCCGAAGTAGACATCGCGGCGGTGAGGTTCTTCAGGCTCTCATACCAATGCTCACTGATCAGAACTCGTGTGCCCAATCGCGCAGTCCGATGGACATGATGCGCCACGGTTGGGCTTCGAGTTTGTTCCATGCATCGAAGCAGTGATCGATGAGATCGTCGGCGTCGAGAAAGATGCGGTTGGACAGCCAGTTGTCACGCATGAACTGCCAGATGTTCTCCTGCGGGTAGAGCTTCGGGGGGTCGTGTCCCCGGTGGTGGTGTGCCGGACGCGAGCCACACACGCATGCCGGATGGCGGCATGATCATCCCGCAGAATCGACATCATGCGCCGCAGCGCCGCGGCATTCACCCCCTCGTCCAGCCCAGCAGCAAGCGAGCGCGGCAGTGGCGCTGGAACAGCCGCGGAAGCTTCTCCGCTGTCGTGAGTGGCCCCAAGGCCGGCACCTGGTTTGATCACGAAGCGAGCACCGGTGGCGGTCCCTTCGAGTTGATCAAGGCAGCCCTCGCCCGAGGGAGAGGTGACCTCGGCCGGCAAGGTCGTGCTGAACGCGGTCAAGCGGGAAGTTCTGGAGCGGCTGCTGGCAAACTTGGCCGGCGAACCGGTTCAGACCCTCGACGGGTACGGCACCCTGCCACCCGGCGTTATGCCCACCTATGCGGGTTCCTCCGACACCATCCCAGCCGCGCCGGTGCCGGTTGCCCCCCTGTGGGCCGCACTCACCGTCAACATGGTGGTGCTCGCACCGGAGCAGAATGATCAGGGGGCATCGGAAGGATGGTGGGAGGCCGTGCTCGACGCCCAGACCGCCAACGCCCCGATCGATGAGATTGCCGGCGCCATGCGCGACGCCCTGCTGAACTGGCCCGCCCGGGTCTCCGGGCTGATCGCCGCCGACCTCGGCACCGACCCGCATCTGGTGCAGACCGTGCTGCAGCAGCACATCACCGATCCATTTACGGAGGCGGCCCAATCGCTTCGACCCCAGAGATATCAGCAAAACCCATCTGTCCGGAGCGCCAGCATCGTCGAGATGTACTCGGCGGCTCGGCAAACAGGCATAATCAATACGATCTGCGCAAGGGTTCGCACGAAATCATGGCGTGATTTCGGTAAACCGGAAGGTCCTGCACGCTCTCGTAATATCCAATGAGGGTGCGGAATTAGGAAAAATTTGACGACCCTGCCGTGGCGTATTACGCACAGCGGATTGCACGATTGAGCACATTGCGTGCGGATCGGTAAAAATCTGCATGAGTTCCACTTGCCCTTATTTCTGCTCGCCAAGAAATGCGATTAAATCCTTCCGCTGTTGCTCGTTCTTGAGGCCGGCGTAGGTCATGGTCGTGCCGGGGACGCCCTCTTTCGGGTTGGTCAGGTATTTGTCGAGCACCTCGGTCGTCCAGGTCAGCTTGGCCGCCGAGTTCGCCGCCGAGTAGCGGAAGCCCTCGACCTTACCCGACTCGCGTCCGACGATGCCGAACAGGCTGGGTCCGACGCGGTTCTTGCCCTTGTCCACGGTGTGACATGCGCCGCACTGGCTCTTGAATACGCGTTCGCCAGGCAATGGGTCGGCGGCGACGGCAGTCGCGAGGAGCAGGCCCGCGATGATAACGGGCAGGGCGATGGCGAACTTGGTCATGGTAGGTCCTTTCAGGGCGATCGGTTGGGGCCGACTCGTTCATCCGCCGGCATCTCCGAGCAGGCGGTGCAGGTCGGCATCGAGGGTGCGGAAATGATGGCTGAACCAGGCCGCCAGGCGGGCGCCGAGGCGGGCCTGGTCGGGCCGCGCGGCATGGTGGTCCATGATGTCCCGGATATCGTCGAGCAGGCGCTCGTGATCCTCCTTATGCGGCGCGTAACCGCCGTATGCGTGGACGCGCATGATCCGTTCCTCGAGGGCAAAATGGGCAGCGATGGCGTCGTGCAGGTGGCCCAGAAGGGCGTCGGCAGAGGTGCGACCGACGCAGAGATCAGCGTGAATTCCATTGATCAGACCAATCAATTCGCGGTGCTCATGGTCGACCGCAGCGATGCCGGTGTTGAAATCATCGCGCCAGACGATCAGCGGGGCTCCGGCCAGGGATGGATCGGGCGCGCTCATGGGGTCCTCGCGTCACGAAGGAAGAAACCGCCGGCGCCGCTGTCGAAGTCGATCGTCAGGTGCTGGGTGGGGACGAGGGTAACGTCGAAGCTCCGGGTGTAGTCGAAGCCCGTGTCGCGCGCGGTGTCGCGCAGGCCCAGGCGCAGCCGGTGCGGGCCGGGGAGAACTGTCAATCCGCGGTAGAAGCGCGAAGGACCGTCGCCCGACAGGCCAGATGGCGGCAGCAGGGCC
>JAPLOH010000339.1:5490-6333 GCA_026400845.1 Alphaproteobacteria bacterium
GGGCGGCCGCGGGGGCATTCGGCGGGACGGCGCATGTTCGGGGCCACGCGTGCAAGCTCGGCGGGCGAAAGGCGACGACATTCAGTGCGCGGAGCACCGTGGGTGAAACTCAGGCGGATCATCGCCATATCCGGGGGGTGGTGGGTATAGCCGGGCGCGACCGAGAAGAGGCCAATGAAGGTCGCGATGGCGGCGAGCACGAGGACCTGGCGGAGATAGCGGATCATTTGTCGGCGCTTCCGGTGTCCGCGATGCGGGCGGCGAGGGCGGCCCGGGTATCACGCAGCACGTCGCCGGCGAGGGGGCCGGCCCAGCAGGTCGCCAGCCGGTCGCGCGGCACCCTTGTGCGCAGGCGGGGGTCGCGGGTGCCTGCGACCCGCTCCTCGGTCCATAACTGGCCAAAGCGATTGTGGCAGGCGCAATCGTCACAGCCGGCCAGCACGACGCCGTCTGTGGGCGTGCGGCTGAGAGCAAAGTCAATGAAGGAGGGCGGCAGCATAGCGAGGCAGGGCAGGCTGACCATGCCCGGACCGCCGGCCGCTGCGACGCCGTGGCGGCAGCCGAACACCAAGATGCGGGGAGCAGCCGCGGGCAGGGCGGCGACGGCGGCGAGGGTGGCAGCACGCAGGTCACGTAAGGTGGGGCCCGGCAGGTCGATCCCGGTGCGCAGGTCATCATCGCTTCGAAACGGGGTCGAGGGCGGGCAGGCGCCAACGCATATGCCACAGCCGACGCACAGGCTGGAATCGACCTCGGCCTGATGCTCGAACGGCTTACCGTCGCGGCGCGGCACCAGAGTGATGGCGGCATAGGGGCAATCCGCGTGGCAGCGCCCACAGCCAT
>JAPLOH010000348.1 GCA_026400845.1 Alphaproteobacteria bacterium
CGGAGTAGGCCCCCTCTCTCACTCCAAACCCTCTTAACGGATGCGGGTCTGGGGGCGCAGCCCCCAGCGGGGTCGAGGGGCAGAGCCCCCGCCTTGCTTTCTTCCCCGTGCCGCCCGCCAGCAAGCTCGCGGCTCAGCCCTCGTGCAGTGGGTGCCAGGCGACGGTGGGGGAGGGGGGGCGGTTGGCGGTGAGGTGGGCGCGGAGGGTGGCGGTGGCGGCGGGGTTTATGACGGGGGGGTCGCCGGCGGCGATGACGCCGTAGTCGCGGGCGGCGCCTTCGATGGTGACGAGTTCGTCGCGCAGGTCTTTGGCGACGGCGGCGAGGTCGCGGGTCAGTGGATCGCCCCAGCCGCCGGCGCCGGGGAGTTCGTGGCGGTAGGTTTGGCCGCGTTTGATGGTCATGGTGAGTTTGGCGGCGAGTTCGCCGCCGTCGATGGTGTTGAGGCTGGGGGCGCCAGGTCCGCCGCCGTAGAGCCCGTAGGGGCGGTGGGTCTTGCGGTCGGAGCGGACTTGCAGGATGCCTTCGTGGGCGAGCATGCGCATGGTGCGCGAGAGGCTGACCCCGCCACGGTATTTTCCCGGGCCGGCGGTGTCGGGGACGAACGAATAATCGAGCACTTCGAGGGGGTTGTCGGCCTCGATCACCTCGATGGAGAAGCTCGCCATGTTGGCGAACATGGTGGTGTTGCCGTCGAGCCCATCGGCCCAGGGGCGGCCACCCCAGGCGGCGGAAAGGAAATCGACGTAGATGAAAGGTTTGCGGTCCTCGTCGTAGCCGCCGATGGTGATGCCGTTATTCCCGCCATCGGAGGCGGCGAACACGCGGTCGGGGTAGAGCATGGCGGGCGCCCCGAAGGCGCAGTCGGTGGCGCGGAAGCCGGTGAGGCCGCGGGCGGCGCAGGCGGCGGGGAGCACGCCGTGGGTGATGGTGCCGGGGGGCGCCACCACGTCAATGCAGCGGAACACGCCGTCATTATTGGGCATGTTGATGGAGAGGATGGATTTCACCGCGGTGAAGCAGGCGGCCGCGGTGTAGCTCCAGGTGTTGTTGAGCGCGCCTTTCACCTGGGGGCTCGAGCCGGTCCAGTCGAACAGCATGTGCTCGCCCTGTTTCTTCACCCGGCATTGCAGGCGGATCGGCACGCCGGCGTCGATCTGGTCGTCGTCGATCCAGTCCGTGAACCCCGCCTCACCATCCGGCAGTTCGGCGAGGCAGTGGCGGACCAGGCGCTCGGAGTAGTCCATGGTTTCGGCCATCAGCGAGCGCAGGCCTTCGGCGCCGTGTTGGGCGAGCAGGTCGGCGAGGCCACGGGCGGCGATTTCGCAGGCGGCGAGCTGGGCGCGCAGGTCCCCCATCACGCGGACGGGCACGCGCACGTTGCGTTCGAGGATACGAAACATCGTGGTGTTGGGTTGGCCGCGTTCGTAGAGCTTGACCGGCGGAATGCGCAGCCCCTCGGCGTAGATCTCGGTGCTGTCGGAGGCATTGGAGCCGGGGACGCGGCCGCCGACATCGGTGTGGTGGCAGATGGTCGACGCCCAGGCGATCGGCTTGCCATCGGCCCAAACCGGGCGGAAGACGAAGATATCGGGCAGATGCATGCCGCCGTCATAGGGGTCGTTGAGGGCGAGAATGTCGCCCTCATGGATGTCATCCGCGAAGTGGCGCAGGCAGGATTGCAGCGCGATGGGGAGCGAGCAGAGATGCCCTGGCAGGCTCAGCCCCTGCGCCACTAGGCGGCCCTCGGCGTCGCAGATGGCGGCCGAGTAGTCCATGTTGTTGCGCAGCACGCCGGAATAGGCGGTGCGATAAATGGTGAGCGCCATCTCGTCGCCGAGCGCGGTGATGGCGTTGCGGAACAGTTCCTGGGTGATCGGATCATGCATGGGAGGGGAGCCTACGCTGTGCTTCGCTTCGGAGGGAAGTGTTGGCAGCATGGGCGCCTCGATGGAGGCGCGCATGATCACGGTTTACGGGTACACGCCGTCGGGCAATTGCTGGAAAGTGGCGCAAATTCTGCGCATGACCGACCAGGCGTTCCGCTGGGTGGAGGTCGACAGCAACGCCGGCGGCACCCGCACGCCTGAATTCCTGGCGATGAATCCGAACGGCAAAATCCCGACCGCGGTGCTGGCCGACGGCACAATTCTGGTGGAGAGCAACGCCATCATGTGCCACTTCGCCGAGGGCACCCCCCTGATGCCGCCGCCGGGGCTGGCGCGCACGCGGGTGCTGGAGTGGCTGTTCTTCGAGCAGTACAGCCACGAGCCCTATATCGCGGTGGCCCGCAACATCGTGAGCTTTCTGCGCGCCGCCGAGGCGAATGCAGCCCGGCTGGAGCAATGCCGCATCGGTGGCGAAAAGGCGCTGGGGGTGATGGAGGGTCGGCTCGCGGGGCATGACTGGCTGACCGATCATGGCCCGACCGTCGCCGATATCGCGCTGGTCGCGTACACTCAGTCGGCGGATGAGGGCGGGTTCGATCTCGCGCGCTGGCCGGGGGTGCGGGCCTGGGTAGCGCGGGCGCTGGGGTTGCCAGGGGTGGAGAGGTTGCAGCGGGCGACTTGACTCGGGCTGGCCGTCGGCGGCATACGGTCTCCCACAAGTTCCGCCGCTCCGCGAGTGTTCGCGCAGCGGCGTGAATCGCGTTGAGGGATAGCTGACGTGTTCGAGACACTGACCGGCAAACTTGGGAGCGTTTTCGATCGGCTGCGCCAGCGAGGCGCGCTGAACGAGACCGATGTGATGGAGGCGCTGCGCGAGGTGCGTCTCGCGCTGCTCGATGCCGACGTTGCGCTCGATGTGGTGCGAGATTTCGTCGCCAAGGTGCGCGAGCGGGCGGTTGGGCAGGAGGTTCTGGCCTCGGTTTCGCCGGGCCAGCAGGTCATCAAGATCGTTCATGACGTGCTGGTCGAGGCGCTCGGCGGTGCCGGTGCCGTGCCGGTGAACCTCACGGCGGTGGCGCCGGTGCCGATCCTCATGGTCGGGCTTCAGGGTTCGGGCAAGACCACCACTTCCGGCAAGCTCGGCATGCGGTTGGCCAATCGGGACCGCAAGAAGGTGCTGCTCGCCTCGCTCGATACCCAACGACCGGCTGCGCAATTGCAGTTGCAGCAGCTCGCCGAGCGCGCCGGCATCGCCTCGCTGCCGATCATCATGGGCCAGACCCCGATCCAGATCGCGATGCGCGCAATGGAGACCGGGCGGCGCGAGGTCTATGACGTCGTCATCCTCGACACCGCCGGCCGGCTGTCGATCGATATCGAGCTGATGGCCGAGGTGGCGGCGATCCGCCGTGCCACCAACCCGGCGGAAACCCTGCTGGTCGTCGATGCGATGACCGGGCAGGACGCGGTGAACACCGCCAAGGCGTTCAACGATGCGGTGGGCGTCACCGGCATCGTGATGACCCGGATGGACGGCGATGCCCGCGGCGGTGCGGCGCTGTCGATGCGCGCCATCACCGGCGCGCCGATCAAGCTGGTCGGCACCGGCGAAAAGCTCGATGCGCTGGAGGAGTTCCACCCCGAGCGCGTCGCCGGGCGCATCCTCGGCATGGGCGACGTGGTCGGCCTCGTCGAGCGCGCGGCCGAGACGATCGACGAGGCGGAGGCCGAGAAGCTCGCCAGGAAAATGGCGAAGGGGACCTTTGACCTCGCGGACTATGCCTCGCAGTTGAAGCAGATCAGCAAGATGGGCTCGATCCAGTCCATCATCGGCATGCTGCCCGGCGCCGAGAAGCTCAAGGCGCAGATCGGCGACAAGAACCTCGATGCCAAAATGCTCAACCGCCAGGCGGCGATCATCTCCTCGATGACGCCGAAGGAACGTAAACTGCCCGACCTCATCAAGGCGAGCCGCAAGAAGCGCATCGCTGCCGGCTCCGGCACCACGGTGCAGGACGTCAACAAGCTGCTGAAGCAGTTCGACGATATGTCCACCATGATGAAGCGGATGAACAAGCTCGGCCAGAAGGGTCTGATGCGGCAGGGGCTTTCCGCGCTCATGCCGCAAGGCCGAAGGCCTTTCTGAACAAAGAACGCCCGCCGGCCGTTTTAAACCAATTACCGATTTACAAGGAGTATCAACTGAATGTCCCTCAAGATCAGGCTCGCCCTCGCGGGTGCCAAGAAGCGGCCCTACTATCACATCGTGATCGCCGACAGCCGCAGCCCGCGTGATGGCCGCTTCATCGAGAAAGTCGGCAGCTACAACCCGATGCTGCCCGCCGAGCATGCCGAGCGTATCCGCCTGCAGGACGAGCGCATCTCGCACTGGGTGAAAATGGGCGCGCAGCCGACCGATCGCGTCGCGCGCTTCCTCGGCAAGGCCGGCATCATCCCGATGCCCGCCATCAGCGAGCAGCCGGTCCAATCCGCGCCGAAGAAGAAGGCGCAGGAGCGGCTCAAGGCCGCTGGCCTCTGAGGCTAGACATTGTCTGACCGGTCCATCCTGCTGGGGGTTATCGGACGGCCGCATGGCGTGCGGGGGTTTCTGCACGTCCATTCCTATACGGCCGAGCCCACCGATCTCACCGCATACGGGCCGCTGGACGACGGCAAGGGACGGCAGTTCCGCCTGCGCTGGCAAAGCGAGGGCATCGCCCGCGTCGCCGAGATCGTCGCGGGCAAGCCGGTTTGGGCGGCTGACCGCGAGGCCGCGGCCCTGCTCACCAACACCCGCCTCTACGTCGCGCGCGAATTGCTGCCGAGCCCCGATGAGGACGAGTTCTATCTCGTCGATCTCGTCGGGCTGGCGGCGTTCGATCCGGCGGGCGCCCCGATCGGCACCATCGATGCGGTGCATGATTATGGCGCCGGGGCGAGTCTGGAGATCGGCCGTCTGATCATCCCCTTCACCCGCGCCTCGGTGCCGGAAGTGGATATCGCGGCCGGGCGCGTGGTGGTGCAACCGCCGGAAGAGGTGGAGGTGAAGCCATGACCTGGCGCGCCACTGCCCTCACGCTGTTCCCCGCCATGTTCCCCGGCCCCCTCGGCACCTCGCTCGCGGGGCGGGCGATGGAGCGCGGCATCTGGTCGCTCACGGCGCATGACATCCGCGCCGTCGCCACCGATCGCCATCGCACCGTCGACGACACCCCCTTCGGCGGCGGCGCCGGGATGGTGATGCGGCCCGATATCATCGATGCGGCCCTGGCCGAACACGATGACGGGCGGCCGCTGATCTATCTCTCGCCCCGCGGCCGGCCGCTCACGCAGTCCCGCGTGAAAAGCCTCGCTGCCGGACCCGGCGTCGTGCTGCTCTGCGGCCGCTACGAGGGGATCGACGAACGGGTGATCACTGCCCGCCGCCTGGAGGAAGTCAGCCTCGGTGACTTCATCCTCTCCGGCGGCGAACCGGCGGCGCTCGCCCTGCTCGATGCCTGTGTGCGCCTGCTGCCGGGCGTGATGGGGGCCGCGGCCAGCGCGGAGGAGGAAAGCTTCTCCGCCGGGCTGCTGGAATACCCCCACTTCACCAAGCCGGCCGAGTGGAACGGCATCGCCGTCCCCCCCGTCCTGCTCTCCGGCAACCACGCCGCCGTCGCCGCTTGGCGCCGCGGGGAGGCCGAACGCCTGACCCGCGAACGCCGGCCCGATCTGTGGGCCAGCTACCAATCTGCAATGCACGGCAAGGCGGTTGCCTCCGCGACCCCCGCGCCTTAGACCGTTTAAGACAAGAGGACCCCCACCATGAACATCATCCAGACCATCGAGGCGGAGCAGATCGCTAAGCTCACCGCCGACCGCCCGATCCCCGATTTCAGCCCCGGTGACACGCTCCGCGTGGCCGTGAAGGTGGTCGAAGGCGAGCGCTCGCGCGTGCAGAACTTCGAAGGCGTCTGCATCGCCCGCTCCAACAAGGGCCTGCACAGCAACTTCACCGTGCGCAAGATCAGCTACGGCGAAGGCGTCGAGCGCGTGTTCGCCCTCTACGCGCCGACCATCGCGGAAATCGCCGTCGTCCGCCGTGGCGACGTCCGCCGCGCCAAGCTCTATTACCTCCGCGGCCGCCGCGGCAAATCGGCCCGCATCGCCGAACGCGCGCGCGACGTGGTGGAAACCCCCGCGGCCAGCTAGGCTGCGAGACCAGACGAAGGGAAGGCCAGGGGCGCTGCCCCTGGACCCCGCTAAGGGCAG
>JAPLOH010000099.1:0-6373 GCA_026400845.1 Alphaproteobacteria bacterium
GGTGAGAATAGCGAGAGGGGGCCGACTCCGTGGTTGCAACCACGGAGTCGGCCCCCTCTCTCTATTCTCACCATTCCTTCAAAGGGTTGAGGTCCAGGGGCTCGGCCCCTGGCGGGGGTCGAGGGGGCAGCGCCCCTCGCCTTGCTTCCTACCGCACTGTCCCGACGGCCGCCGGTGGCACTCCGGCGGCGGTGAGGGCGGATTGTTGGCGGGTGGTGAGGGTGGTCGGGTTGAAGTTGGCGATGAGGTCGTGGAACAGGCGGGACCAGTTGAGTTCGGCGCCGAGGCGCAGGAACACGCTGCCGAGGCCGATGGCGCTGCGGTCCATCAGGACGAATTCGCGGGGGGGTTTGACGCCGCCGGTGCGTTTGAGGCCGGCGTGGACGCGTTGGGCGACGGCGCGGCCGAATTGCGGGTCGTTGGAGTCGCTGATGGGCCTGACGCGATCCTGGGTGAGGGGTTCGTAGAGGAAGCGGGCCCATTCGTTGAGCACGGCCATCTTCTCGTCGGAGAGGTCGGTGAAGCCCCAGATGCGGTAGGCCTCGTGGGCGCGGGCGTCGTCGTTGTCCCGCACTGCCTCGAACAAGGCGATGACGCCGGAGACGAAGCTGGCGGGGAAGACACGGATGGCGCCGAAGTCGAGCAGGTTGACGGTTGCGTCGGGGCGGACCTGGTAGTTGCCCATGTGCGGATCGCCGTGGATGACGCCGTAGCCGTAGAACGGCACGTACCAGGCCTTGAACAGGGCCGTGGCGATGGCGTTGCGTTCCTCCTGCGAGGGGTTTTCGCCCAGACGGGCCATGAGGGGGCGGCCGTCGAGCCAGGTCATGGTGAGCAGCCGGCCGGTGGAGTAGGCATCGATCGGGGTCGGGATATGGACCTCGGGGGTCTCGGCGAGCATGGCCTGGTAGAGCCGCATCTGGGCAGCCTCGCGGCGGTAGTCGAGTTCCTCGCGCAGGCGTTCGGCGAGTTCGGTGTAGATTTCGTCGTGCTGGATGGCGCCGTCCATGCGGTGATAGACGGCCATGGCGAGGCGAAGCTGACGGAGATCGGCCTCCATGGTGCTCGCCATGTCCGGGTATTGCAGCTTGCAGGCGACCTCGGTGCCATCGGGCAGAGTGGCGCGATGGACCTGGCCGAGCGAGGCGGCGGCGGAGGCTTCCTGGGCGAATTTGGCGAATTTCGACTGCCAGTCCGCCCCGAGTTCCCCCTGCATCCGGCGGCGAACGAAGGGCCAGCCCATGGCCGGCGCGTTGGCCTGCAACTGGGCGAGTTCAGCGGCGTATTCCGCGGGTAGGGCGTCCGGCACCGTGGAGAGGAACTGCGCCACCTTCATCAACGGCCCTTTCAGGCCGCCGAGGAGCACCTTGAGGTCTTCGGCGTGGTCGCCGCGGTTGGTCTTGATGCCGAAGGCACGCTCGCCGACGACCCGCGCGGCGATGCCGCCGACGGCGCCCGAGGTGCGTGCCATGCGTCGCAGTTCGCCCAGGAACGACGACTTGTCATCGCTCACCCGTGGGCCTCCAACTCATCGATGAACCCGGAGATGACATCGAGCCCCTTGCGCCAGAATGCGGGGTCGGTGGCGTCGAGGCCGAAGGGGGCGAGGAGTTCCTGGTGCCGCTTGGTACCGCCGGCGCGGAGCATGTCGAGGTATTTCTGCTGGAAGCCGGGGTGGCCGGATTGGAAGACGCCGTAGAGCGCGTTCACCAGGCAATCCCCGAAGGCATAGGCGTAGACGTAGAACGGCGTGTGGATGAAGTGCGGCACGTAGGACCAGAAGACGCGGTATTCCGGGGTGAACTCGAAGGCCGGGCCGAGGCTCTCGGTCTGCACTTGCATCCATAGCTCGCCGATGCGCTCGGCCAAGAGCTCGCCCTTGCCGCGCTCCTCGTGCAGCAGGGTTTCGAAGCGGTAGAAGGCGATCTGGCGCACCACCGTGTTGAGCATGTCCTCGACCTTGCCGGTCAGCATCACGCGGCGCTTGGCCGGGTCGGTCTCGGCATCGAGCAGCGCGCGAAAGGTCAGCATTTCGCCGAACACGGAGGCGGTTTCGGCCAGCGTCAGTGGCGTGCCGGCCATCAGGTAGCCCTGGTCGGCCGCCAGCACCTGGTGCACGCCATGGCCGAGCTCATGGGCCAACGTCATCACGTCACGCGTTTTGCCGTGATAGTTCAGTAGCAGATAGGGGTGCGCCGAGGGCACAGTGGGGTGGGCGAAGGCGCCGCCGGCCTTGCCGGGATGCAGTTCCGCGTCGATCCAGGGATTGTCAAAAAAGCGCCGCCCGACGGTGGCAAGCTCCGGCGAGAATGCAGCGTAGGCATCGAGCACGCGGCGCTGCGCCTCGGGCCAGGGAATGTCGCCATCGGCGTCGCCCGGCAGGGGCGCATTGCGGTCCCAATGTTGCAGCTTTTCGAGGCCGAGCCATTTGGCCTTCATCTTATAGTAGCGGTGCGACAGCCGCTCGTAGTCGGACGTGACCGCGGTGACGAGGGCTGCCACCACCTCGTCCTCCACCATATTGGCGCGGTTGCGGTAGCTGGCGGGCGCGGGGTATTTGCGCCAGCCGTCGATGATCTCCTTGTCCTTGGCGAGCGTGTTGGTGATCAGCGAGAAGAGGCGGTTGTTCTTGCCGAAGGTCTCGCCGATCGCCCGCCCGGCGGCTTCGCGCACGCCACGGTCACGGTCGGAGAGGCGGTTGAGTGCGGCCGAGACGGTCAGTTCGTCATCGCCGATCGTAACCCGTAGCCCGGCGATGGTCTCATCGAACAAACGCGACCAGGCGGAGCGGCCGGTGACTTCCTTTTCGTGCAGCAGCTTCTCCAACTGGTCGTCGAGCTGGTGCGGGCGGAACACCCGGAGGTCCCGCAGCCAGGGTCGGTAGCGGGCAAGCGCGGGGTCCGCCAGCTTGGCCTCGATCGCCGCCTCATCCAACCGGTTCAGCTCGAGCGTGAAGAAGATCAGGTGGCTCGAAATCGCCGTCACCCGCTCATTCATCGACTGGTAGAACTTGCCAATATCGGCATCGGTCGAATCGCCGCTGAACAGCAGCTGGGCGTAGGACATCACCCGGCCCAGCACCTCCTCGATGCGCTCGCAGGCGGCAATCGCCTCGGCCAAAGCGGCGCCTGACAGGCCGCCGAGCTTGCCCTCGTAGGTGCGCGCGAAAGCGGCGGCATCGCGCTCGGCGGCGTCGAGTGCCGCGGCGAGTTCGCGGCTGTCGGGGCTCGGGTAGAGGTCGGACAGGTCCCAGCGCGGGAGGGCTTCGGCGGCGGCGGTCATTCTGGGTACCTGTGATGCTGGCGATGCGCCTTGATGTAGGCTATGCGGCAGGAAGTTCAAACCGCCCGGCATGAACGCGGCGGATCGATGAGGGAGCGACGACGTGGCGACACTAGCGAAGGGGACGGCCCCCTATCCGGACTGGCCCAATCTCGCCACCATGATGTTCGACCGCGCGCGGCAATGGGCCAACGACCCGATGCTGCGCAGTTTCCGCGACGAGGAATGGAAAGGCATCACCTGGGGCCAGTTCGCCATCCAGGCCGCCTCGGCCGCGCGGCGGCTACGGGCAGCCGGGGTCTCCGCCGGCGATCGGGTGATGATCGTCTCGGAAAACCGGCCCGAGTATCCGATTCTCGAAATAGCACTGATGGCCATCCGCGCCGTGCCGGTGCCGACCTACACCACCAACACCGTCGATGATCACCGCCACATCCTCGGCGATTGCGGGGCGCGGGTCGCCGTGGTGTCGACCGCGGCGCTGGCCCTCAAGGTCGCCGCCGCCGGCCCGCTCGATCTGCTGATCAGCATGGAGCGCTTCGAGGCCACCGGGGTGAAAACCGCGCTGTGGGAGGATTTCACCGGCGACACCCGGGATTTCGCCGATATCGCGACCGAGGCGGCGGAAATCCCCGGCACCTCGCTCGCCTGCATGATCTACACGTCGGGCACCGGCGGTTCGCCCAAGGGGGTGATGCTGCCGCACCGCGCCATTCTCTCGAATTGCCGTGGCGCGTATCTGCTGATCCTGCAGCTCAACCTCAAGCGCGAGACCTACCTCTCCTTCCTGCCGCTGTCGCACAGCTACGAGCACACTGCCGGGCAGTTCCTGTTCCTCTCCATCGGCACCGAGATCGTCTATTCCCGCGGGGTGGAGCACCTCGCCGCCGATATGCTGGCGATCCGCCCGACCCTGCTGACCATGGTGCCCCGCGTGCTGGAGGTGATCCGCAGCCGCATCTTGAGCCAGGTGGTGCGCCAATCGTCGATCAAGCAGCGGCTGTTCAACATGGCGCTGGCAATCGGCACCAAGAAGGTGGACCGCCAGCGTCTGACGCTGAGCGAGCGCATCCTTGACCCGATCCTGGACCGGCTGGTGCGCGCGAAAGTGCGTGAGCGCTTCGGCGGCCGACTGATCGCCGCCGTCTCCGGCGGCGCGCGGCTGGAGCCCGAGGTGGGGCGGTTCTTTCTCGCCATGGGCATCCTGATCATCCAGGGCTACGGGCAGACCGAAGCAGGGCCGATCATCTCCGCCAACCCACCCAATGACTGTCGGGTGGAAACCGTCGGCACGCCGCTCGAAGGGGTGGATCTCAAGATCGCGGATGACGGAGAGATCCTGGTGCGGGGCGACCTGGTCATGCACGGCTACTGGGGAAGGCCGGACGAGACCGAGCAGGCGATCCGCGATGGCTGGCTGCATACAGGCGACATCGGCACGCTGGATGCCGACAATTACCTGCGCATCACCGACCGCAAGAAGGACATGATCGTGCTGTCCGGCGGGGAGAACGTCTCGCCGGCGCGCATCGAGGGCATGCTGATCGCCGAGCCCGCGATCGCCCAGGCCGTGGTGTTCGGCGAGGGGCGTTCAGGCCTCACCGCGTTGGTGGTGACGGCCGAGGGGTTCGATGCCTCGGATGTCAGCTCGGCGGTCAGCGACGTCAGCAAGCGCCTCTCGGTCACCGAGCGCATCCGCCGCCACGCGGTAGTGCCGCCGTTTACCATCGAGAACGGGCTGATGACCGCCACCCAGAAAATCCGCCGTCACCTCGTGCGCGAGGCGCATGCGGAGGTGTTGGAGAAGCTGGGGTCGTAGCGGTCAATCCGCCGCGTGGGATTGTTTCCAGCGGGCGGCTATGGCTTCGGCGGCTTTGGCTGCCTCGTTCGCTTCGGCTACATAAGCGGTGGCCGAGGTCTTGATGGTCCTCGGGTCCAATTCGAGGCGGTATTTTTGGAGGGCCTTCGCGTCTCGCGGCGCGCCTCCATTCCCGCCGCCGAATGTACCGGGTTTCGGACGCGGGAGGGCAAATGCCCTCTCACTCTCCGGAAGCATATTGGGACGCAAATTTTTGCGCGCCATCGCGGCTGCATGCGCGGCGTCGTCGGTCTTGAGCGCCGCCGCACGCGCCGCAAGCGCGGCACCTTGTGCGGCCTTCAATCCTTTCGCCGCCTCGGCTGCCCGCAAAGCCTCCAGCGCACTATCACGATACGATCGGGCTTCGGCGATCTGCGCCTCGAACAGACTCAGAAAGCGGCCAATGCGAACGTCCCTGCGCAATCGGGTCTCCGGAGACTTCTTGTGGGCCTCCGGGTCAATGTGCTTCAGCGCGGGACGGTAAAACTCCGACGACTGGAGCTTCGCGATGATCTGGGATGCCACCAAAGTACCTATGCCGACCAATGGCAGCAGCCAATACAGGTACCAGAACTGGCTGT
The DNA here is from genome assembly GCA_026400845.1 of Alphaproteobacteria bacterium. GTDB lineage: Bacteria > Pseudomonadota > Alphaproteobacteria > Acetobacterales > Acetobacteraceae > CAIYPH01. The sequence continues at coordinate 5,722 of JAPLOH010000099.1, forward strand.
TCCAAATATTGTCCATCATCGACGTTGCTCCCCTCCAACCGCTGCCCGGGCAATCCCTGTATATCCCTGCCACATAAGGCAAACCGGCGCGCCCATGCTGATCCTCCACGACCGATGCCGCAGACTACCGACCGAGACCCCGCCGCGTCCATGTCATTGTGCATCCGCCCGACGCGGACGGATGCCGCCGGCTACATGCCGAGGGCGCGCCGGTAGACGTCGAGCAGGGTCTCCTGCTCCTCCACCTCGGCGGGCTCCTGCTTGCGGATGCGAATGAGCTGTCGCATCACCTTCACGTCGAACCCTGCGGACTTTGCCTCGGCGTAGATGTCCTTGATATCGCTGGAGAGTGCCTTGCGCTCCTCCTCCAGCCGCTCGATGCGCTCGATCAGGCTACGCAGGCGGTCAGCCGAGATATTGCCCCATTGGGCGCTCTCGGCCGGGGCGTCGGCGGTATCGGTCGCGTCTCGAGCCATGTCTCATCTCCCTTGGGGCGAACGGGCCGCGGGCTTACGCGCCGCGGCGGCCGCGGTCAATGTAGGGCGAGGAACCTACGGCGCGGATCAGTGGCCCGGGTTGGCTTTGGCGAATGCCGCCTTCTGGCCCGCCGAGGCTTCGGTCTGATACTTGGCCTGCCACTCCTTGTACGGCA
>JAPLOH010000099.1:6386-30900 GCA_026400845.1 Alphaproteobacteria bacterium
TTGGCCTGCCACTCCTTGTACGGCATGCCGTAGACGATCTCGCGCGCATCGGGGTCGGCGATGGTCAACCCCTGCTCGGCCGCACCCTCGCGATACCAGCGGCTGAGGCAGTTACGGCAGAAGCCGGCGAGGTTCATCATGTCGATGTTCTGCACATCCGTGCGGTCACGCAGATGGGCGACCAGTTTGCGGAAGGCGGCGGCTTCCAGCTCGGTGCGGGTTTTGTCGTCAAGCTCTGGTGCGGGCATGGCAATCCTCCTGTCACGGCAACATACATGGCGCGGTAACCCCGTCTCCGCCATACTCCCGCAATCGATTGCGGAGAAGGCGGACGATGGACTGGGATGATACGCGCGCAAAGGGGGCCTTGCGCAGCATTTTCGACGCCGCCGTCGCCGCCGCCGATCCGCGCGTGATGCTGGCCCGTCACCTTCCCGACAAGCCGCGCGGCCGCTGTATCGTGGTCGGCGCCGGCAAATCCGCTGCCGTCATGGCCGCTGCCCTCGAAACTGCCTGGCCCGACGTCGCGCTCTCCGGCGTTGTCGTCACCCGCTACGGCCACGCCGTGCCGACCCAGCGCATCGAGGTGATCGAGGCGAGCCACCCCGTGCCGGACGCCAATAGTGAACTGGGCGCCCGGCGCGTGCTCGCCGCCGTGCAGGGGCTCGGGCCGGATGACCTGGTGATCGCGCTGATCTCGGGCGGCGGCTCGGCGCTCATGGCATTGCCGGCCCCCGGCCTCACCTTCGCCGACAAGCAGGCGCTCAACCGCGCGCTGCTTGCCAGCGGCGCGACGATCAGCGAGATGAACTGCCTGCGCAAACACCTCAGCGCCATCAAAGGCGGCCGCCTCGCCGCCGCCGCCGCGCCCGCCCGCGTCGTCACCCTCGCCATCTCCGACGTGCCGGGCGATGACCCCGCGGTGATCGCCTCCGGCCCCACCGTGCCGGACCCGACCTCATTTGCCGATGCCCGCGCCCTCCTCGCCCGCTACGACATCGCCCCCTCCCCCGCCGTCGCCGCCCGCCTCGCGCGGGACGCCGACGAAACCCCCAAGCCCGGCGAACTCCCCAACGCCGAATTCCGCATGATCGCCACCCCCGCCATGGCGCTCGCCGCCTGCGCGGATCGCGCCCGTGCCCTCGGCATCACACCCCTTATCCTCGGCGACGCGCTCGAAGGCGAAAGCCGGGAGATGGGCACCGTGATGGCCGGCATCGCCCGCTCCATCGCCACCCACGGCCAACCCCTCGCCGCCCCCGCCATCCTGCTCTCCGGCGGTGAAACCACCGTCACCATCGGCGCGGGCCCCACCGGCAAAGGCGGCCGCAACACCGAATTCCTTCTGGCACTCGCCATCGCCCTCTCAGGCCGCCCCAACATCTGGGCCGTCGCCGGCGATACCGACGGCATCGATGGCAGCGACGACGCCGCCGGCGCCATCATCACCCCCGCCACCCTCGCCCGCGCCAAAGCCGCCAACCTAGACCCCCGCAGCTTCCTCGCCCGCCACGACAGCTACTCCCTGTTCGACACCATCGGCGACCTCATCCGCACCGGCCCCACCCTCACCAACGTCAACGACATTCGCGCGGTGCTCGTGGGGGCGCCTTCGGTATGAGGAAGGGAGGAAGGCCAGGGCTCTGCCCTGGACCCGCCAAGGGGCAGTGGCCCCTTGGATCCCATCACTTAAGGATTGGTTCTGGTTGCAGGAGGGGGCCTACTCCGATGTTGCAACCAGCGAGTTGGCCCCCTCCTGCAACCAGAACCCTCTTAAACGAATGGGTTCTAAGGGCCACTGCCCTTAGCGGGGTCGAGGGGCAGAGCCCCCGCCTTTCTTTCTTTGCCTCACACCCAGGAGTCGCCTCATGAGCAGTCGCGTGAAAATCCGTCGGCGCCGGAGGACGAAGATCATAGCGACGTTGGGGCCAGCGAGTTCTTCGATGGAGGTTTTGGCCAGGTTGTTTCAGGCGGGGGCGGACGTCTTCCGGTTGAATTTCAGCCATGGCAGTCATGATGACCATGCGGCGCTGTTTGCGATGATCCGTGATTTGGAAAAGCGGTTTGATCGGCCGATCGGCATTCTGGCGGATGTGCAGGGGCCGAAGCTGCGGGTGGGGCGGTTTCAGGCCGGACGGGTGCAGTTGCAGACCGGGCAGCCATTCCGGCTGGATTTGAGTGCGATCCCCGGGGATGTGCGCCGCGTGCAGTTGCCGCATTCCGAGATCATCGCGGCGGCGGCGATCGGCACTAATTTGTTGCTCGATGACGGCAAGCTGCGGCTGCGGGTCACGCGGGTGCGCGAGGATCATCTGGAGACCGAGGTGGCCGTCGGCGGCCCGCTGTCGGACCGCAAGGGCGTGAATGTGCCTGACATGGTGCTGCCGATTCCGGCGCTGACGGTGAAGGATCGCGAGGATTTGGCTTTCGCGCTGGAGCACGGGGCGGATTACATCGGCCTGTCGTTCGTGCAGCGTGCGGAGGATGTCGAGGAGGCGCGCGACATCGCGGCCGGGCGGGCTTGGATCATGACCAAGATGGAAAAGCCGCAGGCGCTCGACAATCTGGAGGCGATTATCCGGCTGTCGGATTGTGTGATGGTCGCGCGCGGCGATCTCGGGGTGGAGTTGCCGCCCGAGGAGGTGCCGCTGGCCCAGAAGCGGATCGTGCGGGCCGCGCGCCAGCACGGCAAGCCGGTGGTAGTGGCGACACAAATGCTGGAGAGCATGATCAGCGCCCCGGCGCCGACGCGCGCCGAGGCATCGGACGTGGCGACCGCGGTGTTCGACGGGGCGGATGCGGTGATGCTCTCGGCTGAGACGGCGGCGGGGCAGTACCCGTTCGAGGCGGTCAACATCATGGACCGCATTATCGCCCGGGTGGAGCAGGACGAGGGTTGGCGGCGCAATATCGACGCGTCGCGGCCGGAGCCCGAGCATTCGACGGCGGATGCGATCGCGGCTGCCGCGCGCCAGATCGCCCATACCATCGGGGCCTCGGCGATTTGCGCCTTCACCGCCTCGGGCTCCACCACGCTGCGCGCGGCGCGTGAGCGGCCGGAGGCGCCGATCCTGAGCCTGACGCCGACGATCACCACTGCGCGGCGGCTGGCCGTGGTGTGGGGCGTACATGCTGTGGTGTCGCCCGAGACCCATACAATGACCGAGACGGTGACCAGGGCGACGCGCACGGCGCTCGCCGAGGGGCTGAGCCCGCACGGGACGGAGATCGTGGTGATCGCCGGCGTGCCATTCGGCCAGCCCGGCACCACCAACGCGCTGCGGGTCGCGCAGGTAAAATAGAATTGCTGCAACTGCGTTGACATCGGCGCGACGGCAGTGGACGCTGCGGCCGATAATCTTCCCGAACAAACAAACAATGGGGGCTTGCATGAAAGACACTTTGTCGCTCACCCGCCGGCGGATGCTCGCGGCATCCGCCGGCTTCACCAGCCTCGCCACGCTGAACCTGGGCGAGGCCCAGGCCGCGCCGGTGCGCGGCGGCAAGATGATCTACGCCCGCTACGCCGACAGCCTCGAGCTCGATCCGGTATGGACCGACGCCAACGTCGACATCTGGATATCCTCCTCGATCTACGAGACCCTGCTGTTCCCGACCGCCGACGGGCTGGGCGTGCTGCCTGGGCTGGCGACCAAATGGGCCTATTCCGACGGCGGCAAATTGCTGTCGCTCACACTGCGCCCCGGCGTGAAGTTCTCGGACGGGGCCGCGATGACGGCCGAGGACGTGAAGTTCTCGCTCGACCGCGCGCGCCACCCGAAGAACGGCGCCTGGAACGAGATGCTCGGCTCGATCGACAGTGTCGAGATTGCCTCGGCCGAGATCGTGCTGCTGAAACTGAAGCGCCCCGATCCGACGCTGCTGCCGGCGCTGGCGATGTTCAACACCGGCATCCTGCCCAAGGCCAAGTACGAGGCGACACCGGGGGCCGACGATCACGCCAAGGCCAAGGCCTTCGCGGAGAAGACGCTGGGCACCGGGCCGTTCATGATGACCGCCTGGACGCGCGGCCAGAAGATGATTTTCAAGCGCAACCCGCACTACTGGGGCAAGGACAAGGACGGCGTGGCGCTGCCGTACCTCGACGAAATCGAGTTCCAGATCATCCCCGACGACGCCACCCGCATGCTCAAGCTCAAGGCCGGCGAAGTGCACGGCTCGGAGTTCATCCCCTTCTCGCGCGTGAAGGAAATGCAGGCCGACGCAAACCTGCGCATGGAGCTTTGGCCGTCGACCGCGGTGTCCTACGTCGTGCTGATGTGCAAGGAGACGCTGAAGGGCGGCGCCAAGAACCCGCTCGCCGACAAAAAAGTGCGCCAGGCGCTGAACTACGCCGTCAACAAGGACGCGATCATCACCATCACCACCCAGGGGCTCGGCAAGCCTTTGCAGTCCTTCATGTCCTCGGTGACGCCGCTGAACATCCTCGGCGGGCCGGTCTACAAGTATGATCCTGCGAAGGCCAAGGCGCTGCTGGCCGAGGCCGGTTTTGCCGGCGGCTTCGAAGCCAAGTGCATGATCCTGGCGGGCAACCAGAACCACACCAACGACCTCACCGCCATCCAGCAGATGCTCGGTCAGGTCGGCGTCAAGCTCACGCTGGAGCAACTCGACAACCCCTCCAAGACCGCCCGCTACCGCGCCGAGGACTTCCAGATGAACCGCGGCGGCTGGACCGACGACATCGCCGACCCCTCGGAGATCGCGTCGTACTTCGCCTACTCGCCGACGGTGAACAACCTGCACTCGGGCTGGAAGAGCGATAAGGTCAACGACCTGTTCATGCAGAGCCAGGCCGAGAACGACATCACCAAGCGCCGCGCGATGTACAAGGAAATGCAGACGATCTACATCGACGAGGCGCCGATCATCTTCCTCTACGAAACGCCCTACCCGGTGTGCTGGCGCAAGAATGTCAAGGGCTTCGTGCAGATCCCGCTGGGCAACAACTTCTTCGAGGGCGCCTACGTCGACAAGGCGTAGTCCGCGCTCGGCACGCTCGACGATGACCTGCCAAACCGGCAATAGCGCCGGCCCCCAGGCGATGCGCGGCTGTTCCGCTGCGCATCGCCGAAGGCCGTGGAGACATGCAGGATGAACCGCGGCGCCTGGCTGGTCTCGCGGCTGTTGCAGATCATCCCGACCTTCATCCTGATCGGCCTTGCCGTGTTCGTGCTCGCGCGCCTGCTGCCCGGCAACGTCGTGGAGGCACTGCTGGGCGATCGCGGCACCGATGAGGCGGTGGCGCGGTTGACGGCGCAGCTCGGGCTCGACAAGTCGATCCCGGTGCAGCTCTTGCAGTATTTCAAAGCGATCCTGCAGGGGGATCTTGGCGATTCCCTGGCCATGCGCATCAAGGTGACGACGTTGATCGCCGACCGCCTGCCGGTGACCGGTATGCTCACTCTGATGGCGATGGTGATCGCGATCGGCGTGGCCGTGCCACTCGCCTTCGTCGCAGCGCTCAACGCCAACCGGTGGCCAGACTTGGCGATCCGCTGGGTGTTCCAGCTCGGCCTCTCCTCGCCGGTGTTCTATGTCGGCCTCATCCTGCTCACCGTCTTCGCCGCCGGGCTGCGCTGGTTCCCGGTCGGCGGCTATGGCGACACGCTGGGCGACAAGCTCTACCACCTGTTCCTGCCCGCGGTGGCGCTGGCGTTTTCCTTCTCGGCCGTGGTGATGCGCAATCTGCGCGCCTCAATCCTCGCCGTGCTCACCGCGGAATACGTCGATTTTGCCCGCGCCAAAGGGATCGCCGCACGGCTGGTGCTGTTCCGCCACGTGTTGCGCAATGCGCTGATCGCCACCGTTACCCTGGTGGGTCTGCATATCGGCTCGCTGCTCGGCGGTGCGGTGGTCACCGAGAGCGTGTTCGCGGTGCCCGGCGTCGGCCGGCTGATGGTCGATTCCATTTTCAGCCGTGACTACCCGGTAATCCAGGCGCTGACGCTGGTGCTGGCCGTGCTGGTCTCGCTCGCCTTCCTGGTCACCGACATCGTGCAGATGTGGCTCGACCCGCGGGTGAGCCGGTGAAGCGCCTTTCGGCGCCGCTGATCGGGGGCATGATCCTGCTCGGCGCGGTGATGCTGTGTGCCATGATCCCCGACGTGCTGGCTCCCTATGATCCGCTGGGTTTCGACTTCGCCGCCCTGCTGGCGCCACCTTCGGCCGCGCACCCCTTCGGCACCGACCAATTCGGCCGCGACATGCTCTCGCGCACCATCAGTGCTGCGCGGATCGACCTGCAAATCGCTTTATTCGCGACCATTTTCCCATGCGTTCTCGGCGTGCTGATCGGCCTCTTTGTCGGCTGGTACGGCGGCGTGGCAGACATGATTTTTGGCCGGCTGGTCGATCTGGTCGTCACCTTCCCCTTCCTGGTGCTGGTTATCGCCATCGTCGCGATCCTCGGGCCCGGACTGGTGAACATGTATATCGCCATCACCATCGTCGGCTGGGTCGCCTATGCGCGGCTGATGCATTCCGAGGTGCTGGTGCAGAAGGCGGGCGAATACGTCGCCGCCGCCCGCGTGCTCGGCTACTCCACGCCACGAATCCTGTTCCGCCATATCCTGCCCAACGCCATCCGCCCGGTGCTGGTCTATTTGGTGTCGGACATGGCGCTGGTGATCCTGCTCGGCTCATCGCTTGGCTATCTCGGCCTCGGCGCCCAGCCGCCGGAAGCTGAATGGGGCGTGCTGATTGCCGACGGCAAGAACTTCTTCAACCAGGCGCCATGGATCGCGCTGTTTCCCGGCGCCGTCATCGTGATCGCCGGCCTGGGCTTCTCGCTGACCGGCGACGGGCTCGCCGATTTGCTGGAGGTGAAGCGGTGAGCGGTGATCTGCTCGAAATCACCGACCTCAAGGTCACTTTCGACACCCCGCGCGGGCCGGTCCATGCCGTCGATGGCGTGAGTTTCTCGGTTGGCCGCGGCGAGGTGCTCGGCATCGTCGGCGAATCGGGTTCGGGGAAATCCGTCACGCTGCGCGCCATCCCACGGCTGCTGCACGCCAACGCCGCCGTCACCGGCCGCGCGCTATGGCGCGGACAGGACCTGTTTGCCATGGATGCCGAGACGCTGCGCCGGGTGCGCGGCGGCAAGATCGCGGCTATTTTCCAGGAGCCGATGTCCGCGCTGAACCCGGTGCTGCCGATCGGCCAGCAGATCGACGAGGTGCTGGTCGCTCATACCACGCACGACCGCGCCGCCCGCCGCCGCCGCGGCGCGGAACTCCTCGGCCTCGTCGGCATCGCCTCGGCGGCCACACGGCTTGATCAGTATCCCCATGAGTTCTCCGGCGGCATGCGTCAGCGCGCGATGATCGCAATCGCCTTGGCCGCCAACCCCGAGCTTTTGCTGGCGGACGAGCCCACCACCGCGCTCGATGTCACCATCCAGGACCAGATCCTCAAGCTCATGCTGCGCCTGGTCGCCGAGCTTGGGATGAGCATGGTGCTGGTGACGCATGATCTCGGCGTGATCGCCGAGACCTGCGACCGGGTGGCAGTGATGTATGCCGGGCGGCTGTGCGAAACCGGTGTGGTTGCCGAGGTGTTCGAGCGCCCGCTACACGCCTATACGCGCGCGCTGCTGCAATCCATGCCGGGCGAAGGCGCGGCCCGGGCGCAGCTTATCCCCATCCCGGGCCAGCCGCCGAGGGTCGACAAGCCGGTGCCCGGCTGCGCCTTTGCGCCGCGCTGCACGCTGACCGAAGCGCGCTGCGCCTCGGAGCGCCCGCTGCTGCGCGCATTGGCGCCCGCCCATGCCAGCGCCTGCCACGCCGGCGAACGCCTGCTGGCGGAGACCGGCCCGTGACGCTCCTCACCGTCACCGGCCTGTCCAAGCGCTTCCCCGCCCGCCGAGGCCTGGTCGAAATACTCCGACGCACGCCGCGCCAGGCGGTGCACGCGGTCGAGCAGGTCAGCCTGGATGTGATGCGCGGCGAGACTCTCGGCATCGTCGGCGAATCCGGTTGCGGCAAATCCACCCTGGCGCGCTGCCTGGTCCGCCTGCACGAGCCGGATGGCGGCAGTGTCAGCTTCGATGGAACTGACGTGCTGGCCCTCGAAGGCGATGCGCGGCGGCGGTTCAACCGGCAAGTGCAGATGGTGTTCCAGGACCCCTACGGGTCGCTCAATCCGCGCATGACAGTCGGCGATACACTGGGCGAGGCGCTCGCGGTGCATCGCGTGGTGCCGGCGGCCGAGATCCCGGCGCGGGTGCGATCGCTGCTCGATCTCGTCCATCTCCCGCAGGACGCCGCCCTGCGCTACCCGCATGAATTTTCCGGTGGCCAGCGCCAACGCATCGGCATAGCCCGCGCGCTCGCGGTGGAGCCGTCGCTGATCATCGCCGACGAGCCGGTCTCGGCGCTCGACGTCTCGGTGCAGGCCTCGATCGTCAATCTGTTGATGGAATTGCAGGACCGGCTCGGGCTCACGCTGGTGTTCATCACCCATGATCTGCGGCTGGTGAAGCACATGACCCACCGGGTCGCGGTGATGTATCTTGGCCGCATCGTGGAGATCGGGCCGACCGCCGAAATTTTCGCCCGGCCGCAACATCCCTATACCCAGGCACTGATCCGCGCCGTGCCGTTGGTCAAGGCCCGCCGGCGCGACGGCGAAGCGGCGGTCATGGGGGAAATGCCCAGCCCGCTGAACCCGCCGTCAGGCTGCGCTTTCCATCCGCGCTGCCCCCGGGCCGAGCCGGAGTGCGCTCTGTCGGTGCCCGATCTCAGCGATCGAGGCGCCGGCTGGCAGGTGGCCTGCCGGCGGGCGTGAAGCCGCGACCTCAGTGTTGCGGCAGCACTTCGGCAATGTAGGGCGGGAGCGCAAACGCGGCGGCATGGACTTCGGGGGACCAGTAGCGGGTCTCGCCGAGAACACCGGCCGCCGCGGCACGGGCGCGAATGGTCTCAACGCTGGCGTTCTCGAAATTCGCCGCCTTGGTCGCGAAACCGAGAGTCATGAAGCCGCCGACATAGGTCGGCACCGCCGCGACATAGGCGCCGACGCGGGGGAAGAACTTCGCGCGCCGCAGGCTGGTATCACGCAGTTCGTCGGACTGCATCGAAGGCACGCCGCACTGGTTCACGATGACGCCCGATCCAGTGAGGATACGCGCGGCATTGGCGTAGAACTCGTCGGTGAACAGCACTTCGCCAACGCCGATCGGGTCCGTCGAATCAACGATGATGGCGTCGAATGACGCGTCCGGCGCCTTGCGCACGTAATCGATGCCGTCACCGACGATCACCTCCGCGCGCTTGTCGTTCCAGGCGTCGCCGGCGATAGCGGGCATGAACTGCTTGCAGAGATCAATCACGGCGCCGTCGATTTCGACCATCACCGCCCGTTTGACCGTGCTGTGCTGGACCACCCGGCGCAGCACGCCGCCATCGCCGGCACCGATAATCAGCACGTTTTCCGCCGCGCCATGCGCGAGCAGCGGCACATGGGTGATCATTTCCTGGTAGGTAAACTCATCGGCCTCGGTGATCTGCACGACACCATCGAGCAGCATGACGCGGCCATGGCTGTAGGTGTCGAAGATCGCGATATCCTGGAACTCGCTTTTCGTCCGCGCGAGCTCGCGCTTGATGCGGAACCGCTGGCCCCAGTCCGGGTAGAGCGTCTCGTTCACCCACAGATCGGTCGACACCGCCAACTCCTTCAAAAGACACAAGCCAGACGAGCGGATCGTCTGGCTTGCTTAGATTTCAGCCGTAAGCCCGGATCAGATGACGCGGCCGCGGCGCTGCTCGATGCGATCGATCCGGGCTGGCGTGAAGGCCTTTTCCAGGATCGGGATCGACCGGTGGGGGTCGCATTCGCCGCACATGAAAATATCCACCGCGGCGAAATTACGCTCCGGCCAGGAATGGATGGAGATATGGCTCTCCGCCAGCACCACCACGCCCGACACCCCGCCATTCGGGGTGAAATGATGGAAGTGGCTGTGCAAGATCGTCGCCCCGGCAACGATCGCGGCCTCGCGCAGCGCAGCATCGATACTCTCGGGGTTGTCGAGATTGGACGCTCCCCAAAGATCGACCAGGAGATGGGTTCCGGCGAACACCATCCCGTCGCGCCGGATGAAATAATCCGTGCGCTCATCGTCGATACTCATCACGGCTTCCGCCGGTGTGCGATCCAAAATGTACTGGTTATCGCTCGGCAGATCCGAGACCATCCCCAGTGGTGTGAGTGCGTTCATCACGCATTCCCCTTTCCCGACCAGTAGACAGCCTTCTGGTCCGCGCGCGATGACGCGCGGTTCCGTGGGCTAAGGCGGTGGAACATGATGAAATCGCCCGCACTGCGCAAGGGGAAAAATGCCCCCGGATGGAATGCCTGGGGTGCTTCTACATGCGGGGCGCGGCAGGCCCGAGGCCCTTGATCGCCGCAGGCACGGCTTTAGCGAGACGCGACTCGGCCGCGGCACGGCCGAGGTCCGATACCGCGCCGACCGGGGTCGCGGTCAGGAAGTCGAGCGTCCCGTTCATCTTCTCGTCGGCGAGACGGTTGGCGAAGCGGGCCCGCAGCGCTTCGGCCCGGCCCGCCTCGGAACTCCGGGACACCGCGCCGGCCAGGCGCAACACCAGCACCGACGCCTCGCGGGAGAGCGTGGCAGCCCCGTCATCGCGCCGCGCCGCCAGCTTGCCGAGCATTTCGGCAGCACCAGCCCAGTCCTTCGCCGCTTCAAGAAGCCCGGCGCACTCGTCCAAGGCTCGATCAGTACCGAGGCGGGTCAGTGCGGCACGAGCGGAGCCGATATCGCCAAGAGCGGCGGCCGAACGGGCGAACAGGATGTCCCGCTCCTCGGCCAGGGCAGGATCGAGGCCCGGGGAAGCAGAGAGGTTGAGGGTATCGAGAACGCCCACGTGATCGCCACCACGGCCCATGATGGCGGCGAGCCGGACGCCGGCCTGGGCGCGCATCGCGCCGGCCGGCGCGGCCGCTACCGCGCGTTGCAGGGCAGCCGCCGCCTGCTTCGGCAGGTCGAGCCGGAGCAGCTGCTCGGCCATGCGCGTGCCGAGTTCCGCCCCGGCCTCCCCTTGTGGCCATAAATCGGCGTTCTCCTCGACGAGCGACAGCCAGTCGAGGCTGCCGCCGCTGCCGGCGGGGTGGGCGGTCATGGCGTGGGCGAACACGGCGGCGAGACGGGGCTGGATGGCATCCCGACGGTCGGGCCACATGTCCAGCGTCTCGCGCAGCATGGCCAGCGCTGGGCGGCCCTGGCCGGACATGTCGAGCAGTTCGGCGATACGCAACCGGCGATCATATTCCATCGCATCGCCGCGCCAGCTGTAGAGCGCGCGGGTGAGCGCGGTTGCGGCCTCCGCCGGCTTGATGGCGCCGTCGGTGAGGCGGCGTTCGGTCAGCAGATCAACCGCGCGGGAGGCGAACATGCGTTGCCATCGGCGACGCGGGCGGGGTCGGGGTCGCGCAGGAGAATTTGGGCGCGGGCGAGGTCGGCGCCGGCCTGGTCGGGAAAGCGATCCAGCAGGCGGCGCGCCGCCGCCATGTCGCCGCCGGCAACCAGCGCCTCGACCGCCGCCGGAAGGACCTTGCGGCGCAGTTCCTCGGGATAGGCCGCGATGAGTTCGAGGTTGCCGGCGATCGCCTGGGCGGCGCCGGGCGCAGATTTCTGTAACACAGTGGCCGTCAGGGCCCGCCACAGCGACGCTTCGTCATTGGCGATAGTGCCGGGGATGTCGACCGGCGCGCCCTCCGCGGCACGACCGGACAGAACGGCCGCGACGGCCCGCAATCCGACAAACCGGGGGCCGGCTGCCAGGGGTCCGGCCTCCTCGGCGACACCGTCGAGCATCGCCTGCGCCTCCGCGCCAAGGCCAAGCGCAAGCATCGCCTCGGCGGCACGAATGCGATTCTCGGTGCGGGCATGGCCCGAACCGGCATCGGCCGCCGCGCGAAACGCCTGGAGGCGCCGCCACAGCCCATCGGTCGGGACGGGAGGGAAGTCGAACAGGCGGGACTGCGGCACGTAGCCCGACGGAGCACTCCCGTCCGCGAGCGTTCCCGGTTGCACAGCGCCGCGCAGCACGAAGCCGGCTCGCACCGCCTGCATTTCGACGCTGGCCGAAGTCGGCCGGACGACGACGCCGAGCCAGGTCCGTTCGGCCGCATAGTCCGGCAGGCGACGCTCCTGCGGGATCATCGCAGCGGTAACGCGCACCGTGCCAACCAACGCCCTTGCGCCGGTATCGGCGTCAACGAGTTCAACCACACGACCTGGCGTGTCGAGACGGAACAGCGTCCCCTCCGGCCGGATCTCGGCCGGAATTGGCTCTCCGTCCGACGGCAGTGCGCTCGCCTGTACAGAGACCAGCCAGCCCTCAGCGCGCCGGCGGACACGCAATACCTCGCCGGCACGCAGGGGAATTTCGACCACGGTCGACGTATTGGACGCGGGGGAGAGAAAGACGGGACGGCCAAGGGCGGCCGCGACCGCCGCGGTGTCGAGCGGGCGCGCGGCATCGATGACGACGACGCCCGCGCCGTTGCGGCGGAAGGCGGCAGCGCCGACATCGGCATCGCCGGAGATCAGAAAGGATCCGCGCGGCAGAACGGCAGGCGGGGCGGGGCGGCGCACAGGTTCCACCGGCGCCGCAGATACCAGCACGACCGGTTCGGGTGCGGGCGCCGCTGGTGCGGACATCGCTGGCGCGGGTGTTGCTGCCGCGGGCGTCGCGATCGCGCCCGGTGCCGCCGATGCTGGCGCAGGGGACGCCGAGGCTGGGCCGGCACGGCTCTCGCGTCGATCATGTGCCGCGACCAGGGCTGCAAGCCGCTCGGGCGTGGCACGTTGCCCGAGAGGAGGAGCGCTGCGCGGCTCGGCGCGGGGCGTGGCGGATGGCGCCCGCCGCTCGGGCGGACGGTCGGCCACACGGTCAGGGAAATCCAGCACCAGCCGTGTGCCCAACATCACTCGCCGCAAGGTGACGCCTTGCGCCTTGCGAATGCCCACCTCCTCGGCCGCGATTTCCAGCGCGGCCACATTGCGCGGCGCGCGCGGACGCCCGGCGACGGCACAAGGTCCCGCAAGCGTGACCGTCACGCGTTCCGCCTCATCGCGCACCGAAGCGGTGCAGCCGGAAGGCAGATCGAGCACCACGCGGCCGAAACCGTCGTGGTCGCCGGTGCGCAGTTGGACTGCGTTCGGCTCCGCCCGCGCCGCGCCGCCCGCGGCGAGGAGTACGGCTAACGCGAAAGGCCCGATCGCTCGTGGCGTCATCCGAAACCGTTCATGATCTTGTCGATGTCAGACTGTTCCATCGCCGCGCTCGGCAGTTGCGGCCCGTTCAGCAAATCGCCGTCGATCACCGCCAGCGGCTCGGTGAAATCGGCATCGTCGACAACAAAGGAGGCGCGGATGCTGTTGACCTTCTCCTCGATCTTTTTGAGGGTCTGCACGATCTTGGAAACCCGCTGGCCGGTGATGTCCTGGAACGAACAGGCCTCGTAGATCCGCGTCGTCGCCTCCTGCAGCCGTGCGCCGCACGCCTGCTCGTCACTACCCGGCGCGAGACGAAGCTGCTCGGCGACGCGGTCGAGCGCTTCGCATTCCTCGAGGATGACGTCGGTCGCCATCGCGGTGTGGATCACGATAGCGTCCAGTTCGTCGGTCGCCGCCGGGATGTGGCTGTTGGTGATATCGCCGACCTTGAGAACGGATATCTCGTTCTTGGTCGTTTCGATATAGCGCCCGAGATCCTCGACTTCGGCCAGGATACCGGCCTTGGCGAGCGACAAATCGCCAGACATGCTGTGCAGCAACTGCTCGACGATCTCCGTGATGAGGCGGACATCATGGGCCGGGTACTGGGATTTCAGCTGGGCGAGCCGGGACATCGCTACGCCCTCATGCATGACCCATAACCTTCTCGATCTTCTCGCGCAGCGTCTCGGCGTTGAACGGCTTGACGATGTAGTTCGACACCCCGGCCTGCTTGGCGGCGACGACGTTCTCGGTCTTGCTTTCCGCGGTGATCATGATGAACGGGATGGATTTCAGCTTGCCATCGGCCCGCACCTCGCGCAGCAGTTCCAGGCCGGTCATCGGCGCCATGTTCCAGTCGCTGATGACGAGGCCGAAATTGCTGTTGCGCAGCTTGCCCAGCGCTTCGGCGCCGTCCGAGGCTTCCTCGACGTTGTTGAACTCGATCTGCTTGAGCAGGTTGCGGATGATCCGCAGCATCGTCTTGTAGTCGTCGACGATCAGAATGTTGGTGGATTTGTCGATACTCATGTCTGTCCCTTTCGCTTGGGAGGGGCGGTCTGGCCAGGAGGGGCGTTCTGCCCAGGAGCGGCAATGGCCGCCGCGCCGGTGGACGGCGCATCGGGGGCGAGACGCGACGTGACGTCGCGCGCGCGGTCGGGTTGCAAGGCCGCGATGATGAGCGCGGCCTTGCCCTCTTTCATGTGGCGAAAAATCGGCATCGCCACCGCAAGATCGATTTCGTTGAGAATGGCGGCCGCTTCGCGGGGCTTCATCGTCTCGTAGATTTTCACCAGGCCGCGGACGTTGGCCTCGTCGCGTTCGCGCGCGGCGCGCTCGAGCGTCTCCAGCCGGCGTTGCAGGGCGGCCAGTTCCTCGGCACGCTCGCCGATCCGCTTTTCGGTCGCGGCGAGCAGGTTCTGCTGCAAGGCAATGCCTTGCTCGCGGGCGTCGAGTTCCTCGCGGCGCTTGCGCAGGTCGAGGAGGAGGCTGCGTTCCTGCGTGGTGATCGTCGGTTCCGTGGGCGGCGGCGCAGGCGGTTTCGCTACCGGTTTGGCGTCGATCGCAGGTTTGGCCTCTGCCGTTCTGGGATCCGCGGGTTTGGCCTCGGCGGGTTTGGCCGCCGGGAGTTCGGCGCGCACCGCATCGATGGAGCGCATCAGCAGCAGTGCCGTGAGCATGACGATGGTGGCACGCACCACCCATGCCATCCGCAATCCGCCCAACACGGCGGCCCGCGCGGTCAACGCCGCCTCCGCAGCGCTGCTTCCAATGCCTGTTCGGCCTTGCTGCGGATCGGCAGCGCCACGACGGACGTGGCCAGTGATGCAGCGCGGTGGAGCGGGGCGTCCGTTCCCTCATCCTGCGCGACGGGCCAGGAGTCCCGGCGCGGGTCGGGCCGCATCGCCTGGGCTGCGTAGGCGGCGATGCCGCGCGCCTGTGGGAGTTCACGCGGTGGCGAGTCATCGAGGCGTTCGAGGTCCATGCGGCGCAAATCGCGGCGCAGGGCCTGTGCCGCCGCGGTCGCGGCATCAAGGCTTGCCTGCGCCTCGGCGACCATGGCGACCTGCGCCCCGATCGCCGCGAGAGCCTCGCGGAGCTGTCCCTCGGCAAGCGGCGCGACACCGGCCATGTCGGCCTGCAAGGATCGCAAGAGGCGCAACCGCCGTTCCAGGCGGATGGCAAACACCAGGTTGAGCACCAGCAGCAGCGCGAGCCCGATATCCGGTAGCGATCCCATTCAGCGTCTCCCCGCCGGTCCGAGGGTGCGCGTCATCGCGACCCCGCCGCGCCACGTGGCACTTCGCGTTCGATCCGAACGGCCATGTTGTTTTTGTGCTTGCCGATTTTCGCCTCGAACAACGTGGCGTTGCCGCAGCGCAGCTGCACTGTCGCGCCGAGTTGGGTGTTGAGGATGATACGGCTGCCGGGGACCAGCGAAGTGATGTCGGACAAGCGGAAGGTTTGCTCATCCAGCACCACGTCGAGGTCGATCTCGGTGCTCCACAGCTCCTCGGCCAGATGGGTCTCCCAGATCGAATCGCGGCCGAATTTCTCGCCCATGAATTGCTGCAACAGCAGCTCGCGCACCGGCTCCAGCGTGGCATACGGCAGCAGGAGTTCGAGGCGGCCGCCGCGGTCCTCCATGTCGATGCGCAGGCGGGCCAGTACGGCGGCGTTGGAGAGGCGGCTGATGGTGGCGAAGCGGGGGTTCACCTCCAGCCGCTCGAAGCGGAAGGTCACCGGGCAGAGCGGGTCGAAGCTGACCGAGAGATCGGAGAGCACGACATGGATCAGCCGCTCCACCAGGGTGCGCTCGATGGTGGTGTAGGGCCGCCCCTCGATGCGCATCGCCGCCGTGCCGCGCCGCCCGCCGAGCAGCACATCGACGATGGAGTAGATCAAGGCGCTGTCGACCACCATCAGGCCGTAGTTGTCCCAGTCATCGGCCTTGAAGACGGCGAGCATCGCGGGCAGCGGGATCGAGTTCAGGTAGTCGCCGAAGCGGAGCGAGAGGATATTGTCGATCCCGACTTCGACGTTGTCGGAGGTGAAGTTGCGCAATGAGGTCGACATGATGCGCACCAGCCGGTCGAATACGATCTCCAGCATCGGCAGGCGTTCGTAGGACACCAGGCCGGAGCTGATGATGCGCTGCATGCCGGTGCGGTTCTCACCGTCCGACGGGCCATCGTCGAAGCCGAGCAGGCTGTCGATTTCGGCCTGGTTCAGCACCCTCGCAGGGGGCGCGGCCGGTGCGGTGGGTTCCGCGTCGGTCTCCGCCCCCCAGGCGGCGGCGAGTTCTTCCTCGGTCTGCTCGCGCGGTGCCTCGCCGGCCTCCTGGCTACCGCTCATTGGACCAGCAACTCGACGAACAGCAGGTCCTGGATGCGGACCGGCGCGGCCGCGATGTTGACGCGCGACATCAGCTCCTCGCGCAGGCGATAGGTGCCGATCGAGCCGCGCAACTCCTCGGGCCGCATTTCGCGCAGGTAGGTCTGGAGCAGGTCGAGCAGCCGGGGCATCACCGCGCGCAGGGCCGCCTCGTCCTCGGCGCGCTTCACCTCGATGCGCACCTTGGCCTTGACGTAGACGGCGCGCTTGTTGCCGGTGTTGAGATTGGCGATCAGCTCGGGGATTTCGACGAAAACCGGCGCACCGGGAACCGGCTTGGCAGCGGGTGCCGCGGCATGGGCGGTGGCCGGGGCACCGTGAGCGGCGGCCGCCGGGGGCGCTCCATGCGCAGCGGGCGCGGCACCATGGGCGGCCGCGGGCTTGGCTGCGTGGGGATCGGCAGGCTCGGCGGTAGCCTCGGCCTGCTTGCCTTTGCCGAGCAACGAATCAAAAAGCCCGGCAAAATAGGCGCCACCCAGCAGCAGCGGCAGCAGCACAACGGGCGCCGCAAGCATGATCAGCTTCTTGCTGATCCGCTTCTTGCCGCCCTCCGTCCCCGCAGGTGGCGGGCTCGTCGCCGTAGCCGCAGCCGTTGCCATGATGTCACCCGATCAATGCCCGTCGGCAGCGCAAGTGCGGCCGCAACGTGTGCCGGGGGATTGTCGGGGAGCCGGCTTAACAATTCCTGAATCACCGGGGCGTCGATGCCGCGCCAGCACCGCCGGCGCCCGGCAGGAACTGCCTGGCACCCAGGGTGACGCCAGCAAAACCGGGGGCGTGGGCGTGGCACAACGGTTGCTGTTGGGTTGATGGAAGGGCCGCCATGTCGCCGGCCGCGCGCCCAGCGGAGTGAACCCATGCAGAACAACACCACCATCGCGCTCTCCCGCCTCGCCGCGCAGGAGCGCACGCTCGACACCATCGCCTCCAACATCGCCAATGCCGCGACGCCCGGATTCCAGGCGGAACGCATGGTGTTCGCCGATTGGCTGGTCCGCCAGCCCGCCGGATCGCAGCCGCCGGGCGGCCAGACCATCACCTACACCCAGGACCGCGCGACCTATCGCGACCGCCGGGCCGGTCCGCTGACCCATACCGGCAACCCGCTCGACCTCGCGATCGGCGAGCAGGACGGGTTCTTCACGGTGCAGACCAAGGCGGGGGTCCGCCTCACCCGGGCCGGGCACTTCGAACTCTCCGCCGGCGGCACGCTGGTCGATGGCAGCGGCAATGCGCTGCTCGACACCCAGGGCCGCCCGGTGCAGCTCTCGCCCACCGATGTCACCCTGACCATCACCGGTGACGGCACGCTGAGCAGCGAAAACGGCCGCATCGCCCGCATTGCGGTGGTCAAGCCGACCGCGCCGCTGGGCCTCAAGGCGGAGGGCAACCGGCTGTTCAGCACGGACAAACCAACCGAGCCGATCGCGGCGCCAAGCATCGTGCAAGGGGCAATCCAGGACTCCAACGTGCAACCGGTGCTCGAACTCACCCGCATGATGACCGAACTGCGCGGCTACCAGTTCATCGGCCAGTACATCCAGACCGAGTCGGACCGCCAGCAATCGGCGATCGACAAGATCCTGCCACCGCGGTCGTAACGGGGAGCACCGGACATGCGCGCCCTCGATATCGCCGGCACCGGCATGCAGGCTCAGCAAACCAACGTCGAAGTGATCTCCAACAACATCGCCAACATGACCACCACCGGCTTCAAGCGGCGGCGGGCGGAATTCCAGGACCTCATCTACCAGAACCTCCGCCGCGTCGGCTCCAACTCGTCGGACAGCGGCTCGGTGGTGCCGGCCGGTGCCCAGGTCGGGCTCGGGGTAAAAACCGCGGCGATCTACCGCATCAACGAGCAGGGCAACCTGCAACAGACCCATAACAGCCTCGACCTCGCGGTGCGCGGCAACGGCTATTTCCAGGTGACGCTGCCCTCCGGCGACACCGCCTATACCCGCGACGGCACCTTCTCCTTGTCGCCGGCCGGCGAAATCGTCACCGCCGACGGGCATGTGGTCAGCCCCGGCATCACCATCCCGAGCAACGCGACCTCGGTGACCATCAATGGCACCGGGCAGGTGCAAATCTCGATCGACGGGCAAACGGCGCCGACCACGCTCGGGCAGATCCAGCTCGCTGCCTTCCCCAACGAGGCCGGGCTCGACGCGCAGGGCGACAATTTGTTCCTGCAAACGGCGGCCAGCGGCAATCCGGTGACCGGCGCGCCCGCCTCACCCGGCTTCGGCTCCGTCCTGCAAGGCTTCGTCGAAAGCTCGAACACCAACGTGGTGAGTGAGATCACCAACCTCATCACCGCCCAGCGCGCCTACGAGATGAACAGCCGCGTGATCACCACGTCCGACCAGATGCTCTCGACCCTCACCAACCTGCGCTAGGGGTGACCATGCGGATAATCAGGATCGCGGCCATGTTGGCCGCCTCACTCTCCAGCGGGCCGGCCGGCGCCTCGGCGCTGCGCCCGTTGGTAACCCTCGACGCCCCCGTGGTGCGGCTGGAGGATTTGTTCGACGACCTCGGCGCGGCCGGCCAGCGCGTGCTCGGCCCGGCGCCCCCGCCGGGCTCGCGTATCGTCGTCGAGGCGGCGCAACTCAGGGCGATCGCGCGGCAGTTCGGCGTGGACTGGCGCGCCGGCTCGTCCTCCGACCGCGTGATCATCGACCGGCCAGGCCGTCTGCTGCCGCGTGAGCCGATGCTGATCGCCATGCGCGCCGCACTCACTGGCGTCGGTGCGGGCGAAGATCTGGAGATCGACCTCGGCGCCTTCCAGTCGCCGATGGTGCCGCCCGGAGCGGCCGTCGATATCGCCGTCGAGCAGATGGACTGGGACGCCGGCAGCGGCCGCTTCACCGCTCAGCTCGCGTTGACCGGCGAGGGCATGGCGCTGCAACGCCTGCGCGTCTCGGGCGGCGCCCAGGAGATGCTGCTGCTCCCGGTCGCCACCCGCCGGCTGAACGCCGGGAGCGTGGTGCAGGGCGACGACATCCGCATGGCCCGCGTGCGCGCGGCGATCGCCAACACCGGCGTCGCACGGGCGCCGGCCGAGGCGGTCGGCCAGACCCTGCGGCGCCAGCTCGCCCCCGGCCAGCCGCTCCTGCTCGGCGATCTCGGCCGTACCGCGGCGATCCAGAAGGGCGCCAGGGTCACGCTGCGGCTGCGCGCGGCCGGGCTCAATCTCAGCGCGACCGGTCAAGCGCTCGAAGCCGGCGCCGTCGGCGAGCACATCCGCATCCTCAACACCACCTCGCGCGCCATCGTCGAGGGTGAAATCATCGGCCCCGACGAGGTGCGCGTGCTGCCCGGGACGCAGCCGCTGGTGCCGCCCGGTGGCCGCATCGCCCAGGCCGCTGCCAGAGGGGCCGCCGCGGCCAACTGGAGCACCCCATGAACCGCCGTCTGCTGTTGATCCTGCCCGCTTTGCTCGCCGGCTGCGGCAATTTGCAGCGCCTCTCCGAGGTCGGCCGTCCGCCGGCGATGACGCCGAGCGCCGACCCGACGCAGGAAGCCTCGTACCGCCCGCTCACCATGCCCATGCCCACACCGCAGCGCTACGAGCCGCAGGCCCAGGCGCTATGGCGCAATGGCAGCCGCGCCTTCTTCAAGGATCAGCGCGCCGCCAATGTCGGGGACCTGCTGACCGTGCTGGTCCGCATCGCCGACAGTGCCGATTTCAAGAACAACACCACCGCCACCCGGGCCGGCACCCAGAACTTCGGCCTGCCGAACTTCTTCGGCATCGAGGCCGCGATCCCACAGATGCTCGCGGGCTCGGTGGCATCGAGCCTGCTCTCCGGCAATGGCGGCACCAGCAACAAGGGCACTGCCGGGACGGCGCGCAACGAGACCGTGCAGCTCCGCCTCGCCGGCGTGGTCACCCAGGTGCTGCCGAACGGCAACCTCGTGGTCGCCGCGCGGCAGGAGGTGCGGGTGGGCAGCGAATTGCGCGACTTGCAGGTCAGCGGCGTCATCCGCCCGCAGGACATCGCCAGCGACAACACCGTGCTGCATGACCGCATGGCCGAGGCGCGCATCGCCTATGGCGGCCGCGGCCAGTTGACCGACGTGCAGACGCCGCGCTGTGGCCAGCAGGTGATGGATATCTTGCTGCCCTTCTGACGCACAGCCGCCGCTTGTGAGGCGGAGGTGCCGCGCCTAAATGATCCTGGACGGGCTGACCGGAAAGGAATTCACGGCATGACGACCTTCATCGTCTCAGACATGACCTGCGACGGATGCGTCCGCGCGATCACCAACGCGGTGAAGGGGGCGGCGCCGGACGCCGTGGTCCGCGCCGATCTCGCGACCAAGGTGGTTGAGATCACCGGCAAGGCTTCGCCCGAGGTGCTCGCCGCGGCGATGCGGGACGCCGGGTTCACCCCGGAACGGCGGGCAGCATGAGGATGCGCGGCGGGCTGGCGCTGCTGTCGGCGCTCGCCCTGGCCGGTTCCGTGGCGATTGCGCAAACGCCGCCGCCGGCCGCCGATGCGCACGCGCAGCACGCGCCGGCCGCCGGGACGAGCAGCACGGCGACGGCGGCCTACCGGGTGGCGGCGGCGAAGATGCACAAGGACATGATGATCACCTACAGCGGGAACGCGGATCGCGATTTCGTCGTGGGCATGATCCCGCATCATCAGGGCGCCATCGACATGGCGCGCATCGTGCTGACGTTCGGCAAGGATCCGGAGCTGAAAAAGCTCGCCAAGGACGTCATCGCCGCGCAGGAGAAGGAGATCGCCTTCATGCGCGCCTGGCTGGCGCGCCATCCGGCGCCACAATGAGCGCGGCGGCCGACCCGATTCTGCTGCGCCATCGCCCCGCCGACGGCGTCGCCTGGTTGACGCTGAACCGCCCGGCAGCGCGCAACGCGCTGTCCTTCGCGCTGATGGCCGAACTCGAGGCCGCGCTCGACGAGGCCGAAGTGGCGCGCGATGTGCGGGTGATCGTACTGGCCGGTGCCGGCCCCGCCTTTTGCGCCGGGCATGATCTGCGCGAGGTGCGCGCGGATGGGCGCGAGGAGACCATGCGGGCGTTGTTCACCCGGTGCTCGGCGCTGATGACGCGGATCGTGCGGCTGCGCAAACCGGTGATCGCCCGCATCCACGGCGTCGCCACCGCCGCGGGTTGCCAACTGGTCGCGAGCTGCGACCTCGCGGTGGCCGCGGATACCGCGCGCTTTGCCACCCCCGGTGTCAACATTGGGCTGTTCTGCTCGACGCCGATGGTCGCCCTCACCCGTGCGGTCGGCCGCAAGGCGGCGATGGAAATGCTGCTGACCGGTGAAATGGCGGATGCCGAACACGCCCGGGCCATCGGGCTGATCAACCGCGTGGTGCCCGAGGACGCCCTCGATGCGGCGGTGCTCGCGCTCGCCGGGCAGATCGCCGCCAAAAGCCCGCTGACGCTGGCGATCGGCAAGGAGGCGTTCTACCGCCAGGCCGAGATGAGCCTCGATGACGCCTATACCTATGCCGGCGCGGTGATGACCCGCAACATGATGGCCAACGACGCCGCCGAGGGGATCGACGCCTTCCTCGCCCGCCGCGCGCCGGTGTGGACGGGGAGCTAACGCGATGTCGCAGAGCACTCCCACCACCGGCACCGCCACCATCACCAAGGTGCAGCGCCCGCCGCTGCACAAGGTGATCCTGGTCAATGACGACTACACACCGCGCGAGTTCGTGGTGATGGTGCTGAAGGCCGAGTTCCGCATGAACGAAAGCCAGGCCGGCCGCGTGATGATGACGGCGCATCAGCGCGGCGTCTGCGTGGTCGCCGTCTTCCCGCGCGACGTGGCCGAGACCAAGGCAACGCGGGCGACCGACATGGCACGCGAAAAAGGCTATCCGCTGCTGTTCACCACCGAGCCCGAGGAATAGCCGCCGCCGCTCCGGCGCGATATGCTGGGGCAACAACGCCAGCAAAGGGAACCGCCATGAACGACATGCAGCCCGCCCGCCCGGTTTTTGACCGGACCACCCAGGATATCGGCAACATCGTCGAATTCGGCCACGTCAACGTGCGCGTCCCCGACCAGCGCCTGGCGACGATTTTCTACGTCATGGGGCTCGGGCTGACGCGCGATCCCTATCTCGTGGTCGGCGTCGACAACATGTGGGTCAACGCGGCGAACTGCCAGTTCCATCTGCCGGCCGGCCCCGCCCAGGTGCTGCGCGGCACCACCGGCCTGGTTTTCCCCAGCCTCGACGCGCTGATGGCGCGGCTTGATGCGGTGGCGCCGCGGCTCGAAGGCACCAGCTTCTCCTATGCACGCAGCGGCGACACCGTCGAGGTCACCTGCCCCTGGGGCAATCGGATGCGCTGCCACGCGCCGGACGAGGCGCGGTTCGGCCGCATCACCCTCGGCATGCCCTATGTGGAGATCGACGTCGCACCCGGCACGGCCGAGGGCATCGCACGCTTCTACGCCGAAGTCTTCGCCAACCCCGGCACGACCGGCAGCGACGTGCTCGGCCGGTTCGCGCGCATCCCCGTCGGCCTCGGCGAGGCGCTGGTGTTCCGCGAAACCACCCGCAGCTTGCCCGCGTTCGATGGACACCATATCCAGATCGCGATTGCCGATTTCTCCGGCCCGCACCGGCGGCTCCAGGCGCTCGGCCTGATCAGCGAGGAAAGCAATGCGGCGCAGTACCGCTTCGAGCGGATCATCGACCCGGCGACCGGGGCCGATCTCGCGGTGATCGAGCACGAGGTGCGCAGCATGCGCCACCCGATGTTCGCCCGCGCCATGGTGAACCGCAATCCGGAGCAGACCAACAACCGCTACGCGCCGGGCCGCGAGGCCTGGGTCGCCTCGATGCCGCCGGAAGCGCTTTGAACCCGACGCCTGGAATTGGTGGCGATGCAATGAATGTTGGCGTTGGTCGGAATTTGTTGGGAATGTCGGTATTCTTTACAGGTCGCCAGGGATGCGGCGGCGCCGGTTTTCCAAGGCATTGAATCGCCTAGCTATCGTGTTCCGGCACGGCACTTGCATTTGATGTTTCCAGTTGAAGTTTGTCTTGGTCACGATCGCCGCGGAGGTCTTCCGCAGCGATCAGGCCAGTCAATAGGGGATGACACATGATCCGCAGGTTCCTGCCGCTACTCACCGCCGCCGCCGTGGCAATCGCCATTCCGTTGGCCGGTGCCGCCGCCGACACCATCAACTTCAACAGCGGCTCCCTGTACCTCGACGGATCTGCGAACGTGCTCGTCTCGACCAGCATCAGCGGCGCGTCCAATATGAGCAGTCAGTCGGTGAATGCGGGCGGGTTCGCCGGCTACCTCAACGGCAGCGCCACGCCGACCTACTTCTTCTGCGACGAATTGTTCCAGAACCTGGCGACCGGCACCAACACCTATTCCGTGGCAGTGGCTGGTAGCGGCACCACGGTGTCCTCCTACGCGACGCCGCTGACCACCACCAGCGCCACGGCGCTGGAGACCTTGCTGGTCAACGGCCAACCCAAGATCGCCAACCACTCGACCGGCGCGATCACCGGCAGCAATGGGCAGGTCTCCGCCGCGTTGCAGGTCGCCGTGTGGGCGATCGTCTATAATGGCTCCGGCCTGGCGGTGAACAATACCGTCGGCGGCGCCCAGAAGTTCTCGATCTACGGCTCGGACTCCACGATCATCAACGACTCCAACTACATGCTCTCCTGCGTGTTCGGCGGCACGGTCGGCGGGCAGACCTGTTCACTCGGCTGGACCACCAGCTCGACACAGGATGTCAGCAACTACACACTCTCGGGCAAGCAGAATATGCTCGGCCTGACTACCACGGCGGGCGGTGGCGGTGGCGCCGTGCCGGAGCCCGCATCC
>JAPLOH010000218.1 GCA_026400845.1 Alphaproteobacteria bacterium
TTGCCGGAGCCGGACTCGCCGACGAAGCCGACGGCCTCGCCGGCGGCGATGTGGAAGGCAATGCCGTCCACCACGCGGCCGGCCCTGCCGTCGCGCGGGAAGCTGGCGGTGAGGTTTCGGACATCGAGCAGCGGCGGCGCGGTCATCGGCCGGCCACGTCGAGCACGTCGCGCAGGGCGTTGGCCAGCACGACGAAGGTGAGCGAGGCGAATACGATCGCCACGGCCGGGCCGATCACCGTCAGCGGCGCGAGTTCCATGAATTGTCGCGCCTCGGCCAGCATGCTGCCCCAGTTCGGATCGGGCGGCGGCGGGCCGAGGCCGAGGAAGGAGAGGGCGGTGACGGTGAAGATGGTGTTGGCCAGGGTCAGGCTGGTCTGCACCAGGATCGGCGAGACCACCAAAGGCAGCACGTGGCGCACCGCGATGGTGAATTCGCCGATCCCGACGCTGCGGGCGGCCTCCACGTGGTCCCACCGCTTGACGCTCAGCACCGGGCCACGCACCACGCGGGCGAGGGTGGGGGTGTAAACGATGGCGATGGTGAGGATGAGGTTGCGCAAGGTCGGCCCCAGCGCCGCCACCACGGCAATGGCGAGCAGGAACACCGGGAATGCGAAAATCACGTCGAGCAGGCGCATGATCACGAGGTCGGTCCGCCCGCCGACGTAGCCGGAAACCAGACCGAGCACGAGGCCGGCGGCCAGGGCTGCGGCAACCGCGGTGAAGGTGATGATGAGCGTTCCCCGCCCACCGACGATGAGGCGGCTCAGCACGTCCCGCCCGATCGAGTCGGTGCCGAGCCAATGCGCGGCGCTCGGCCCGTCGAGCGATCCCGGCGACGTCTTGGCTGGGTTGTACGGGGCAATCAGCGGGCCGAACAGCACCAGCAGCACCAGCAGGGCGAGCATCACGATTCCGATTGCCAGCAAAGCCTGCCCCCGCCGCGCGTCAGTCATAGCTCACCCTTGCATCCACCCGCGCATAGGCGATGTCGACGAGCACGTTCATCAGCAGCACGATCGTTGCCGCCACCAGCACGATCGCCTGGATCGAGGGGTAGTCCCGGCTGGCGATGGAATCGAACAGGAACTGGCCCATGCCGGGGATGGTGAAGATGGTCTCGATCAGGATCGAGCCGCCGAGCAGGGCGGCGAGTTGCAGGCCGGTGACGGTGATCACCGGGGTCAGTGCATTGCGCACCAGATAGTGGCCGAGAATGGTGCGCGCGCGCAGCCCCTTGGCCTTGGCGACCATCACGTAGTCCTGGCTGGCAACCTCCAGCACGGCGGCGCGCGTGTTTTCGGAAATCGTCACCGACACGGTGAGCGCCAGCGACAGCGCGGGGAGCAGCATGCTGGCGACATTGCTGAGCGGATCGGCAGCGAAGGCGACGTAGTTGAAAATCCCGATCGCCGGGAAGTACAACCCGAACAGCAGCACGATGAGCGTGGCGATCACGAAATTCGGCACCGCCAGCAGCAGGCTGTTCCAGCCCCGCACCAGCCAATCGGCGGCGCCGCGGAACCGGGCGGAGGCGAGCCCGGTGGTCACGCCGAGGGTCATCGCCATCAGTCCGGCGATCAGCGTCAGCTCGCCGGTGACGGCGAGGCGGGGCAGCAGCTCGCTCATCACCGGTTTGCGCAAAGTGAAGGAGGTGCCGAGATCGCCGCCGAGCGCCGCCGCGAGCCAGCGCAGATATTGCCGCCACACCGGCAAATCGAGACCGAGATTGCGCCGGATGGTATCGAGCGCTTCGGCCGAAATGGTGCTGGTGCCCGCCGATGCCTGGGCGAAATCGCCAGGGAGTGCCCGCATCAGCACAAAGGCGATGACCGAGACGCCGAGCAGAATGGGCAGCGTCAAGCCGAGGCGGAGCGCGATCATGCGGATCATGCCGCGCCCCCGCCCCCGCCGTCGTCGCCGCCGTCGCCGACGCTACTTGTCGATCCAGGTGGTGCGCACGAACGTGCGTATATTGGCGGAAAGCGGCATGTAGCCCTTGGCGTAGTTCCACCAGGCCTCCCAGCGCAGCGGATATTGGTAGATATCGAGCACATAAGCCTGATCGTTGATCCGCTTCTGGATCGCCATATAGGCGGCCGCCCGCTTGTCGCGATCGAGGATCGAGCGGGCGCCGACGATCATCGCGTCAAGCTCGGTATCGGCCATCCCCAGCGACTTGCCGGAGGGGCTGGTGGAAATGATGCGCGAAAGGATGGCGTCCGGGTCGGGGCTCCAGCTCAGCGCGATCGACATCAGGGTGGGGAATTCCCCCTTCAACCACATGCCGATCAGCGGCGCGGTTTCCATCGGCTTGATGGCGACCTTGATGCCGGCCTCCGCCCATTGTTGCTGGAGGATCTGGGCACAGGCGACGTCGAGCGGATTGGCCGCCACGCAGATATACTCGCCGAGATCGATCCCGCTGGGATGGCCGGCCTCGGCGAGCAGCTTCTTCGCCGCCGCGATATCGGTCTTGTAGTAGGGCATCTCGCCGACGCCGTCGTAGCCGCCGACATGGCTTTCGGGGACCATCGCCGCCACCTTGCCGGAGCCGCCTAGCACGGTTTCCAGGCACGCCTTGCGGTCGGTCGCGAGGCTCAGCGCGCGGCGGACCCGCACGTCGTTGAGCGGCGCGGCCTTGAGGTTCAGCCACACCGGGAAGGTTCGGGTGGTCTTGCCCGGCGCCGAAACGAGGTCGGGCGAGGTGCGCACGATCTGGGCCGAGACTTTGGGGTCCTTGAACCAGGTCATGTCGATCGCCTTGGAGCGCAGCGCCGAGGTGATGGATGCCTGGTCCTTGAAGAAGCGGAAGACGACTTCGGCGAGATAAGGTTGGCCCTGCTCGTAGTAGTCCGGGTTGGCCTTGAGGGTGAATTGCTGGTTGGGCTGGTAGGAGTCGAACACGAACGGCCCGGTGCCGACCGGCTTGTTCGCCAGCCCCTCGACGCCGCGCGGCACGATGACGCCGTTGGGGTTGGTGGCGAGGTAGCTGAGGAAGGTCGCGCTCGGCGCGGTGAGTTCGAAGCGAACCGTGAACGGGTCCACCACGGTAACCGATTTGATGGAGGAGAAGATCGGCGCGCTCGGGCTCGCGCTGGCCGGGTTCAGGATGCGCTCGAAGGTGTGCTTGACGTCCTCGGCTTCGAAGTTCTGGCCGTTGTGGAACTTCACGCCGCGGCGAAGGTGGAACACATAGGTGGTGTCGTTGGGTTGCTCGAAACGGGTCGCCAGATCGGGCTCCACCTTCATGTCGGCGTTCCACCGCAGCAGGCCGGAATACAGCAGCGCGGTGAAGTCGTAGGAGGAGAACGCGGTGAGGGTGACGGGATCGAGCCCGATCGGGTCGGCGTCGGCGCCGATGGTGAGCTTGCCGCCGCGCTTGGGTGCCTGCGCCATGGCGAAGGGGGAGGCACCGAGCACGGCGCCGGCGACGGCGAAGCGCAGAAGGGCGCGGCGACCCGGGTCACTCGGCCCGATCACTGGGCCAAGCGCACAGGAAGGCTCAACGAGATGATCCGCATTGCCACTGCCGGCTTTCAGCACGAATCCAACACCTTCTCGCGTGTCCCTGCCGATCTCGACAAGTTTCGCCACGCCGGGATGCTCGAGGGCGAGGCGATCCGCGCCGAATACGCGACCTCGCAGTCGACGCTGGCCGGGTTTTTCGCCGCCGTGGCAGAGGTGCCCGGGGCGGAACTGGTGCCGCTGTTCTTCACCCGGCTCACCCCGATGGGTGCCATCACCGACGAGGCGATCCGCCATGTCATCGATCGTGCGGTCGGCGCGATCCGCGACAATGGGCCGTGGGATGCCGTTCTCCTGCCGCAGCACGGGGCCGCGGTGTCGGTGACCTGGCCGGACGCCGACGGGGAATTCGTCCGCCGGGTGCGCGAGGTGGTAGGGCCGAACGTGCCGATCGGGCTCGCGCTCGACATGCACGGCAATATCTCCCGCCAGATGGTGGAGAACGCCGATATCACCACCGTCTACCAGACCAACCCGCATATCGATGCCTATGAGCAGGCGCTGCTGTGCGCCCGACTCACGATGCGGGTGATGCGCGGCGAAATCCATCCGAAGACGGCGATCGCGATGCCGCCACTGCTGGTCAACATCCTCAACCAGGGCACCTCGGACCGGCCGATGTCCGACCTGCTGGCGATCGCCGACATTCAGCGCCGCCGCCCGGGTGTGCTCTCGGTGAGCGTTGTCGAGGGCTATCCGTACGCGGATGTGGCGGAAATGGGCATGTCGTTCATCGCCATCACCGACGACAACCAGCCGCTCGCCGAGGAGATCGCCGCGCATCTCGCCGGCGCGGCGTGGGAGATGCGCGAGGCGCTCAACACCGGCGGCACCGCCGTTGACGAGGCCCTCACACGCGCCAACGCGGCGCCCGCCGGGCCGGTGGTGCTGTTCGATGTCGGCGACAATGTCGGCGGCGGCAGTCCTGGCGATTCCACCTTGATCCTCCATGCCGCAAGGCGCCTGGGAATTGCCGGGCTGTTGCAGGCGCTGTGCGATCCCGAGGCGGTGCGGGCTTGCCAGGCGGCCGGTATCGGCGGGCGGATCGCGATTTCGGTCGGCGGCAAAACCGATGACCGCCACGGCACGCCCTTTGACATCGCGGGTATTGTGACCGCGCTGTCCGACGGCCGCTACGAAGAGACCGGGCCGACCCATGCCGGGTTCCGCTTCTTCAATGACGGGCCGAGTGCCGCGGTGCGCAGCGATGACGGGTATCTGATCGTACTGATCACCAATCCCGGCGGCTCGATGAGCCTGCAACAGTTCCGCACGCTCGGCATCGAACCGAAAGAGGTCAAGATCGTGGTCGCCAAGGGCGTCCATTCGCCGCGCCCGGCGATGGAGCCGATCGCGCGCGAGATGATTTGGGTAGCAACGCCAGGGGTGACCACGGCCGATCTGACGACCTTCACCTACCGGCACCGCCGGGTACCGATCTATCCGTTGGACCCAAGTGCCGCGCCGTGAGGCGCGGCCTTGTTCGCTGCACACCTCGGCTCCGTGAGATTTTCGGTTTCGTTAAAAAACGATGTTTGTAGGGTTTCCGCATACCTTTATGACCCGCATCGGCTGGTTTGACGGGTGAATGGGCCGGTGCTGCTGGATCAGGGTTTGAGTTGCGCGGCAGTGGTGGAGGTGCCTCAACTGCTCGGCACTCTCTTTCCTCCGATGGCGTCCATCCGCATGATGCTCAGAAGACTATACCGGAACAATATTTGATCCCGGATGGTCTCTTCTGTGAATAATGCCACTGAAACTACATCGTAATAATGTTCAAAAACAAACAAAAATACCAATCATCCGATTTTGGGGCAGTGATCAGCTTCGGGCATCGAGCACACCAATTATGGTCGGCGGGGCCGTGTTGAGGGCGGTGTAGCTGGTCAATGGGCTGTCGATCGCATTGGCGTCGAAGTGCTGCTTGATACGGCGGTTGAGTTCGCGGCGAACTGCCCAGCGCTGCCCGGCGGTGGTTTTCATGCGGGCCTGGAGCAGGAAGGCGCCGGCGATGAATTTGTCGAGGCCGAAAATTTCGAGATCGTCGGTGATCGCGGTACGCCACTTCTCCTCCGCGCGCATGCCGCGCGCGATGTCCCGCAGCATATCGCTCACCCGGTCCTGGTCCTCGGTCAACCCGATCGGCACCTCGATCACCGCGTAGCCGAAATCCCGGGTCATGTTGGTCACCGTGGTGACCGCGCTGAATGGGATGATGTGCACCGAGCCGTCGAGCGCACGCAGGCGGATGGTGCGGACGGAGAGTGCCTCGACCGAGCCCGAGAGGCCGCCGAGGGTGACGGCGTCGCCGACCTGCATGGTGTTTTCGAGCAAAAGGAACAGGCCGGTGATGACGTCCTGGACCAGTTTCTGCGAGCCGAAGCCGATGGCGATGCCGAGCACCCCGGCGCCGGCCAGCAAAGGCGCAATATTGACGCCGATTTCGCTCAGCACCATCAGCCCCGCGACCAGGCTGATGGTGGTGAATAAGGTGGTGCGCACCATCGGCAGCAAGGTGCGCAGCCGGGCGGAGCGGGCGATTTGTGCATCGCGCGCGAGCTGGTCGAGATGGCGGCGGATGGCGGCGTTGACGGTTTCCCACACGATCACCGCGACCAGCACGGTGGCCCCGATATTGCCGAGTGCCGACAGCAGATGGGCGCCCGGGCGGCCGGAGGCGAACCAGCCGATCGCGTTGATGCTCCATGCCTCCATGATGGCGACCACCGCGATGCCCCAGACCCCGATGTGAACGAGCGCGCGGGCGAAGGGATGGTAGGTGGCAAGCCTGGTGTCGAGATCGGGATAGCGGCCGGTGACGTCGGCCGGCATCGCCGTCCAGCGTGCCACCGCGGTATGGCCGGCGATGATCGCCTGGCGCGCGGCCGCCAGGATCACGCCGGTCAGCGCGACAATGCGCAGCAGGCGGGTGAAACCGTCCGGCACGTCGAGGATCCATACCGCCCAGAGTGCCAGGATGTAGAAGATGGCGAAGACATGCCAGATCGCCGCGGCGCGGTTGCGCAGCGTCGCCGTGAGTATCACCACATTCGGATTGGCCGCATCGGCCTGCAGGTCGGATGTTTCAATACTCATCAGTTCGGAACGCCGCGGCAGGGAAATGCGGCAACCGAGCAGGTCGCAGGCTTGGGCGAGGTAGCCGAACACACCGACGGCAGCGAGCCGCTGGGTCCAGCGCAGAATGTAGCTGGCGGATGCGCTCGACAGGGCGAACAGGCTCGGCGCGCCGGGGCCGGTGGTGGCGCGCAAAATGGCGGTGATCGCACGGCAGATCGCATAGGCGTTCATGAAGCCGAGGATCACCAGCCGGGCAATCGGTTGGCGGCCGAGCCCGGTGCCAAGCAGCGTATAGCTGGCGGCCAGGAAGGCCAGCACCGGCAGCAGCAGCAACGCTAGCCGGCCGACAACCGAAGGAAACCGCCGCAGCATCCGCCACGTGACCGGGGGTGGGGCGGGCAGGGGCTCGGATTGCCCCGCCTCGGCCTCGGCGATGCCGGCCAGTGCTGGATCGGGCGCGGCCTCCGCGGCGCGGCGGGCGAGTGCTTCGAGCGGTCGGGCCAGCAGCCGTTGTGCCGCCCATTGCGCCAGCAGCCCGGCCCCCAGCACCAGTATGAGCCGCCACGCGGTCTCATAGAGCTGGTCGCGCGACCAGGGGTCGTTGAACAATTGCTGGACGAAGCTCACCAGCAGCGGGAAGTCGGTGACCGTTCGCACCGTGCTGATCAGGTCGGCGCTCAACTGGCTCAGCCGGCGGGAGACATCGACGATCAGCTGGGCGCCGATGCTGTCGGGCGCGAGTTGGATCGGGCCATCATGCGCCGCATCCGCTGCCGGGGCGCTCGGCGCGGCAACGGGTGCTGCCGCCGGGGGCGGGGCCGCTATTGGCGCCGCCTTGGCGATCGCCTCCAGCACGATGATCAGCTGGGCGCGCCTTGCCGGGTCCTTCAGGACATCGAGCGCCTGCTGGCTCTGCGCCGCGGTCAACCCTGGGGGCGCCGGCGCTGGTGCCTGGGCGAGCGCGGTGCCGATAGGTGCCAGCACGAGCAGCAGCAGCAGGCGGATCATCGGGGAAGGCCGTTCATGCATCGTTGCTCCGGATCGACAGCTGCATTCCGCTCGTCGCGGGATGCATGGGCGTGGGTCACGGCTATAATAGGGCGCATGAACACGTTCCTCACCGTACTTTTGATCCTCGCCATGGTCGGCACGTTTGGCGTGATGCTGTTCGGCATGATCGGCATGGGCCGCAGCGAGGAGGACCCGATGCGGTCCAACCGGATGATGCGGTGGCGGGTGATTCTCCAGGCTGTCGCCCTCGTGCTGGCGGTCCTGCTGATCAGCATGTTGAAATCATGAGTGGTTTTCCCATCGGGGAGGACTGTTTGACATCGGCGGCGGGGCGCCACTAAGTTCCGGCCGTTTTTCTTCGCAGGTGCAAAAAGACGGCGACACGCAAGAGCGGTCAACCGTCGGACGGCACCGGGGCATCTTCCAGGAAGCGGCGCGTCACCTCATGAAAATTCTAGTCCCCGTCAAGCGGGTCGTCGATTACAACGTCAAGGTCCGAGTGAAGTCGGACGGCACCGGGGTGGAAACCGCCGGGGTGAAAATGAGCATGAACCCCTTCGACGAAATCGCCGTCGAGGAAGCGGTGCGTCTGCGCGAAAAGGGCGTTGCCACCGAGATCATCGCGGTGTCGCTTGGGGTTGCGGCTTGCGCCGAAACCATCCGCACCGCGCTCGCCATGGGTGCCGATCGCGGTATCCTGGTCGAGAGCGATGCCGATTTGCAGCCGCTCGCGGTGGCCAAGATGCTGAAGGCGATCGCGGACAAGGAAGGCCCTGGCCTAATCATCCTCGGCAAACAGGCCATCGATGACGACATGAGTGCCACCGGCCAAATGCTCGCCGCCCTGCTCGGCTGGGCGCAAGGCACGTTTGCCAGCAAAATCACCGTCGAGGGTGACAAGCTGACGGTGACCCGCGAGGTCGATGGCGGGTTGGAGACGGTGTCGCTCAACATGCCGGCGATCGTGACGACCGATCTGCGCCTCAACGAGCCGCGCTATGCCTCGCTGCCCAACATCATGAAGGCGCGCAAGAAGCCGATCGAGAACATCAAGCCGGCCGATCTCGGGGTCGATCCGGCGCCGCGGTTGACGGTGGTGAAGGTGGACGAGCCGCCGAAGCGCCTGGCCGGCGTGAAGGTGGCCTCGGTCGCCGAACTCGTGGCCAAGCTCAAGAACGAAGCGAAGGTGATCTGACCATGACGTCCCTGGTTCTCCTCGAACACGATGCCGGTTCGATCAAGCAGCCCTCACGCTCCGCCGTCGCCGCGGCGGTTCAGCTGGGCGAAACCCATGTCCTCGTCGCCGGCAGCGGGCTGTCCGCCGCCGCCGCCGCCGCCGCGAAACTCCCGGGGGTCGCGAAAGTTCTGGTGGCCGATGCCGCCGAGTATGATCACGCGATGGCCGAGCCGATGGCCGCCCTGCTGATCGCGCTCGCACCCGGCTATTCGCATCTGCTGGCGGCCACTACGGCTGTCGGCAAGAATATCATGCCACGCGTGGCTGCCCTGCTCGACAGCCAGCCGATCAGCGACATCGCTGGCGTGGTCGATGCCGATACTTTCGTCCGCCCGATCTATGCCGGCAATGCGCTGGCGACGGTGCGGTCGTCGGACGCCAAGAAGATCATCACCGTGCGCGCCGCGAGCTTCGATCCGGTCGCCGCCGAGGGCGGTTCGGCCAGCATCGAGGCAGTTGCCGCCGTTGGCGCGCCGTCGATCTCGACCTTCATCTCGGCCGAGCTGTCCAAGTCCGAGCGCCCCGAACTCACCGCCGCCCGCGTGGTGATCTCGGGCGGGCGTGGCATGCAGAACGGCGACAACTTCAAATTGCTCGAACCGATCGCCGACAAGCTCGGCGCCGCCGTCGGCGCCTCGCGCGCGGCCGTCGATGCCGGATTCGTGCCCAACGACTATCAGGTCGGCCAGACCGGCAAGATCGTCGCCCCCGATCTCTACATCGCGGTCGGCATCTCGGGTGCCATCCAGCATCTCGCGGGGATGAAGGACAGCAAGGTCATCGTCGCCATCAACAAGGACGAGGAAGCGCCGATTTTCCAGGTCGCCGATTACGGCCTGGTGGCCGATTTGTTCGTCGCCCTGCCCGAGCTCGCCGCCGAGCTGGAGCGCGGCTGAATGGCCGCAGATACTGGTGTGATCGCCGTCGAGGCCCTGCTGGGTGCCGCCGCCATCGCCAGGATCGGCGTTGTCGGGGCGGGCCAGATGGGGAGCGGGATCGCCCATGTCTGCGCGCTTTCGGGGTTGCCGGTGATCCTGCTCGACGTGAAGGCCGACGCGCTTGACAAGGCGCTCGGCGTGATCGGCCGCAACATGGACCGCCAGGTCGGCCGTAATCTGATCACCCCGATCGAGAAGGCCGAGGCGCTCGCGCGCATCGGCACCTCGAGCGACTACGCCGCCTTCGCCGACGCCGACCTCATCATCGAGGCGGCGACGGAGAAGGAGGACGTGAAGCGGGCGATTTACAAGGTGCTGACCCCGCACCTCAAACCCTCCTGCATGATCGCCTCCAACACCTCGTCGATCTCCATCACCCGGCTCGGCGCCAGCACCGACCGGCCCGGCAAGTTCATCGGCATGCATTTCATGAACCCGGTTCCGGTCATGAAGCTGGTGGAGCTGATCCGCGGGATTGCCACCGATGAGCCGACCTTCCAGGCCACCCAGGCGCTGGCGACAAGGCTCAGCAAAATCACCGCCGTGTCGGAGGATTTCCCGGCCTTCATCGTCAACCGCATTCTGGTGCCGATGATCAATGAGGCCGTCTATACGCTCTACGAGGGTGTCGGCTCGGTCTCGGCGATCGACAGTGCTATGCGGCTCGGTGCCAACCATCCGATGGGGCCGCTGGAACTGGCGGATTTCATCGGGCTGGACACGTGCCTGTCCA
>JAPLOH010000084.1 GCA_026400845.1 Alphaproteobacteria bacterium
GTATTGATCACCTGGGAGGGTGCGCCGATCGGGCGGCTGCGGCGGGGTGCCTCGGCGCTGCGCCCGCTCGCCGAGGCGGCCGATAGTGCCTATCTCGACGGTGCCCAGCGCGAGCGCATCCGCGTTCGGCTGCAGCGATATGGCGATGCGCGGGTGCGGGCCGGATTGGCACCGTTGTTCACGGCGCTCACGGCGGCCGATCCAACGTTGCGTGGCGTGCTGCATCGGCTGGGCGAGGCGATCGGCGTGATCGCCGCGGAGGTGGAGCCGGTGTCGGCGCCGCTGCGCGCGCGGTTGAAGGCGATCGGCGTCGAGGCGGGGCGGCAGGGTATCTTCATGCCGGTGCTGCTGAAGCCGGGGTTCAGTCCGTTGCGGGCGTTGCTGTGGGGCGTTCATACCGGCGTGGCGGTGCCGGAATTGCCACCGTCGGCCCGGGTATCGCTGCCGGTACCGGCGGAGTGGCCGGTCGGATTCGCCGCGGCGATGGGCTGGATCGAGGCCGGGCCGGTGCTGGTGCGGCTCGACGTCGCCGAACGGGTGGGCGGCGATCTCGCCGCGGCGGCGCGCGAGCGACCGATCCCGATGCCGGTGGGGCTCGCCACCCGCCTCGCGGTGAAGGCGGAGCAGTTGCCACCGGTGCTGCGCCGGCTCGGTTTTCGCGTGCTGCCCGCGCTGCCATTGTCGCCGGGGGAATTCGGCCCGCCGGCGCCGCCGATGCTGGCGCCGCTGCGCCCCAAGGTGGAGCCGGTCGCGGCCACCCCTGCGCGCGCCGCCGGCCCGTTCGCGGCCCTGGCCGTCCTCCAGGCACGCTGAGCGCCCGCGTGAGCCATGAGGATCGCGATTGGCAGCGGCTCGACAAATACCTCTG
Organism: Alphaproteobacteria bacterium; assembly: GCA_026400845.1. GTDB lineage: Bacteria > Pseudomonadota > Alphaproteobacteria > Acetobacterales > Acetobacteraceae > CAIYPH01. The sequence goes on from JAPLOH010000084.1 coordinate 869, forward strand.
GTGTGCCCGCGTGATGCGCCAGCGCACTGATTGCGCGGCGTTGGCGGCGGGCGGCCTGATCCGCATCAACCGCCAGCCAACCGACAAGCCGCACGCCAAGGTACGGCCAGGCGACGTCATCACCCTCGCCCAGCCCGGCCCCGGGGGCGGGCGGGTGCGGGTGCTGGAGGTGCTGGCGCTGGCGGCGCGGCGGGGCGGGTCGGAGGAGGCGCGGCGGCTCTACCGCGAGGTCCCGCCCGACGCGGGGGTGGCGTGCAATGCCGCGGTGCAACAGCAGCCTTGCGGGGCGGACCGGGACGCGCCATATCGCGATCGGACGATACCGGACCGGAGCGTGTGATGACCTACGTGGTCAACGAGAGCTGCATCAAGTGCAAGTACATGGACTGCGTGGAGGTGTGTCCGGTGGACTGCTTCTATGTCGGCGAGAACATGCTGGTCATCCATCCCGACGAGTGCATCGACTGCGGCGTGTGCGAGCCGGAATGCCCGGCCGAGGCGATCCTGCCCGACAGCGATGACCGTGCGGCGGAGTGGGTGGAGCAGAACCGGCAATACGCCGCGCTGTGGCCGAATATCACCCGCAAGGGCGAGGCCCCGGCCGACGCCGACGATTGGAAGGGCAAGCCCGGCAAGCGGGCACTGTTCTCGCCGGAGCCTGGCACCCCCTGACGCCGGGATTTTCGCCATTTTGGCGGGTTAGTCCGGTTCGGAGCCCATGACTCGCGGCTGATTTTGTGATATGTGTCTTACATCGGAGCACTCCCGCGGCAATTGTCGCCGCGGACGTGGGGGCTGCCGTATTGGAGTCAACCGCGCCAGCCGGAGCGGACGCCGGTATCAGCCGGCGCTGTCCCTCTGGCGATGGATGCATCTCACCGATCAACGAGGTCAGGAATGAAGGCTTCCGCCGATGGGGCTGCCCGTAAGGCCGCCGCCCCCGCCGCAGGCAATGCTGTGGACGTGCCGCCTGTGAAGGACGCGCCGCCACTGAAGGCGCGGGCCGCTCGGCCATCGCGCAGTACCGCCGCTCCGCCAATCGACAGCCCGCCCGCCGCCCCGCTTCCCCAGGTTTCCGCCGCCAAGTCGACGAAGCCGCCGCCGGAGACCGCACCCAAAGTGACCAAGACCATCCCGCCGACCACCATTGTTGAGATCCCCGCCGAACCACAGGTGACCGAGAGTGTTGCGCCGCCCGTCGCCGCAGTGATTGCCGCGCCGGAGTCCGTGGCCGCACCCGTGGCCGTCCCTGAGCCCGTCGCGGTAGAGCCGCCGCGCCCGGCGACACGCCCGCCGGAATCGCGGCCCGGGCACATGACGATGGTGAACGGCCGTCCGGTGCCGCCGTCGCGCGCGGCGGCCAAGGAGGAGAACTTCGTCAGCGGCGATTTCGTGGTCTACCCGACCCATGGCGTCGGCAAGGTCGAGAAGATCGCGGTCGAGGAGATCGCCGGCCACAAGCTCGAACTGATCCATATCACCTTCGAGGAAAACCGCATGATGCTGCGGGTGCCGGTCGCCAAGGCGCGCTCGGCCGGGCTGCGCAAACTCGCCAGCCGCAAGATGTTCGACGAGGCGCTGGCCGTGCTGAAGGGCCGCGCCCGCGTCAAGCGCACCATGTGGTCCCGCCGGGCCCAGGAATACGAGGCCAAGATCAACTCCGGTGATCCGATCGCCATCGCCGAGGTGGTGCGCGACCTGCACCGCAACTCCGGCCAGCCCGACCAGAGCTTCTCGGAGCGCCAGATCTACGAGGCTGCACTCGACCGTCTCGCCGCCGAACTCGCAGCCCTCGACGAGACCGACAAGATGACCGCGATCATCAAACTCGGGAATTTCCTCAAGGCGGCCTGAGGCGATCGCCTACCACGAAAAAGGGCCCCGGTTCGCACCGGGGCCCTTGGTGTTCGCGCGGTTGCGGCTGGTCAGTTGTTGGAGCTGCGGTTGCCGAGCAGTTGCAGCAGCAGGGTGAACAGGTTGATGAAGTTCAGCAGCAGTTGCAGGCTGTCATACACGCTGCGCTTCGCCGCGCCTTCGGTGCCCTCGGCATAGGCGAATTCGACGAAGTCGGACTTGATGCGCTGGGTGTCGTAGGCGGTGAGGCCGACGAAAACCAGCACGCCGATCACGCTGATGGCGAACTGCAACGCCGAACTGCCGATGAACATGTTCACCAGGCTGGCGATGATGATGCCGAACAGGCCCATCATCATGAAGCTGCCCATGCGCGTGAGGTCGGCGCGCGTGGTGTAGCCGTAGAGGCTGGTCGCCGCGAAGGTCGCCGCGGTGATGAAGAACACGCGGGCCACCGATTCATGGGTGTAGACCACGAAGATCGTCGTCAGGCTGGCGCCCATCGTGATGCAGAACGCCCAGTAGAGTGCCTGCACGGCGCTGGTCGAGAGCCGGTTGACGCCGAACTGCATCACCAGCACGAAGGCCAGCGGTGCGAACATCGCCACGAAGGCAAGGATCGTCGGCGCGCGAACCATCGTACCGCGTGCGGTCGGCACCAGCGGATAGAACAGGTCGAGTGCGCCGGTGCTGGCGATGGCGTAGGCGACGATGCCGGTCAGCACCAGCCCCGAAGCCATCCAGTTGTAGACCCGCAGCATGTACGCACGCAGCCCGGCATCCAATACCGCGGCAGTCTCGGCCGCGCGCGTGGCGCCCGTGTAGGACCGGTATTGAGGACTGTAAGCCATGGTGTGTTGTTTCCCTTCCGGGCTCGAATGCCCGATGGATCACATTTTGGAGATTGTGGCAGGGAGTTCAAGCGAATTCGCGGTAATGTTTGATGATCACGGCCAGCGAGGCGCTGCGGTGGTGCGCAACCGGCCCGCCCCAGATGCTTGATTTGCCTCGATAATCGTTGGTCGCCGCGCGCGATCCGGCGGAGCGGCGGCGAGATTGGTGCTACCCTAGGTAGTAGCCCGTAAAGGCGGCGGCCTATTCGTTGCGCAGCATCGGTGCCGCCCGCGCCCGCAGCGCCGCCTCGGTGCCGAGGAAGCCGAACACCAGCATCATCATGATGCAGGACAGCACGGTAAGCGCCAGCGTGCCGGGCATGAAGGACCAGTCGGTGCCCATTACATAGGTCATCACCCCCCAGCTCGCCGCCGTGCCCACCGCGCCCGCGAGCAGGCCGGCGGCGGCGCCGAGCAGGCCGAACTCCACCATCCAGGCAATGCGGATCTGCCGACGGGTGGCGCCCAGCGTCTTCAACACCACGGCTTGCCGGATGCGGCGCTGCTGCCCCGCCGCCACCGCGCCCACCAGCACCAGCCCGCCCGAGGCCAAGGTGAGCGAACCGGTGGCCGCAAGCGCACCGGCGATCTGCTCCATCAGCCCGGAGATTGCGGCCAGCACCTCGGCCACCGCGATGCCGGAAACATTGGGCAGCGCGTCCGTCACCCGCCGCAGCAGCAGGCCGCGGGCGGCCGGTTCGACCCGCACGGTCGCGATATGGGTGTGCGGTGCGCGAGCCAGCAGGCCGGGGCTTGCCACCAGGGCGAAATTGATGCCGAGCGTGCGCCAGGCGATCTCGCGCAGGTTCGCCACCTTGAGGTCGATATCTCGGCCAAGCAGGTTGATACGGATGACATCGCCGAGCCCGACGCCCCAGCCGGCGGCGAGTGCGGCATCGAAGGAGACCAGCGGTGGACCCTCATAATCGGCCGGCCACCACGTGCCGGCGACCAGGCGGGTACCGTCGGGCGGGGTCGCGGAGTAGGTCAATCCGCGATCGCCGCGCAGCGCCCAGGCGGTATCGGGCGTCGCCTTGACGCGCTCGGCCGGCGTACCGTTCACCGACACGATGCGCGCCCGCAGGCTCGGCACCTCGCGCAGGTCCGACACCCCAGGCGTCGCCGCGAGCAGCGCGCGGAACTGCGCCATCTGATCGTTCTGGATGTCCACGAAAAAGAAGCTCGGCGCGCGGGCCGGCAGTTGTTCCAGTACCTGGCGCTGGAGATTGCCCTGGATCAGCGCGACCGCCGCGAGCGTCGACAGGCCAAGCCCGACCGAGACCATCAGCAGCGGCGTCGCGTTGCCGGGCCGATACAGATTGCCGAGGCCGAGCCGCCGTGCCGCGCTGCCGGACGTGCCGGCCTGCCGCGCGAGCCGGGTCAGCACCGCCGCGCCGAGGCGGAACAGCAGCAGCGTGGCCAGCGCCGCGCCGCAGAAGGCGGCGGCGAAGCCGGGTTCGTTGGCGCCGGTCACGGTCAGCGCCACCAGTGCGGCCGCGAGGGCGGCATTGATCGCGATCAGCCCCCAGCGTCGCCCGGCTGCGACCGGTGTCATCGCATCGCGGAACAGCGCCGCGCCAGGGATCGCCATCGCGCGCCCGAGGGGCCACAGCGCGAAAGTCGCGGCCGTCAGCAAGCCGTAGAGCGCGGCGAGGCCGAGCGGGCGGAGGAACACGCCCTGGACCGGCGGCACCGGCAGCACGCCGGCGAGGAAGCGCGATGCCGCCGCGGGGATCGCCGCACCCAACACCAGCCCGGCGGCGATGCCGAGCAGGGCCAGCGCCATCACCTGGATCAGCATCACCGCGAACACCAGTCCGGCGGGCGCGCCGAGGCAGCGCAGCGTGGCGATGCTACGGGCCCGCGCATCGAGCCACGCCCGCGTGCCATTGGCCACTCCGATGCCGCCGACCAGGAGCGCAGTAAGGGCTACCAGCGTCATGAACAGGTTGGTGCGTTCCAGCACCTGGGTTACCGCGGGGGCGGCGTTGGCGGTGTCGCGCACCCGCCAGCCCTCGGGGAAGGCCGCGCGCTGGGCGGCGATGATGGCGCGGACATCGGTGCCGGCGGGGAA
>JAPLOH010000360.1:0-9073 GCA_026400845.1 Alphaproteobacteria bacterium
CTCGAGGTGTTCGCCGGTGGGCGCCGCCTCGGCACCTGCGGGGCCGGCGAGCGGCGTGCCGACCTCGCCGTCGCCGGCATCGGTGATCACGGGTTCCGTTTCCGCCCGCCGCATCGGCTGAGCCCGGCCGAGCGGGACGTGCTGCATTTTCGTGCCGAGGGAAGTGCGGAGGGATTGTTCGACGCCTTCGGTGCGGTGCAGCCCAACCCCTTCCTGGGGCTGCCGCCCCCGACGCCGGAACGGCCGCGGTTCCGCCGCTGCATCCTGCATATCGGCACTGAAAAGACTGGCACCACCTCGCTGCAGCGCTTCCTGGCGCTGAACCGCGCGGCCCTGATGGCGCAAGGCGTCTACGTGCCGGCCAGCCTCGCGCCGGCCGAACCGCCGGGCTCGCTGAACCATTCCGATCTCGCTGCCCTGGCGCTGGCGGACTGGCGGCTGGAAGACAGGCTGCGCCACCAGCGGGGGATCACGACACTGGATAATCTAGTTCAATTTCGCACCGATACCGCCGCCGCGTTCGCCGCCGAGATCGCCGCCGCGCCGGCCGAGTGCGACACGCTGCTGCTGACCAGCGAGCACTGCCATTCCCGCGTGTTGCTGCTGCACGAGGTCGCCAGGCTCTATGAATTCCTCGCCCCCTTCGCCGTCGGCTACGAGGTCGTGGTCTATCTTCGCCCGCAACATGATCTCGCGATGAGCCAGTACGGCATGCAATTGCTGGCCGGCGAAACCGGCGCCGAGATGCTGCCGCCCCTGCCCTACCCCGCCGACTACGCCATGGCCCGCACGACGGATGCCGCCTATTTCGACTACGGAAGGCTGCTGTCCCGCTGGGCGGCGATTTTCGGTCGGGCGGCGGTGCGGCCGGCGCTGTTCCCGGAGGTGATCAGCAGCAACGGCGACGTGATCGATGATTTCTGCAGCCGCATCGGCATTGATTGCGCGGCGATGCAAAGGCCGCAGCGGCTGGCGACCAACGTTTCGGCACCGGCGCAACGCTTCCTGCGTGAGTTCCTGCCGATCGCCGCCGCCCGATTGGGCGAGCGTGCCGAATCGGTGATCGGCTTCGTCGCGCTGCGCCTCCGCCGCAGCAACCCGGGCCACGGCGAATTGCCGCCGCGCGATGCGGTCGGCCGCTTCCTGACACAGTTCGCCGCAAGCAACGAGCGCGTGCGCATCGAATGGTTCGCCGAACGCGGGCGGCTGTTCGACATTGATCTCGCTGGCTTCCCCCCGGCCAGCGAGGCCCCGCCCTTGGAGGCCGACGAGGTGATGGCCCAGCTGGTGGACCTGCTGGCCGCCACGCAATAGCCGAGGCTGTTCAACCGCCGGCGCTCGGCCGATACTCCGTCAATCAATCGTCCAGGGGGTCCGTTCATGGGCAATCGTCTCGCCGGCAAGGTCGCCATCGTCACCGGTTCCGGCCAGGGTATCGGCCGCGCCACCGCCATCGCCTTCGCCCGCGAGGGCGCTACCGTCATCATCGCCACCCGCACTGCCTCGCACGGCGAGGAAACCCTCGCCCGCATCACCGAAGCCGGTGGCAAGGCATTGCTGCGCACGATCGACATCGGCGATCACGCCGCCTCGCGCGCCATGGTCGACGAGGTAGCGGCCACCTGCGGGCGGCTCGACATCGTCGTGCACAACGCCGCCGCCTTCGGCCGCATGCGCGTCGAGGAGGCCGACATGGAGACGCTGGACCGGCTGTTCAACGTCAACGTCAAGGCCTGCTTCACCCTCTCGGCGGCCGCGCTGCCGCATATGCGCAAGCAGGGCGGCGGGCGCTTCATCGTGACCTCCTCGGTGACCGGCCCGAAGGTGACCATGCCGGGCTCCGGCGCCTATGCCACCAGCAAGGCCGCGGTGACCGGCTTCGTGCACACCGCCGCGCTGGAATTCGCCGCCGACAACGTGACGGTGAATGCCATCGAGCCCGGCTATATCGACACCCCCGCCCTGCAGGGACTCACCGCCCGCTACGGCCGCGCGCGGATCGAGGGCTACATCCCCGCCAAGCGCCTCGGCACCCCCGAGGAGATCGCCGGGCCGATGCTGTTCCTCGCCAGCGATGACGCCAGCTACGTCACCGGCGAAACCATCGTGGTCGACGGCGGGGCGCGGCTGCCGGAAAGCCCGGTGTTCATCGACGCCGTTTGAACAGGGAACGCAAACCGCGCCGGCGCAGCGCGAGCAAGGCGAGCGTGGCAGGCAGCAGGATGCCGCTCGCCGGTTCGGGGATGGCAGGCGCGGGGCCGGGCGGCGGCAAGGCCTGCGACCTGGGCACGAGGTTGGCGACGGATGGCAGGGTATAGGTGAGGGTCGCGGATAGGCTGGCACTGGCGCGCCGGCTGCGCTCGTCCCGATCGTCATCGTTGCCGAAGCCAAAGAAACGGATGTCGATCGCGTAGGTTCCGCCGGCGCGCAAATCGTCGATCACCGCGCCGCGATCGTGCCGGTCGGCGCCGCCGTGGCGGCCGGATTCGCGCTCGCAATCACCATCGTCGCAGGTCTCGCCTGCCTCGAACCGGTCGCCGTCGACCAGCAGGCGGGCGTCACCGGTGCTGGAGAAAGCGGCGATGGTCAGCGTGATATCGAACGCGCCTTCCGGGATGGTGAAGTTCTCCGACAGCACCGAGCCGTCCCGCTTGCAGCCGCCATCGGATGCGGGGGTAATGCCGGTGCCGAACTGAATCGCCGACGCCCCAGCCTTGCCGCAGGCGGTATCGACAAAACGCGTCGCCCGGCCGGCGGTGCCGAGATCGACGATAACCACGGCCTCGGCCCCCGACGCGGCAAGCGCCGCAGCGGCAAATCCGAGCAGGCATGACAGCCGGCGGCCCATGGACACCCACCCCTCCAACGAAGGGCGAGTGTCCGCGGATCAGGTAAAAATTATCTTACCGCCGGTGAAATCAGCCGTTGGTGAGGAAATGGATGGCGCGGCTGGCGACCATGTCGCGCACCTTCGCCCCGTAGGCCGCCATATGGGGGGCGGCGCCGTGGGCCTTAAGGTCTTCCATGCTCGCCCATTTCTCCACCACGACGAAGCTGTCGGGGCCGAAGGTGGCGGGGCTGCCGGCGGCGTCGATCACCGGCTGGTATTCGATGCAGCCCTTCTCCGCATGGACTGCCGGCATATTGGCGTGGAACGACGCCAGCACAGTGTCGCGCATGCCGGGCTTGGTGGTGATGATGGCGAGGACATGGATCATGGGTCGGTTCTCTCCGGTTGGGATCTGGTTTGGTTCAGTGGGTACGCCAGGGCAGCCCGAGCGCGGCGACGGACGCGCCGACGAAGGATTGCGGCTCGGAAGGGAGGACGTTCTGCACCCGCTCGCGCGCGGAAACGCAAAGCCGGGCAGCGGAAAAAACATCCTGCCACGCCCCGTGGCCGCTTTCCATCGCGCCGATCAGACAATCGTCGAACTCGGTGTAGACATTGCCGGCACCGCAACCGAAGGACGTGCGGTCCCGCCGTGCCGCCGTCAGAATCACCCGATTGGCGCGCAACATGGGGGGGTGGAGGTAGCCGCCGGAAAAGCAGCCGGAGAGGATCACCACCGTCGGCGCATTGCCGCACCCGATTGCCAGTGCACGGTGCAACCGGTCGGGGTCGAGATAGGTGTCGGACTGGTTCGCGGGGAACACCAGCCCGCGGTCCTGCGCGCCATGGGCGGTGGCGAACACCAGGCACCCCTCGCCGGAGCCCGGTTTCAGCGCGGCGATGCCGTCGAGCACGTTGCCGACGCTGGCGAGCTGGATGCCGGCCGGGCGGCGCGTGCGGGCGGAGTAGCGGTGAATATCGGCCGGATCGGCCGCTCTGCGCGTCGCGAGATCACGCGCGAGACGTTCGGCGGCATTGTCGAAGGCGCTGATGCTGGCATCGCCGGCAACGATCACCGCCCGCCAGGACAGCGCATTGAGATGGCTCGCCGCATAGGCCGGCACCGGCGGCAGATCCGACGTGCCGGCACATCCGGCGATCAGCAACAGCCCGGCGAGCAGGAAGCCGCGCAGGCTCACGCGGGATCGGGGAACGGCGTGGGGTCGCGGAAGCGGGTCAGCACGTTGCTGGTGAAGCGGAAGAGGTTGTTGTCGAACCCGTTCCAGCCGAGCGAGCCGGCATAGGCGATGGAGCCGGTGGAGAACATAGCCCCGCCGCTGCCGGTTTCGAAGAAGGTGATGTCGGCGTGGATATCCGGGTTGATCACCGCGTCGGTGGCGCCGTGCGGGATCAGCACCTCCTCGGCGACGAGTTCATAGGTGTTGGAGTGGTTCTCGCTGCGCCCCACCACCAGCGCATGGCCGGGGGTGCCGAGCTTGGGGTCCACCGCGTCGATCTCGAGCCCGGCGGCGCCACCCTGAAGTATGCCAAAATCGCCGAGCAACTCGCCCTCTACGCCATCGAACATCCAGGCGGCGCGGGGGTTCTTCGCGTCATCGGTGATGCGGAAATAGGAGCATTTGTCGAAGCCCTGGCTGATGAAGCCGACGCCGACCAGGCGCTGCGGCGCCCGCATGTTGCGCCGCCACAACCCGCCGTACTCGCCGGTGAAGGAGTGGAACGCCTCGCCCGGCTCGGCATCCCAGGCCCGCACGCCGCCCTCGGCGCGCCGCACCTCGATCACCCCGTCGCGCGTCGGGTGATGGGCGATGCGCCAGTAGAAGCCGTTGCCGCCCATGTACATCATCCGCCCGCCCCGCCGTAGATAGGTCTCGAAGGCATCGAGCATGTCGGCGGAATCGTATTCCGGGTGCGAGCCGGTGAGGATCACCTGGTAGGGCTTCAGCAGGTCGTAGCCGTGCTTGTGCAAATCCTCCTCGGTGATGACGTCATAGTCGCCGCCGAGCTTCTCCAGGAAGTCGACAATGAACAGGTCGAGGTTGAAGTTCCAGTGCCGGCCGGTGGGGCGGAAGTTTTGCAGCGGGCGGTGGCGGCTTGAGTAGGCAACCCCGGTCCCGTCGGTATGGCGATCATAGGTGGAGAGTCCCATTTCGGGGAACTCGATCAACAGCGCATCGATCCAGTCCATCATCGTCACGCGGCCCTGGTAGCGCTCGGTCATCGTCGAGAGGAAGCGGCCGCGGTTGTTGAGGTAGACGGTGTAGGTGGCGGTCGACGCGAGGAAGGCGGTTTTCGAGCGCGCTGTTCCGCGGGGTGGCACAACGAAGAACACCACATGGTAGTCAAAATCGGGCGTGCTCAGATGCACCGCGTAGACGCCGGAGCGGAGGTCGTCCGGCACCGTGTAATTGAAATCGCTCGCCCAGTTGGCATCAACCAGATCATCGTCGTGGAAATGGATGGCGCCGTATTGCTGCGGCGCATGCGTCCAGTTGGTCTCCGAGCCGTCCCAGTTCCAGCCGCGCACGGCCCGCGTGGGCAGGTTGACGATGGTGCCATCGAGCCGGTGCGGGCCGAGATCGGTGATCGCCTCGCCGGAGATGTCGCGGCTGAAATCCCACGCCGCGATCAGCACGGTGGCGAGCGGTGCTGCGAGCGGAGTCGCGGCGAGACCGGCGAGGCCAGCGCGATCGAGCGCCACGGCGGCGAGCCGGGGCGAGTCGATGCGGCCGTTGAAGTGATGAGCGAAGGCGCGGCCACCCCACGACGAGGGGTGCTCGGTGGCGCCATCGGCATGGGCGGCAAAAATCAGCGGATGGGTCGGCTGGGTCGGGGCCGCGATTGAGCGGATGACGCTGACGGCGTGTTCGGGGTGGAAATCATGCGCCGCGATCGGTTCCTGATGCAGCGTCATCGTGCCGGCATCGGCGTCGTAGCTGGCGGCGACGAAATACCAGTGGCGCTCGCGCAACGGCACGCCGGTGCTGACCAGCGTGCCCGTGGAGCGGAAGGTGAGAGCGGCATTGGCGTCGAGTTCGAGCGCGTAGCCGTTCTGCCCCTTCTCACACCAGGTGCTGATCAAGGCCTGGCGGCCCTTGGCCGGGGTGGTGGCGTAGACATAGGCACAGAGGGAGAAGCTGCCCTTGGGCGCCAGCGCCGGATGTGCCGGCACGGCGGCGAGGCTGCCGGCGGGGATCGGTTGATGGCGGCCTTGATGCGCTCCGTTCAGCGCGGCGGCGATGGCCTCGGGTTCGAACTTCGTCGCCAACGGCCCGGCGTCGGGCTGGCGCAGGCGGACGAGTTGAGCCTCGTAGCGGTCGGTATCGAGACAGGAGACCATGAAGCGCACCGTTTCGCCCGGTGCCGCGCTCCAACGGTCGCAATATCCCATGACGCGTTTCATCGGCGTTCTCCGCTGCTCATTATCAGCCAGATCATCATTCCAGGGGGCATTCCTCGCCGGCAAGCGCCGCCCAGCGTTCGCGGAAAATGTGCCATTCGGCCTCGGCGAGACCGGTGAAGACGACGTTGGTGGACTTGGGCGGCTTGCCCGGCTCCATCATCGCGAGCGTCCAGCGCTGGCCGGCCTCGTTGATCAGCAGCACATGGAAGGGGCCGGGCCGCGGCGCGCGGACGATATTGAGAAGGTACTGCAGGTCCGGGCTGTGTTCGCCGAACGGATTGGCCCTGAACTCGCGGGCGAGATCGAGCCTCGTTTTGTCGAAGCGGAACATGGCGGTCTCCCTGGTCCAGCCGGCGGAACGCCATAGTGGGATGGCCGGCGTACCGGGGTCAAGCCCGGTCCTCGGTTAAGTGGTTGAAAGCGAAGGGCTCACCCGTAACGCTCTTCGTTCCAGGGATCGCCGTTGTTGTGGTAGCCCCTTGTCTCCCAGAAACCCGGCCGGTCACCGGCCGCGAACTCGATGCGGCGGATCCATTTGGCCGATTTCCACAAATAGAGGCGGGGGATCAGCACACGTACCGGGCCGCCGTGCTGGCGGGAGATCGGCTGGCCCTCCCAGGAATGCGCCAGAAGCACGTCGTCCTGGTCGAACTGCTCGCGGGAGACATTGGTGGTGTAGCCATCGACCGCGTGGAACACGACGTGGCGCACCTTGTCGGACACCTCCACATCAGCCATCAACGCGCGGGCCGAGACTCCCTGCCAGTGGTTGTCGTAGCGCGACCACTGGGTGACGCAATGCATGTCCGACACGCGCTCGACCATCGGTAGCGCCATGAATTCGGCCAGCCGCAGACTGAGCGGCCGGCGCACCGCGCCGTCGATATCGAGCCGAAAGCGGCGCTCGTCGATGATCGGCTGGATGCCGAGATCGAGCACCGGCCAATCCTTCACGAGGCGCTGGCCGGGGGGCAGACGATCGAACTGCGGGTCCCCCATGGTGCCGGTGATCAGCCGCCCGTCGGCGGCCCAGCGCTGCTTGGCTCGGATCAGTTTGGCGTTCGCCCCCTCCGGGGTGTCGTCGGCGCCGCTCATTCCCGCAGAATCACTGTGCCTTGGCGAGGCTGATCTTGAGGTTGCGCATCGACCATCCAAGCTCGGCATGGCCGCGGCTGCATTGCAACTCGGCATTGAGATGGAACTTCGTCAGCCCGTAGTCCTTGGGGTTGGTAGACATTTTGAGCGTAGGATAGGCCGCCTTGAGTGCTGCCAGCGCGGTCTTCAAGCCGGTATGGTGGACCTGGAAATTGTACGGTTTGTAGCCCGTCCACGGCGTCCCGGTACGCGGCGAATTGCCGGGCAAGGGATGCACCCAACTTGAACTTGCGACCAGCGGAGCGTTCAACATGTAGCTGTTGGAATATTTGTCGTAGCCGACCGCCTGAGCGCCGTCATTCTTGGTTTTGATGTAGAAAATATTGATTCCGTTGGATATTTTTACCTTCCGCACTGGATCGATGTATTCGAGGTCGGCAGCAATATAGACATTGTTGCCTGGCGAAGGGCTGCCCACCGCGGTCGGTACTTGTAGGTCGAAACTAACGTTTACTGCGCCGGTGGTTGTTGCAAAGGGGTATTTCACGGCTGCCGCGGGAAATTTGTAGAGTGCGGTGATCATCATTTTCTCGCATGCGCCATGCGAAGAGAGATCACTCGAATTCAGATAAGCGCCGACCTCCCCGCCATTCGCCTGGCCGACGGTGACGCCGGGTTTGTCGAGGTAGCCGGTCTGCCCGTCCTTCAGGTTGGGGACATGCAGGCCGGTCTTCACCCCTGCGTCCCAGCTGGTCACCGGCACGGTGAGACCATCAGGGCGATTGGGATTGGGTTGCCAGATCACCAGCTCGAATTGGCCGGCAGTTACCGGCTTGTGACTCACCTTGGGGTTCAGGAAAATCGGGCTGATCGCGGTGACCTGCGGTTGGGTCAACAGCACTTCGGCGCGGGCCGCAACGAACGGCATGACGGCAATGGCAATCGTGGCCGTCAGGGCAAGGCCGCGTAGGCAAAGAGCGTGGGTCACGGGCACGGTTCCTCCCAAATGGACTCCTAGAGCGCTACAGTCGACTAGCAGCTCTCAAGGTGGAAAAGTCCCTAACTCTTGGTAATGTTGCCGCGATCACGCCGAACTGTGGCCGCGGCGCCACAGTCGCCTAGCCGCGATCGCGCATCAGGCGGGACTTGTCGCGTTGCCAGTCGCGATCGGCGATGGCGTGGCGCTTGTCGGCCTTGTTGCGCCCGGCGCCGAGGCCGAGTTGCACCTTGGCCATCCCGCGCGGATTGAAGTGGATGTCGAGCGGCACCAGGGCCATCCCGTCGCGCGCGACTGCGCCCAGCAGACGGCGCATTTCCTTGCGCTTCACCAGCAGCTTGCGCGGTGCCCGTGGCTCGAAGCGGGACAGCACGCCGCCCTGGTATTCCGGGATATAGGCGTTGAAGAGATAGAGTTCCCCCTCCCGCTCACCGGCCCAGGCCTCGGTCAGCGTCGCGCGGCCGGCGCGGAGGCTTTTGACCTCCGGGCCGAGCAGCACGATCCCTGCTTCCAGGGTCTCCTTGATCGAATAGTCGAACCGCGCCTTGCGGTTCTGCGAGGCGATGCCGTGGCTGATCAGGCTCGATTTTTTCTTCGCGGCCGCGGCGTTCATCGCACCTTCAGTTCAAAATTCCCGCATGCGCCATGGCGGCGCGGACGCGCGCGCGCGTGGCCTCCGCGGGGGGCGCGAGCGGGATGCGGACGTGTTCGTCGGTCAGACCCAGCA
>JAPLOH010000360.1:9092-11666 GCA_026400845.1 Alphaproteobacteria bacterium
CCCAGCAGGGAAGCGGCGTATTTCACCGGGCCCGGGCTGGTTTCGCTGAACAGCGCGTCATGCAGCGGGATCAGTCGCTCCTGGATCGCCATCGCCTCGTCATGGCGGCCCTCGTGCCAGAGACGGTGCATGTCGGCGCACAACCGGGGCGCAATGTTGCCAGTGACCGAGATGCAGCCATGCCCGCCGACCGCGAGGAAGGCGATGGCCATGTGATCCTCGCCGGTAAACTGCATAAACTCCGCGCCGCATTCACGTCGCGTGTAGTACGGACGCGCCAAGTTCGCCGTGGCATCCTTCACGCCGACGATGTTCTTGATTTTGGCGAGCCGGCCCATCGTCTCGGGCTGCATGTCGACCACCGAGCGGCCGGGAATGTTGTAGATGATGATGGGGATGTCGACTGCCTTGGCCACCGCGGAGAAGTGCAGATACATCCCCTCCTGGGTCGGCTTGTTGTAGTACGGCGTCACCAGCATCGCCATATCGGCGCCGGCTTTCTTGGCATGTGCGGTCAGTTCCAGCGCCTCGGACGTTGAATTGGAACCGGTTCCGGCGATCACCGGCACACGACCGGCGGCAACCTCGATAACGATCTCGACAACCCGCTTGTGCTCGGCATGGCTGAGGGTCGGCGACTCGCCGGTGGTGCCGGTCGGCACGAGTGCCGCGGTGCCCTCTTTGATCTGCCATTCCGCGAAATCGGCCAGTTTCTTCTCATCGACCGATCCATCGGCCCGCATGGGCGTGATAAGGGCGACGAGATTGCCTGTGAGCATCGCGAGTTCCTCCGCTTGAACCATGTTTCAGTGCCCCAAGCTAGGACGCCCCCGCGCCCGCCGCAAGCCGGGTGCCGCAAAGCCCAGTCGCGACAGGGACGCGGCTCACGCCGCGCCCCTGGCTTTCTTGCCCGATATGTCCTGGTCATCGAGCGCTGATACAAACCCTGCCTGCGTTATGAGGGTCAATCGTCCGAAGGCGGCTTACCGCCCATCGGGCCGTGGCCGCGCATCATGCCGTGCATCTTGCCATCCGGCCCGTGCATGCGGGGCATCGCGACATCGGCAAGCTTGGTGCGGTCCGCACCGATCTGTCGGGCCAGCACGACCTTGCCGAGCGGCGAGGAGACGCCCATGCCGCGCACGTAGACGGGCTGCCCGATTGCGAGCTGGGCGGCGAATTTCTTCGCCTCGGCGGGCGGCAGGCGCACCACTGTGCCATTGTCGAGCAGCACGCCGTTGATCTCGCCGCGCGGCTCATGCAGCGCAGCCTTCACGGTGCCCTCGGCCTCGATATTGGCGCCGCGCTCATGCATGCCGTGGCCCATGCGGCCAGCCACCGTGGCGCCAGAGGCGTCATTGGTGACGGTGGCGGCGGCGATCATCGGGGTGTTCTTGGCCTTGAGGCCGCGAATGGTCACGCTGTCGCCGGGCTTCACGGTGAAGGCCATCTCGGTGGAGAGCATCGGGTTGATATGCACCTCGGTGCCATCGGCGAGCAGCAGCCCCTCGATATCGCCACGCGGCGACAGCAGATATTGCGACACCACGCCCTTCGACGAGGGAAGCTGCGCCGGGTCATAGGTCGGCCCCGATTGCGCGGCCGGTTGCGCCCCGGCGAAGCCCGCGCTGGCGAGCAGGAGGCAGCCGGCGGACAGGGCAGTCTTAAATTTGGTCATCTCAGGTCTCCGTCAAATTCGGACAGAAGCAGTCCGCACCATCCTGAACTGCATCCGGCGTGCCAGCGCTTAACATATTGAATTTACGCTACTCACTTCGGCCGAAGACATGCGCGCCGTCCGGCTTCGCGACGCCTTATGTCCGGATTTCGGACGTCTCCAGCCCAAGTCGCTTCATTTTCTCGTACAGCAGCTGGCGGTGAATGCCGAGCCGCCGCGCCGCCTCGGCACGATTGCCGCCGGTCTCCAGCAAAGCGCGGCGGATCATCACCCCCTCCAACCGAGCGACCGCGGTGGGCAGATCGCCGGCCGGCAGGTCGGCATCGACGGCGGCTTCCGTGGGCGCGAGGAAGCCGAGGTCCTCGGCGTCGATCACCGGCCGCCGGGCCAGCGCCGCCGCGCGCTCCATCGCATTGCGCAGCTCGCGCACATTGCCGGGCCAGGGGTGCCCGAGCAGCCGCGCGCAGGCGGCGGCGGTGAGGCGGCGGGGCGGGTCGCCGAGCCGGGCCAGCATGTGCTCGGCCAGCGGCACGATATCGGCCAGCCGCTCACGCAGGGGGGCGAGATGGATCGGCACCACGCCGAGCCGCCAGTAGAGGTCCTCGCGGAACCGCCCCTCGCGCACCCGCGCCGCGAGGTCCTGATGCGTGGCGGCGACGATGCAGACATCCACGCCGACCGGCTTGCCGCCCACGGGGGTGATCACCCGCTCCTGCAGCGCGCGCAGGATTTTCGCCTGCAAGGCCAGCGCCATGTCGCCGATCTCATCGAGGAACAGCGTGCCGCCATCGGCCTCGCGGAAGGAGCCGATGCGCTCGGCCACCGCCCCGGTGAAGGCGCCGCGGGCATGGCCGAACAACTGGCTCTCCAGCAGATCGGCCGGAATCGCCGCGCAG
>JAPLOH010000034.1 GCA_026400845.1 Alphaproteobacteria bacterium
GACTCGGGTGTCGGCGTAGGCGGTGATGGCCTCGCGGATGAAGCCGGCAATACACAGGCTCTTGCCCGTGCCTGTTGGCAGCACGATGAGCGGATTGCCGGTGTCGGTGGCGAAGTAGCCATACAGCGCGTCGATGGCGGCGCGCTGATAGGGGCGGAGTGAGATGCTCATGCCGCCACCCCGTCGCGCCAGGTATTGCGGTTGGGAAGGCGATAGCTGACCCAGTCCTCGCCGGCGTCGATCTGCTCGCCCGGCACCAAGTCGGGGATGTAGAGATGCGCCGCACAGCCGGCGACCTGATCGCGGCGTGAGAGCGGTGTCTGATGGCGGTTGCAGTCCCAGGCGCCATCGGCGACCGGTGTGGCGTGGAGACAGGACCGGCAATGGCGTTCGATCGCCACGTCGCCGTGGCAGACGGCATGGTGATCGCAGAACCGGCATTCCCACCAGGCGAGATCCTCACTGATCCGTGCCGGCGGTCGGGACGCGGCAACCAACCGCTGCGCCCGCGCCAGGATACGCATACCGGCCTCAGCATCGTGGTGAAGGCGTTCCTGGTAGAGCGCGTCATTGTCCTTGCAGACCGCGAGATAGAAGGCGCGCTCGATCCCGGCGAGATGCATGTACGCCTGCATCTGCGCCCAGTGCAGCGGCTTCGACTTCTCGACCCCCTCTGCCTGCAACTTGGTGAACGACTTCAGGCTGTGGGTCTTGAACTCGCAGACGTGCCAGGCTTTCGGCGCCTCGGGAAAGCCGATTGCTACAGCGTCCATGCTGCCGCCGAAGTGGCCGCCGGTATCGCGCAGGTTCCACTGCCGCCCCGACGCCGGGTCGATGTCGAGCACGGTGACGCCGATCCTGCGCAGGTCAGCGACAAAGCGGGCCTCGGCCAGGTTCCCGGTTTCGAACAGCCGCAGCAGTCGTCCGGTGTGCCGGGCCCGGGTTGCCCAACGGAACGAATACCACAGCGCGCGGTCGCACCCGGTACCTATCAGGGAGGCACCGAGATGCTCACGCCAGCCGGTGTCGGCCGCCGCCTCGTAGGCGGTGTAGATGGCCGAGACCGTGGGCGTGGAGGGGGTGGGGAGAGTGGCCATGGCCGTGGTGCCTCAGCCCGCCCGCCGCCACGGCGCATCGACCAGCTGCGTGTTCGCCGCGGTGGTGGCCGGTGCCGCGGTGACGGTAGCCGCTGGCGTGCGTGGCAGCGCCGCAGGGGCCGGTGCCGTGCGCTGTGCCGGCGCTGTCCGTTGCGCCGGAGCCGCTACCGCACTGGACGCCCTGGCAAATCCCTTGATCCGGTTCTGCTTACGCCGCTCCTCAAGGGGAAGGTTTTCATCCCGCTTGTCCTGCTCGACCGCAACCGTCAGCAGCATCGGCCGGAAGTGCAGTTGCTCGCTGTCGGTGACCTGGATGCGATCGACGGCATGGCAGATCGCCGAAAGCTGCCGCTGCGCGATCTCGACAGTCTGCTGGCTGCGATTGACCAGGTTCAGCCGCTCCCAGAGCTTGCGGCCCTGGTAGGAACCATCGAGCACGTCGAACTCGAGGCAGAGCATCTGCCCGTCGCCCTGTTTGGTCGGCTGCATCTCGCTCTGCACGATCTGCGCGCGGTATTTGCCGGGCGGCAGCAACTCGAACGGAACGGCGGGCTCGACGCCGCTGGCGTCGAAGCTGATTTGTGCCATGGATCAGGCTCCAGTGTTTGCGTTGGGGTCGGCGCTGGCCGCGTAGTACGGGATGCCGGCAGCGAGCTCGGCCCAGTTGAGATCGATGCTCTCTTCGAGGCCGAAGCGGTTCTTGGCGAGAAAGGCTGGCCGCTCGATGGTGTGCAGCAGCCGGTCGCCGCCGCTCACGCCGCGAACGACCTTCTTGCCGAAGCCGGCGTCGGACTTGATGGTGCTAACGCGGTAGTTGGCGAACAGCACGGCATCGACGTGCTCCTGAACCAGCGCTGCGGCGCGGCTATGGAGCTTCGGCTGGTAGCGGTCGTAGGGCTCGGTCTCCGGACTGTCGAAGCGCTTGATGTCGGCGTGCGCGATCAGGATCACCGCCATGCCGCGCGCGCCGCGCAACAGGTTCATCCCGTCGAGGAAGCCGCGCCAGGTGTCCAACGCCGCGGCATAGCCCTTGCCGTAGCCGGGCTGCTCGATGTCAGTCCACTTATTGCGCGCGGCCGTCTCCCGCCAGATCAGCGGCTCCAGCCAGTCGAGGCTATCGACTACGACCGTCTGGAAGTCGTGCGGCTGCTCCAGCAGCACGTCGAGCGCATCCTGGACGTCGGCGTAGCTGCGCAGCACCCCGAAGGTGGCCGCACCCAGCTTGCCGAGACCGTCCTCGGTCTGCAGGAACACCGGCGCCGGCGCGTCGGTTGCCAGCTTGGTTTTGCCGACACCAGCGACGCCATAGACCAGCAGCCGCGGAGGCTGCGGCGCGCCGC
>JAPLOH010000266.1:0-372 GCA_026400845.1 Alphaproteobacteria bacterium
CTGGCGGATCATGTCTGGTATGCCGCCCGACCGCCTGAACCGCCTGCTCACCGCCACGCACGCCGGGGTGCCCGACGCCGACCTCGTCCGCCGGGTGGCCGAGGTCGGCGACGAAGCCGCGTTCGAGCCCGAGGATGACGAGGCTGACGGCGTGCGCCTGCGCCTCGTGCCAGGACTCCGCCATCGCGGGGGCGAAGCCGTGCTCGCGCAGCAAATTGGCGAGGCGTTCGCGCGAGCCGCGGGTCCAGGCGGCGACGACGAGGCCCCTGCCCTCGCGTGACCAGCGTTCGGCCTGGGCGTGCAGCTGGTCGAATACGTTGATGCCGGGGCCGCCGGCGGCTTGCGCGAAGATGGGTCCCGGGCGGCCACCGG
>JAPLOH010000266.1:411-33113 GCA_026400845.1 Alphaproteobacteria bacterium
CCCCGGCGCCGCCGTCGGGCTTGCCGAAAGCGGAGAATGCGAAGAACGGCTGGGTGGCCAGCATCGCATCCCAGCCGTCGCGGTCGAGGAACAGGCGCTCGGGGGGCAGCGGGCGGTACGGCGTCTCGCCGTCGCGCGGCACGGCGCGGCGGGCGGCGTAGTGGTCGGCGATCATCTCCAGGCGCGCGTTCAGCACGTCCGCGCCCTGGTGGTCGAGGCTGACGGAGGCGCCGGGCAAATAGTCGAGCAGGGTTTCCATGGTGTCGTGGAACAGCGGCACCCAGTGTTCCATGCCGGGATGGCGGCGGCCGTCGGAAATCGAGAGGTAGATCGGATCAGTGGCGGCGGCGTTGCTGAACAGCTCGCGCCAGGCGGTGCGGAAGCGGGCGACCGACTCCTTGTCGAGAAACACCTCGGAGACCGGTCGCAAAGTGAGGGATTTGACGGCGACGGCGCTGCGCTGGGTCGTGGGTTCGAAGGCGCGGATGCTTTCGATGGTGTCGCCGAAGAAATCGAGCCGCACCGGCTCGGGCAGGCCGGCGGGGAAGATGTCCATGATGCCGCCGCGGGTGGCGTATTCGCCGGGCTCCATCACGGTGGCGGCACGGCCGTAGCCGTTGGCTTCGAGGAAGCGGGTGACATCCTCCGGCTTCACGATGGCGCCGACGGCGAGCACCAGGCTGGCGTCCTGGAACACATGGCGGGGCGGCACGCGCTGGATGAGGGCGTTGACGGTGGTCAGCACGATGCGCGGGCGGGTGGGCTTCTCCAGCAGCCGGGCGAGGGTGGCGATGCGTTCGGAGACGAGTTCCGGGTTGGGCGAAACGCGGTCGTACGGCAGGCAGTCCCAGGCGGGGACGCGCAGGATCTCGGCCTCGGGCGCGAAGAAAGCCAACGCCTCGGCGAGACGGGCCATGCGCGAGTCATCGCGGGCGGCATGCAGCAGCGGCCCGGGGTGCTCGGCGGCGCGGCGCGCGAGGAGTTGGGCGTCCCACCCCTCGGGCGCGCCGTAGACGGTGACCGCGCTCATGAGCCGGCGGCGTCCTTGATGGCGCGCAGCATCGGCGAATCGACGTCCTGCGGAATCGGCAACCGCCCGGTCAGCCAATCCGCCAGGAACGTGTCGGGCAGTTCCATGATCTCCTCCAGCGCGTCCATATCAGCCGCGCTGAGGCTGGCCAGGCGCGCGGCGACGAAGCCGCCGATCAGCAGGTCGGTTTCATGGGTGCCGCGATGGGTGGCGCGGAAAAGCAGGCGTCGGCGGCGGGTCTCGTCGCGCGTGAGGGGATGGTCGGTCATGGATGGCTTGTCATATACGCGTGGCATTGCGCAGTGTCAGCCCGTGGAAACCGATCCCCTCGCGCCCCTTTTCGCACCCCTGACCAGCCTGCGCGGCGTTGGCGACGCGGTGGGCAAGCTGATGGCGCGCGCCATCGGCGGCAGCGAGGTGATCGACCTGCTGTATCACCTGCCCGAAAGCTACATCGACCGCCGCACCCGGGCGACGCTGCGGGATGCCAAGCCCGGCGCGGTGGTGACGTTGGAGGTCGAGGTGATCCGTATCGAGCCACCCGGCACGCCGCGCCAGCCCACCCGGGTGGTGGTGGGCGATGCCACCGGGTTCGGCGAATTGCTGTATTTTCAGCGCTTTCCCACCGGCAAGCTCAACCCCGGTGGCAAGTACCTGGTCTCCGGCAAGTTCGATGATCGCCGCCAGATGGTGCACCCCGACCACGTCACCCCGGCCGACCGGGCGGGGATGCTGCCGGTGTTCGAGCCGGTGTGGCCGCTGACGGCGGGGCTGTTCGGCTGGCACCTGCGCCGCCCCGTCGCCGAGGCGGTGGGCCGCGTGCCGCCGCTGGCAGAGTGGCATGACCCGGCGCTGCTGAAGCGCGAGAAATGGCCTCCCTTCGCCGAGGCGCTCAAGGGCTTGCAGGTGCCCGACAGCCCGCCGCCACCCGAACTGCGCCGCCGGCTGGCCTATGACGAGCTGCTGGCCGGGCAGATCGCCCTCACCATCGTGCGCAACCGCAACCGCGAGCGCCCGGGCCGCGCTATGCTTGGCACCGGCGTGATGCGTGCCCAGGCGCTCGCCGCCTTCGGGCACAAGCCGACCCACGCACAAAACGAGGCACTGGCCGAAATCGACGGCGACCTGGCGGCGCCCCGGCGGATGCTCCGCCTGCTGCAAGGCGATGTCGGTTCCGGCAAGACGCTGGTGGCGATCCTTGCGATGCTGCGCGCGGTCGAATCGGGCGCCCAGGCGGCGATCATGGCGCCCACCGAGCTGCTCGCGCGCCAGCACATCCGCACGCTGGAGCGCATCTCCCCCGTGCCCGCGGCGCTGCTGATCGGGGCGGTCAAAGGCAAGGCGCGGGCGAAAATACTCGCCGGTCTCGCGGATGGCTCGCTGCCCATCGTGGTCGGCACCCATGCGCTGGTGCAGAAAGGGGTGGAGTTCCACGACCTCGGCCTCGCCGTGATCGACGAACAGCACCGCTTCGGCGTCGATCAGCGCCTCCTGCTCGGCGCCAAGGGCGACGCGACCGACGTGCTGGTGATGACCGCGACGCCAATTCCACGCACGTTGCTGCTCACCCAATGGGGCGAGATGACGGTGAGCCGCATACGCGACAAGCCGGCCGGGCGCACGCCGGTGCGCACCACGCTGCACAAGCTCTCCACCATGGCGGACGTGGTGGCGGCGATTTCCCGCAAGCTCGACGAAGGGGCGCGGGTCTACTGGGTGTGTCCGCTGGTGGAGGAAAACGCGGACCTCGATCTCGCTGCCGCCGAGGCGCGCTACGCCGATCTGCGCCAGCATTTCGGCGCTGCGGTCGGCCTCGCCCATGGCCGCCAGGACAGCGCGGTGCGCGAGGCCGCCCTCGCCGATTTCGCCGCCGGGCGCACGCGGTTGCTGGTGGCGACCACGGTGATCGAGGTCGGCGTCGATGTGCCCGAGGCCAGCGTGATGGTGGTGGAGCATGCTGAGCGCTTCGGCCTCGCCCAGCTCCACCAGCTGCGCGGCCGGGTCGGGCGTGGCGCCGCGGTCAGCTTCTGCCTGATGCTGCATGACGATTTCATGCTGCCCTTCGCCCGCAAGCGCCTGCTGCTGCTGCGTGACACCGAGGACGGGTTTCGCATCGCCGACGAGGATTTTCGCCTGCGCGGCGGCGGGGACCTGTTGGGCACCAAGCAATCGGGCATCGCCCATCCGATCGACGACGAGGACCTGCTGCACATGGCCGGGCAGGACGCGGCACTGCTGTTGCAGAAGGACCCGCGGCTGGATCAGACTGACCGCGGCAAGGCTGCCCGCCCCCTGCTGCGGCTGTTCGGCCGAATGGCCGCCTTCCGCACCATCCATTCGGGGTGAGAGGTTGCCGCTTCTTCACGCGTCAACGGCTTGCAATGGCGCGGGTTTGCTCTATCTCCGTCAATCGCCAGGACCAGCATAAGGGGAAACTTGGGTGACGGCCCTGATTGAAATCGAAGGTCTGACGAAGCGTTTCGGCGCGTTCACCGCGGTGGATGACGTGTCATTCACCGTCAAGCGCGGTGAGGTGCTGGGGTTTCTCGGCCCCAACGGCGCCGGCAAATCCACCACCATGCGCATGCTCGCGGGGTTCATGACGCCCAGCGCCGGCACGGCGCGGATCTGCGGGCATGACGTTCAGCGCGACTCCATCGCCGCGCGCAAGGCGCTCGGCTTCCTACCCGAAGGGGCGCCGGTTTATCCGGACATGACGGTGACCGGCTTCCTCCGCTTCGTCGCCGCCGTGCGCGGCTACAACGGCGGCGAGGCGGCGGACCGGGTGGAACATGCGATCGGGCTCACCCAGCTCGACAGCGTGCGGCTGCAACCGGTGGAGACGCTGTCCAAGGGGTTCAAGCGCCGCGTCGGCCTCGCGCAATCCATGCTGCATGACCCGCCGGTGCTGGTGCTCGACGAGCCGACCGATGGGCTCGACCCCAACCAGAAGCACGAGGTGCGCGCGCTGATCGCCCGCATGGCGCCGGAGAAGGCGATCGTGATTTCCACCCATATCCTCGAAGAGGTCGGCGCGGTGTGCACGCGGGCGATCATCATCGCGCATGGCCGCATCGTCGCCGATGGCACGCCGGCCGAGCTTGAGGCCCGCCACCCCTCCGGCAAGCTCGACGACGTGTTCCGCGCCATGACGCAAGTGAAGGCGGCCTGACCATGCGCAACATGCTGATCGTCGCGCGGCGCGAACTGGCCGCCTATTTCGCCACCCCCGTCGCCGTCGTGTTCATCGTCATCTTCCTGGCGCTCCAGGGGGTGCTGACCTTCAACCTCGGCAATTTCTTCGAGCGCGGCCAGGCCGACCTCGCACCCTTCTTCAACTTTCTGCCCTGGGTGTTCCTGCTGCTGATCCCCGCACTCACCATGCGCCTCTGGGCGGAGGAGCGCCGGCTCGGCACCATCGAGCTGCTGCTGACCCTGCCGATCACCCAGGGCCAGGCGGTGCTCGGCAAATTCCTCGCCGCCTGGGCCTTCTGCGCCATCGCGCTCGCGCTCACCTTCCCGTTCATCATCACCATCAACTACCTCGGCCAACCCGACAACGGCGTGATCGCCAGCGGCTATGCCGGCGGGCTGCTGGTGGCGGGCGCCTTTCTGTCGATCGGCTCGGCCTTGTCGGCGGCGACCAAAAACCAGGTGATCGCCTTCGTGCTGGGGGTGGCGGTGTGCTTCCTTTTCGCGGTCGCCTCCTATCCGCTGGTGACCGACTTCCTGGCCAAGACCTCGCCGGCGCTGGCCGAGATCGTGCGCCGCCTGTCGGTCGCCGAGCGGTTCCAGGGCTTCACCCGCGGCGTGATTTCGCTGCGCGACGTCATCTTTTTCGCCTCCTTCATCGGGTTCTGGCTGTTCCTGAACACGGTGATCGTCGAACACCGCAAGGCGGATTGAACCATGCGTCGCTTCTCCTCCTCGCTCATCGGCGTCATCGCCGTCTTCGCCTTGCTGGTCGGTATCAACGTGCTGATCGAGACAAGGATGGGCCGCGCCCAGCTCGATCTCACCCGGCAGAAGCTCTACACGCTGAATGACGGCACGCGGAAAATCCTCGGCGGGCTCAAGGACCCGATCACGCTGCGGATGTATTATTCCCGCGCGTTGGGCGGCCGGGTGCCGGTATATGGCGCCTATGCCGACCGGGTGCGCGAGATGCTGCGCGAATACGCCGCCGTCTCCTCCGGCAAGATCAAGCTCGAATTCCTCGACCCCGAGCCCTTCAGCGACACCGAGGACCGCGCGATCGCCTTCGGCATCCAGGGCGTGCCGATCGACCAGTCCGGCGAGCAGGTCTATTTCGGCCTCGCCGGCTCCAACCTGCTGGATGACGAGCGGACCATCGCCTTCTTCCAGCCGGAGCGCGAGCGCTTCCTCGAGTTCGATCTCACCAAGCTGATCTACGAGTTGTCGAGCCCGGCGCGCCCGGTGATGGGGGTGCTGTCCTCCCTGCCGCTCGACGGCGATCCGCGAATGATGATGATGATGCGGCAGAACCCCGGCGCGGGCGCGCCCTGGGTCTCCATGCTGCAACTCCGCCAGACCTTCACCGTGCGCAACGTGCAGCCCGACGTTCAGGCAGTCGACCCGGACATCCAGGTGCTGCTGGTGGCCCACGCGCAAAACCTGTCTGAGGGCGCCCTCTACGCGATCGACCAGTTCGTCATGCGCGGCGGGCGGCTGATGGCGATGGTCGATCCGCACAGCGAGGGCCAGGCGATGGCGCCGAACCCGACCGGCCAGCGCCCCACCGAGACCGGCAGCAATCTCGCCAAGCTGTTCGCCGCCTGGGGCATCGACTACGACCCCACCAAAGTGGTCGGCGACATCACCGGGGCATGGCGGGTGCGCGCCAATCCCGGCGACCGTGTGCAGTCGGTTGATTACGTCGCCTGGTACAATATTCGCGCCGGCGTGAACCACGAGGACCCGGCGACCGCTGATCTCTCCCAGGTCACCGTCGCCTCGCCTGGCTTCATCAGCAAGAAGGCGGGCGCGGACATCACCTTCACGCCGCTGCTCACCGCGAGCCCCAAGGCCGGGCCGCTGGCGCTGGAGAAGGTGAAGGCCAACCCCAACCCCGTCGAAATCCTCGGCAATTTCAAGAGCGAGGGTGGCCCCTACGTGATCGCGGCCCGCGTGCGCGGCGTGCTGAAATCGGCCTTCACCGAAGCCCCGCCGCCCGGTAAGGACGCGAACGGCGCCGAGGTGAAGCGGCCCGACAACTTCCCCGCCCATATCGCGGTGACCGCCGAGCCCGCAAATTTAGTGATCGCGGCGGACAGCGACATCCTGGCCGACCGGTTCTGGGTGCAGGTGCAGGATTTCTTTGGCCAGCAGCAGGCCACCCCCTTCAGCGACAACGGCCCCTTCGTCGCCAACCTGCTCGGCACCCTCGCCGGCGGCGACGCGCTGATCGGCCTGCGCAGCCGCGGCACCTCGCTGCGCCCGTTCGAGCTGGTCGACAACATGCAGCGCGACGCCGAGGCGCGGTATCGCCAGACCGAGCGCGAGTTGCAGGCCCATCTCGACGAAACGCAGAAGAAGCTGACCACTTTGCGCACCGGGCGCGGCGAGCAGGGCGCGGCGGCGGTGATCTCCGAGCAGCAGCGCACCGCGATCGACGATTTGCGCAAGGATGTGACGGCGACGCGGGTGAAGCTGCGCAACGTGCAGCTTGAGTTGCGGCGCGATATCATCAGCCTGGAATCGCGGCTGCGCTTGTTCAACATCTTCCTGGTGCCGGCGCTGCTGACGGTGCTCGCGGTCGGGCTCGGCGTGCTGCGCCGCCGCCAGCGCGCCGCGGCACGGGCCTGAGGAGAGCGATATGCAACAGCGCACCTCCCTCCTCCTCGCCGTCGCCGCCGTGGCGGTGCTTGGCGCCGCCTGGCAGTTCGGCATCAGCAGCGCCCCACCCGCACAGATCGAGGTGGCGCGCGGCACGCTGGTGTTCCCCGGCCTTGCCGCGAAGCTCGGGCAGGTCAGCCGCATCGAGATCACCAGCAAGGGCGTGACGATGGGGATCGTCCAGGCCGCCGGCAAATGGGGCCTCGCCGACCGCGCCGGCTTCCCGGTGCAGCAGGACCGGCTGCGCGAGTTGCTCACCGGGCTCACCGAACTGCGCATCACCGAGGCCCGCACGTCCGACCCCACGCAATACAACCGCCTCGGCGTGGAAGACCCCTCCCCCACCGGCACCGCCAACCTGCTCCGTCTGCTCAGCGCCGATGGCAAGCCGATGCTGGAACTGATCGTCGGCCATCGCCGCGTGCGCACCCAGGGCAGCGTACCCGAGACCCTGTTCATCCGCCGGCCCGGCGAGGCGCAGTCCTGGCTGGCCGAGGGGCGCCTACCGCTCGACGCCGACCCGCAACTGTGGTTCGAGCGTGACATCGTCAGCATCCCCGCCGCCAGGATCGCCAAAGTGGTGGCCACCCGCGGCGATATCGCGCTGGAATTCGGCCGCACCGACGGGGCCTTCGCCCTGGTGGCGCCCACCGAGCATCCCAAGCTCGATGACTACCGCATCGAGGAAGTCAGCCGCGCGCTCGACGCGCTGACGCTCACCGATGTAAGGCCCGCGGCCGAGCAGCCAGGCGAGAAAATCGGTACCGCACTCATCACCACCACCGACGGCATGCTGGTGACCGCCACGCTGTTCAAGACCGAGAAAGACCTCTGGGCCCAGTTCGCCGTGGTCGGCAGCGATGCCGCCAAGGACGCCGCCGCGGCGCTAGCGGCACGGGTGCATGGCTGGGCCTATCAGCTCGGGGTGTGGAAGGAAAAATCCTTCCTGCCGACCATGGACGACCTTAAAGCCAGCGAGCCAGAGAAAACCGGCGACGCGCCGGCCAGCGAGTGAGCCGGGAGTATCCCGCGCGGCCGATCATCGGCATCGGCGTCGTCGTGCTGCGGCCGACTTCGGACGGGGTGGGGGAAGTGCTGTTGATCCGCCGCGGCAAGGCGCCGAACTACGGCACTTGGAGCCTGCCCGGCGGCGCGCAGGAGGTCGGCGAACCCGCCGAGGCGGCCGCCCGGCGGGAGTTGCTGGAGGAGACCGGCGTCACCGTCGGCACCCTGCATCTCGCCGCCCATGTCGACAGCATCACCCGCGATCCGGACGGGCGGGT
Source organism: Alphaproteobacteria bacterium (assembly GCA_026400845.1). Lineage (GTDB taxonomy): Bacteria > Pseudomonadota > Alphaproteobacteria > Acetobacterales > Acetobacteraceae > CAIYPH01. Next base: position 8,581 of record JAPLOH010000266.1, read on the forward strand.
GCGCTATCACTACACCATCGTCGATTTCGCCGGGCGCTGGGAAGCCGGTGCCCCCGTCGGCGACAGTGATGCTGCCGAAGCGCGTTTCGTGCGGCTCTCCGAAATTGCCGGCTACAAGCTGTGGAGCGAAGCCTACCGGGTGATCGACATCGCGCGCGAGCTGCTCGGGGTCTGATCCCCGTGCGGGGTTTCAAAATTTGCCGAACTGGCGCGTTGGGGGCGGATATGTTACCGCTGGGGCATGAAAATGCTTCTACTGCTCATCATCGCAGTCCTGGCCGGGGCCTATTTCCTGCCGGCCCAGATCGAGGGAACGCCGACCGCCTGTGACGCGGTCAATGCGCGCGTGCGGACGATGGTGGAGGCGGAGTTGGCCAAGCTGCCGGCCAATTCAGCCGCGACCGCCAAGGCGCAGGGCGCCGCCACGGCGGCCAAGGCGCAAATGCCGGGCGGCCCGGCGATCACGGCGCTGATCCAGGCCCGGTTGCCCGCGGTCCCCCCCCAAGCCGGCTGCGCCGCCGCCTACTGGGCGACGCAGTACTGGTCGGATATCCGCACCTGGATCCCCGCTTTGCCGGCGGGCCGGCCGTAGCGGCGCGTCGCGTGAAATCGCCGACAAAAGCACCGGAAGGCTCAGGCTGGCGCTTCTAAAGGCCCATCGTCGCGGCTAGCATCGGGCGCCGGCACAGCGAGTGCCCAAGTAAGCGATGAGGAAACAACATGGAATTCGGCTATTTCACGATGCCCTCGCATCCACCCGAGCGCGGCCTCAAGGCCGGGCATGACTGGGACCTCCAGACGATGCGCTGGCTCGATGAGCTCGGATTTACCGAGGCCTGGATCGGCGAGCATCACACCGCCCCCTGGGAGCCGCACCCCGCGCCCGACCTGCTGATCGCCCAGGCGCTGCTCCAGACCAAGCGGCTGCGCATCGGGCCGGGCGGCTTCCTGCTGCCGTACCATCACCCCGCCGAACTCGCCAACCGCGTCGCCATGCTCGACCATCTCTCCGAGGGGCGGCTCAATTTCGGCATCGCCGCCTCCGGCCTGCCGAGCGACTGGGTGATGTTCAACGTCGACGGCATGTCCGGCGCCAATCGCGAGATGACCCGCGAGTCGCTCGACATCATCCTCAAGATGTGGAGCCAGGAAGGCCCGTGGGAACACAAGGGCAAGCACTGGACGGTCAACAAGCCCGACACCATGTTCGGCTTCCTCAAGCCCCACATCAAGCCGCTGCAGCAGCCGCACCCGCCGATCGGCGTCGCCGGGCTGTCGAAGAACTCCGACACGCTGAAAATGGCCGGTGAGTTCGGCTACATCCCGATGAGCCTCAACCTCAACCCGGCCTATGTGAAAAGCCATTGGGAAAGCGTCGAGGCCGGCGCCAAGAAGTCCGGCCGCACGCCGGACCGCAAGGAATGGCGCCTGGTGCGCGAGATCTTCGTCGCCGAGACCGACGAGTTGGCGTGGGAACTCTCCGTCAAGGGCATGATGGGCCGCATGATGGGCGAATACTTCCTGCCGCTGCTCGCCAATTTCGGCTTCAAGGAATTCCTCAAGCACGACCAGTCGGTGCCCGACGAGGACGTGACGGTGGAATATTGCGCCCACCACAACTGGCTGATCGGCTCGCCCGAGACGGTCGCGAAGAAGCTGGAGGTGGTCTACGACGACGTCGGCGGCTTCGGGCAGTTGCTGGTCTTCGGCTTCGACTACGCCGACAATCCCGACGTTTGGCACAACTCGCTGCGGCTCATCCAGGAAGAGGTGAAGCCGCGCGTGGCGCATTTGGTGCCGTGACGAAAACCCCGGGGGCGGTGACGGCCGCCCCCGGGACCGACATCAGTTCCGCAACCTCGGCTGCCCCGAAACGTCCGAGCGGGAACGCAGGCTGAATGCGAGGCCGGCGAGCACGACCGAGGCCGACAGCGGCAGCAGCCAGGCCGGGCGCATCAGCAACGGCAGGACGACCATGCGCCATGCCTCATCGCCGAACATGTCGCGGACGACGTCCTGCACGTGTTGCGGGAGGTCCGGATTGAGCTGAAATAGCAGCCGCCGCAGGGTCGTGAGCGGCGGGTAGATGATGGCGAGCGACGCGGCCCCCACGAAACACAGCGCGGCAAGCACGCCGAGGCTGCGCGGAATGATGGAGGCCGCCTTGCTCAAGCGAACAGCCGTTCGTTCTTCTTGTCGGCATACATGCCGGCCACGAATTCGCCGTAGCCGTTCCATATCTTGGTCGGCACGGTCTCGTCGGTGCCGAGCAGCGTCTCAGTCGACTGGCTCCAGCGCGGATGCGCCACGGCGGGGTTGATGTTGGCCTAGAACCCGTATTCGCCGGGGTTCAGCGCCTCCCAGAACGAGACCGGCCGCTTCGCCGAGAACTCGATCTTGACGATCGCCTTGGCGTGCTTGAAGCCGTATTTCCACGGCAAAGTGAGGCGCAGCGGCGCGCCGTTCTGGGTCGGCAGGACTTTGCCGTACATGCCGACCGAGATGAAGGACAGATCGTTCGCCGCCTCCTCCATGGTGACGCCCTCGACATAGGGCCACGGGTAATACGAGCGATTGAGGCCCGGCATGGTTTTCTTGTCGGCCGCCGTGGTGAAAATGATGAATTTCGCGGCACTCGTCGGTTCGGCGATCTTCACCAGGTCGGCCAGCGGGAAGCCGACCCAGGGCACCGTCATCGCCCAGCGCTCGACGCAGCGATGCCGCGTCACGCGTTCCTGCAATGTCACCTGCTTGAGCAGGTCCTCGAAGCCGATCTTGCGGGGCTTGGCGACCTGGCCGGCGATCTCGATGGTCCAGGGCTCCACCGAGAACCCCTTGGCGGCATCGTAGATCGACTTCGATTCGCCGAATTCGTAGTAGTTGTTGTACGTCGTCGCCTCGAGCTCGGGGGTCAGGGCGCGGCCGGGCACGTAGGCGGCGTTCATCGGCGCCGGCAGCGGCTTGCGGGCGGCAAGGTCGGGCATGTTCGGACGGCGGCCGAAGATGTTCCATTGGGCTGCCGCGGGACTGGCGCCGGCGATCATTGCGCCGAATCCGGCGCCGGCACCGAGCAGTGCGCGCCGCCCCAGCACCACCGCCTCCGGTGTCGCCTCGCGTTCCGCAATCTCCCAGCCGCGCCGCCTGTGGATGATCATGTTCCTCTGCTCCTTGCCTTGGGTGTCCCGTTTCGCCGGACGGCCCGCGACGCGCACATTGTGCCCCGCCGAGGGCCGCCAAGGCAACGGCCGGGTTGATATTCCGCCGCCCTTGAACCAAACAGACGAGAACGCCCGCCGTTACAGGCCGCAGCAGGAAAGCCAGTCCCATGCATCTCGCCCGCTTCCCCCGTGTCAAACTTTGCCACGCGCCCACGCCGCTCGAATTCATGCCGCGGCTGACTGCCCGTCTCGGCGGCCCGCAGCTATGGATCAAGCGCGACGACGCGACCGGGCTTGCCACTGGCGGCAACAAGAACCGCAAACTTGAATTCCTGCTCGGCGAAGCGATGGCCGAGGGCGCCACCCATATCGTCACCCAGGGCGCCGTGCAGTCCAACCACGTGCGCCAGACCGCCGCCGCCACGGCCAAGCTCGGGCTCAAGTGCACGGCGCTGCTGGAACACCGCATCAAGACCAACGACACCGACTATCTCGAAAACGGCAACGTGCTGCTCGACCGCATGCTCGGCCTCAACATCGAATACCGCGAGACCGGGCTCGACATGAACGCCGAGGCCGAGGCCAAGGGCGCGGCGCTGCGGGCGGCGGGCGAGAAGGTCTACGTGATCCCTGGCGGCGGCTCCAACCCGACCGGCGCGCTCGGTTACGCCCATGTCGCGCTCGAGCTACTGGCCCAGGCCAACGAGATGGGCCTGCGGATCGACCTTCTGGTCCATGCCACCGGCAGCGCCGGCACCCAAGCCGGCCTGGTGGTGGGGTTCGAGGCGCTGAACTCCGGCATTCCCGTGCTCGGCATCGGCGTGCGCAACCCGCGCGATCGCCAGGAGGCCAACGTCCACAAGCTGTGCGAGTCGACCGCCGAGAAGCTCGGCCTCAAGGGCGGCATACGGCGTGAGGCGGTGGTCGCCAATTGCGACTATGTCGGCGACGGCTACGGCATCCCAACCGCCGGAATGGGCGAGGCGCTGATGCTGTGCGCCCGGCTGGAGGGGATATTTCTCGACCCGGTCTACTCCGGCAAGGGCATGGCCGGACTGATCGATCTGATCCGCAAGGGTCACTACACCGCGGACCAGAACATCGTGTTCCTGCATACCGGAGGGCAGGTCGGCCTGTTCGGCTACCGTGATTTCCTGACCTCGGCGGCTTGACGCGCGCCAGCATTAACCACCGGTTCACCCTCCGCTTCTAGGGTCCTGCCAGCGGTGGAGGGTGGCAGGTGTCTGGCAATACGCGGCGATGGCGGCTGATTTCCTGTGTGTCGGTGGCCGTGGCAAGCGCCGCCGCCCTGGCAGCCGGAAGCGCGCTGTCCGGCAACGACCCGGCGCTGTCGCCGACCTGGATCCTCGACGGCATGCTGCTCGGCTTGCTGCTGCGGTGCGAGCAGCGCACCCGGCGAGGGATCATGGCCGCGGCCTTCCTGGGCGCGACGGCGGGCTGGATTGTGCTGGGGCACCATTTCGGAACGAGCCTGGCGTTCGCGGGAGCAAGTATTCTGTTCGCCAGCGTCGCCACCGCGCTGTTCGATGCGGTGTTATGGCATCCGGATCACCTCACCACTCCGCGCGGCCTTGCCATCGCGGTCCCGGTGGTGCTCGCAGTCTCGCCCCTGGTGCCGGCGGCACTGTTGATCATGAACTTCCATGTCACGGTCGATGACTTGTTCGACAATCCGCCGTGGCGCGGGGTACTGATGGAGGCGCTGGGGCTGGCGGTCATCACCCCGCTCACCCTCAATCTGGTGCGCCGCGATATGCTCCTGTTGCTGGTGCCCCCTCTCTTGGCGCCGACGCTGGTGTTGGCCGGGTTGTATGCGGCAATCGCCGCGGCGGTCTCGCTGCAACAAATTGGACCGATGTTGTTCCTGCTATGCCCCTGCTTGCTGTTCCTGGTTGGGCGCCTTGGCCCGGCAGGCGCCGGACTCGGGATTTTACTGACATTTTTGGCGGGAGCGGCGAGCCTCCTGCTCGAACGCGGCACGCTCGTCGCCGCCATCGGACCTGAGCCAGGCAGCGCGATATTGTTTTTCCAAATCATGCTCATCGTGCTCTCGGCGATGGTCTATGCCCTCGGCGCTGCTGTGGCCGAACGGCGGCAGATGAACCAGGCCCTGGCCGACCAGCACGCGAGGCTGAGCCGCAAGGAGAGCCTCTACCGCCTGCTCACCGATCACGCGTCGGATGTTATCACCCGCGTCCATCTCGATGGCCGGCGGCTCTATGTCTCCCCCGCCTGCACCGCCATGCTCGGCTGGTCGCAGGCTGAAATGATGGATCCGAACTGGCAAACCCGTGTCCACCCCGACGATCTGCCGGGCTTCAGCGCCGTGCGCACCAGAATGGCCGCCGGTGAGGAATATGCCAGCAACATCTACCGCTACGCCCGCAAGGACGGAACCTGGTGCTGGCTCGAAACCCGGATGCATATGGTGCGCCGTGCCGACGGCACCGCGAAGGAGTTCGTCGCCAACATGCGGGACATCACCCGCCAGAAGGAAACCGAACTGGCCCTGGCGCGCGCCATGGCCGAACTGGCCGAGAAGGCCGCGACCGATGGGCTGACCGGGGTAGCCAATCGCGGCCGCTTCGACGAGACTCTTGACCAGGAATGGCACCGCGCCATGCGCTCGGGCGAGACCGTAGCGCTGCTGATGATCGATGCCGACCATTTCAAGTCCTACAACGACCGCTACGGCCATCAGGCCGGCGACGCATGTCTCAAGGCGATTGCCCGTACCGTCGCCGAGCAGATCCGCCGCCCGCATGACTTGGTGGCGCGCTACGGCGGCGAGGAATTCGTCGTCATCCTGCCGGCGACCTCGCTCGATGGCGGGCTCGATGTCGCCGAGCGCATCCGCGCCGCCATCGAGGGGCTCGACATCCCCCACGAAGCCAATGCCGACGGGGTCGCCACCGTCTCCATCGGCGTCGCCACCGCTATCCCCACCCCCGATATAGCGCCGGCCGGCCTCGTCGAAGCGGCGGATGCGGCGCTCTATTCCGCCAAGCGGGACGGACGGAACCGGGTGCAGGCGTCGATATCGCCGATCCGCTCCGCCGTGGTGGTGCCGTTGCTGCCCCATTTCCGCCGCGCCGCGCTGACCAGCCAGGCCGACCGGGCGGTCTGAGGCACATGCCCGACGCACACGGGGATGTGCCTCGCGGAACCCGAGCGGACGTGGCAGAATCGGCGCAGGGACGAACGATTCGGCGGCAACACGCCGAGCGGTATCGTGATCCGGCAGGAGTGGGAGTACGATGACATCGCGCGTTCTGGTGACCGGCGGGGCCGGCTTTGTCGGCAGCCACGCGGTCGCCGCCCTGCTGGCGCGGGGTGACGAGGTCTGCGTGTTCGACAACCTCTCGACCGGCCACCGCGATGCCGTGCTGCCCGGGGCCCGGCTGGTGGAGGGTGACCTGGCCGACCATGCCGCGATCGACGCGGTGCTGGCGGGGGGGCGCTGGGATGCGGTGCTGCACTTCGCCTCACTCTCCCTGGTCGGCGAAAGCATGCGTGAACCGATGCTGTATCTGCGCACCAACGTCGGCAACGGGCTGCATTTGATCGATCGCTGCATCCATCACGGCGTCGGCCGCTTCGTGCTCTCCTCCACTGCCGCCTTGTTCGGCAACGCGCCGCCCGGACCGATCGACGAGGCCGCCGCGATCGAGCCCGGCTCGCCCTATGGCGAGAGCAAGGCGGCGCTTGAGCGCGCGCTGCTGTGGGCCGATCGCATCCATGGCCTGAAATCGGCGGTGCTGCGCTATTTCAACGCGGCCGGCGCCGACCCCGAAGGCCGGCTCGGCGAGGACCACCGGCCGGAGTCCCATCTGATCCCGCTGGTGATCGACGCGGCGCTGGGCCGGCGTGGAGCGGTGCAGGTGTTCGGCACCGACTACGACACCCCAGATGGCACCTGTATCCGTGACTACATCCATGTCAGCGACCTCGCGGACGCCCATGTGCGGGCGCTGGCACGGCTCGACCATGGCTCGGTGACCTATAATCTCGGCAATTCCACGGGCCATTCGGTTCGCGAGGTGATCGCCGCCGTCGAGCGGGTTGGTGGGCGTCCGGTGCCCCACCATCTCGCCCCGCGCCGCGCGGGGGATCCTGCCACCCTGGTCGCCGCCTCGGTGCGGATTGCGCGGGAGACCGGCTGGCAGCCCCGCTTCGCCGCGCTCGACGAGATCGTGCGCACGGCATGGGCATGGCGTGCGGCGCACCCGCACGGGTATGCTGCCTGACATGATCAGGGTACCCTAATAATGGCAGGTGTTCCGGCCACACTCCTTGCCCCCGTCACCGGCGGCGCGATCGCGTGGTGCGGCTTCGATGCAGCCTGGTATCGCCAGGCCTATGCCACTCGTTTTCCGGAGCTTGCCGGGCGGGACGACGACGCGCTGCTGGCTCACTACGCCGCGCATGGCCCGGCGTTGGGCCTGTCGCCGAACATGTATTTCGACGAGGCCTGGTATTGCGCTGGCAATCCCGACGTTGCCGCGCTGATCGCCAGCGGCCGGCTCGGCTCGGGCTATGAGCACTATTGCACCCTCGGATACCTGACCCGCTCCGCCCACTGGCTCTACGACGATGACGTCTATGCCCTGGCCTCGCCCGACCTCGCCGATCGTGTTCTGGTCGAATTCGGGTGCGCCAATCGCTACGACCACTACCTCAAGGCCGGCGCCCGCGAAGGCCGCAACGCGCATCTGATGTTCCGCGCCGGCACCTATGCCGATACCGTCGAAGGCGGCGCCGACGCAATGCGGGCGGCGGCCAACAGCTCGTTCCAGCATTTCCTGCTGCATGCTTGGTCGAAGCGGGCGGACGCGGCGGTGTCACCTTATTTCGATGCCACATGGTATCTCGCGCGCAACCCCCAGGCCCGCGCCGCCATCGCCGCCGGGCACTATGCCTGCGCGCTGCATCATTTCCTCGCCGCCCCCGACGCCGGGGACCCGCTGCCCGGCTTCGTTGCCACACATTACAGGGCGAGCCAGCCAGGGGCGGTGGCGGATGTCGCCGAGGGGCGCTTCGCGAGCCTCTACGACGCCTTCCTCAAGGTGGGCGTTTTCACCCTCGCCGCCCCCTCCCCCGACATCGACCTCGCTGCCCATGCCGCGGTCGGCGATCTGCGCGACGCCTTCGAGCACTACCTCACCACGGCGGCGCCAGAGATCGTGCCCCCTGCCGAGCCGCAGGAGATCGTGCCACCTCCCCCGGCCGAGCCACCCGCCGCATCTGCCATTCCGGGAGTCCTGGGCTTTCAGGTCGATGCGAGCATTTTCTGCCCCCCTGACGGCATGCTGCTGATCGGCTGGATGCTGGCGCCGCCCGGCCTTGTGCAGTCACTGTGCATGGTGTGCGGGACCGTACGCATCCCGGTCGACCCGGCGCGGTTCGTTCCCTCCTATCGCCCCGACGCCCTCGCCGGACTGGCGGACGCTGGGTTCGAGGACCCGATGTGCGGGTTCATGGCCCTGGTGACCGGTAACGTCCGGCCGGCCGAACAGATGTTTCTCGAAGCGACCCTCGCCGACGGATCCATTGTGGTGCGGACCATCCCGCCGCCGGTGCTGCACGGCAACCCCGCCATCCGCGCCATTCTCGACCGGTTCGACCTCCGCTACGGCGCGCTCTCCGCCGCCTTCGCCGACGTGGTCGGTCCCGCCGTCACGCGGCTCGGCCGTGCCGTGACGGCGCAATCGAAGCCGTGCGAGGTGATCCAGTTCGGCGCCCCGCCGGCGGAGCCCACGCTGTCGCTGATCGTGCCGCTGTATGGGCGGATCGATTTCATGGAGATCCAGCTCGCGCTGGCCACGCGCGGGCCGCAGGCGCGCCGGCACGACATCATCTACGTGCTCGATGAGCCGGCGCGGCGACGGGATGTGGAGTTGCTCGCGGCCTCGTCATTTGCCCGGTTCGGCATCGCTTTCCGCCTCGCGGTGCTTGGGCGCAACCTCGGCTATGCCGGGGCCAACAACGTCGGAATCGGGCTTGCCCGCGCGCCCTTCGTCGGGCTGGTCAATTCCGACGTCTTCCCCCACGGGGCGGACGGGTTCGATATCCTCGCCGCCACGCTCGCCGCCGATCCCGGCCTCGGCGCGATCGGGCCGCTGCTGCTGTTCGAGGACGGCGCGGTGCAGCATCAGGGCATGGCATTCGAGCGCCTGCCGGAATTTGCCAACTGGCATTTCCCGCTGCATCCGCACAAAGGCCTGGCGCCACCAGCGGACTGCGCGGTCCATCGCGCACCCGCGATCACGGCGGCCTGCATGATGCTGAAGCGCGACGTGCTGCGCGACATCGGCGGGCTCGACGAAGCGTTTCTGGTGGGCGATTTCGAGGACGCCGATCTCTGCCTGCGCCTCGCCGCGCGCGGCCTTGCGGTTGCCGTGCATCACGGGGTGCGGATGCACCACCTCGAGCGCCAGTCCCAGGCCGGCTCGGAGCAGCGCTGGCGGATGAACATGACGCTCTACAACGCCTGGGTGCACGAGGCGCGCTGGGGCGCAACCCTGACCGCGGGGGCACAGCCATGAGCCGCAAACCGGCTCGCACCGCGGCCCCTCCGGCGGAGGCGGCCAGCCGCATCCTGATCGCCGCGCACAGCCATCCCGCGGTCTCGCGCGGCGGTGCGGAAATCGCCGCATGGCGCCACTACCAGGCGATGCAGGGCGCGGGCTGGCAATCCTGGTTCATGGGCGCCGCCCGCGAGGCCGCCACGCGGGCTGGCAGCGCCATCACCCAGCCCTTCGGGCCCGACCAGTATCTCTACACCTCGACCAGTTTCGACTGGTTCAAGTTCGCCAACCCCGACCCTAATTTTCCCCGCGAATTCCGTGCCTTGTTGCGCGATCTTCGCCCGGACGTGGTGCATTTCCACCACTATGCGGTATTCGGCGTTGAGGCCTTCCTGCATATCCGCGAGACCCTGCCAGACTGCAAGATCGTGCTGACGCTGCATGAGTTCCAGGCGATCTGCAACCACTACGGCCAGATGGTGAAGCGTGAGCGCCAGGAACTCTGCCACGCCGCCAGTCTTCGCGAGTGCAACCGCTGCTTCCCGGAGTACAGCCGGGCCGATTTCTTCCTCCGGCAAACTTATGCCCAGCGCTTCTTAGGGCTGGTGGACCATTTTATCGCCCCGAGCCAATTCCTTGCCGACCGCTATATCGCATGGGGGCTGGACGCCGCGCGGATGAACGTGATCGAGAACATCATTGCCGCACCAGCCGGCGAGGCTGCGCCGGCACGGCAAGGAGCGCGGCTGCGCATCGGCTATTTCGGACAAATCTCGTCGCTCAAGGGGATCGACGTGCTGCTCGATGCCGCCGCCCTGCTGGAGGCGGACGGCAACACCGCCGTGCAGATCGAGGTCCATGGCGACCACACCAACCAGCCCGCCGAATTCCAGGCCCGCTTCACCGCCCGCCTCGCGGATACCGGCCGCAATGTCCGCTTCCATGGTCCCTATGGCAACGAGCAGGTCGACCGGTTGATGGCGGGGGTGGATGCCGTGGTGGTGCCTTCGGTGTGGTGGGAGAATGCCCCCGTGGTCATCCAGGAGTGCCTGCGAAACCGCCGCCCGGTGATCTGCTCCGATATCGGGGGCATGGCCGAGAAGGTGCGTGACGGGGTGGACGGGCTGCATTTCCCGGTCGGCGACGCCGTTGCCCTGGCCGATCTGCTGGCCGCCCTCGCGGTGGACCGCGCCCGCCTCACCGCGATCGCGACGACCATGCGCGGCGCGGCGGGGCACGACGAGATGCTGGCTTCTCATCTTCGCCTCTACGCGGCGTTGCGCACGGGCGACTGATCCCGGCTCAGTTGCCGGCGAAAACCGGCTTGCGGCGCTCGGCGAAGGCGTAGAACGCGCGGCCGAAGTCCTTGGTTTGCATGCAAATCGCCTGTGCCTGCGCCTCAGCCTCGATCGCGCTGTCGATGTCCATGTCCCATTCCTGGTGCAGACAGCGCTTGGTCATCGCGTGGGCAAAGCTCGGCCCGTCGGCGATGCTGGCGGCCAGCGCCTGCGCCTCGGCCAGCAACACGTCGGGCGCGCAGAGCCGGTTGAAGAAGCCCCAGCGCTCGCCCTCTGCGCCGTCCATCGACCGCCCAGTATAGAACAGCTCCGCCGCCCGGCCGACGCCGATGATGCGCGGCAGGATGTTGCAGGCCCCCATATCGGCCCCCGCGAGGCCGACGCGGGCGAACAGAAACGCGGTTTTGCTGCCCGCCGTGCCCAGCCGCAGGTCGGACGCCATGGCGAGGATGGCACCTGCGCCAGCGCACACGCCATCCACCGCGGCGACGATCACCTGGGGGCAGGCGCGCATCGCCTTCACCAGATCGCCGGTCATCCTGGTGAAATCGAGCAGCCCCTGGGTGTCGCCCGCCTCCTGCATGCGCACCAGCGGGCCGATGATCTCATGCACATCACCACCCGAGCAGAAATTACCGCCGGCGCCGGTGATCACCACCGCCTTCACCGTATCGGCATAGACGAGCGCGCGGAACAGATCGCGCAGTTCGGCGTAGCTCTCGAAGGTCAGCGGATTTTTCCGCTCCGGGCGGTTCAGGGTGATGGTGCCGACCTTGCCGGCGAGCGAGAACAGGAAGTGCTGCGGCCGCCAGGTCGCGAAATCCAGGCGGCCGCGGTCTTGGGGCAATGCCATCTTGGGTCTCCGTTGATCCCCCGATGTTTGCCCCGGAACCGTCAGCCGATCAACGCGGCTCGCCTTCGGGCAGGAACGGCACCGGCACCAGGAACCGCGTGGCAAAGGCGCGGATCGCGTTGTCCGCACTCGCCATCCCGGCACGGCGCAGCGCGACCAGGAACTGGCCGGCCAAAGTTTCCGACCAGAACCAGCGGTCGACCTGTCCGGCCCCCGGGTGCTCCCCCTCGGCCTGCGCCGCCTCGCTGTAGAACGCCTTCAGATCATCGGCGATGAAGCGGAGCGCGAGGGCAGGAACCAGGCCGGCAACCGGGCTCTCGACCGGGCCGCCGGCAAGATATGGCGCCAGGGCACCCACCATGTCGGCCGGCTCAATCGAGGTGATACCGACGGTGCTGCGGCCGAACCGCGCCACAGCGCGGTGCCAATACGGCATGACGGCCGCAATCTCGCGGGCGACACCGGCCGCATCGGCAGTGCCGCCCGGCAGCACGATCCCCAGCTCCCAACCCGATCGCGCGCGATGGCTCGGCGCGTCGGTGGCGAAATCCTCGATGATCACCGGCCCGTCGCGGCGCTCCAGCAGACCGAGCGCATGACGCAGCACCCGGGTCTGGAACGCCGCATCCTCCGGCTCACCCAGCGGCCGGCCGAGCACGAAGGGCACGAACAGCGCGCGCGGCGGCGCCGTCGCCACCAGGTGATGCCGCACCAATCCGAGCGTCACCGTTGGCACACCGCGGCTTTCGATCATGTGGGCGAGCGCGCTCACGGCGCGCGTGCAGAAGGGTCAGACAGGGCTGAGGAGGACCGCGTCGCTGCGCTCCTGCCTCAGCTGGCCCACGATCTGGTCGGCGGTTTCCGCCATGGTGGCGGGATCGGTCGACCCCATCACCGCAAAATGCGTGTCGGCCACCGCGCCAATCACGCCGGCGGCGGCGAGTTCACGCAGGCGGTCGAGCGGGTAGATGGTATTGATATCGCGCTGCCAGCCGCTGCGATCGTAGTTGATGGAGACATGGCTCATCACCAGATCGACTGCTGGCACTGCGGACGGCAGCAGGCGGACCTCGGCGCTGCCGGGCTGAAATGGCGCCTCGCCGCGGCGATGCAGGGCCGCAGAGGTGATGACCGCGACGCGGCGGGAGGAGAGCGGTGGGCCGGCCACGAAGGGCTGTGTCGCGAAGCCAGCGATGGCAAGGCCAAGAACGGCGCTGCGGGTAGGTTCTGGGATGTCTTCGATGCGTGCCATGGTGGAACCGGAGCACAGGCCGGGCCCCCACGCAAGAAGGTCAGCCGAAACGGGCGAGGTATCCCTCCGCAAGATCGCGGCTCGCGTGCACGAAGCCGGCGCCGAGGCTTTGCGCGAGTTCGGTTTCCATATGCGAGCCGATCCAGCACACCGCCATCATCCGCCGCAACAGCAGGAAGGTCGGCAACTCCGCCTCCTCCACGGCCGAGAGCGGCATCACGGCGCGATATCCCGCGACCCAGGCGGCGGTCCACTCCGGCACGGAGGCGTTCTCCTCCATGAATGTCAACGTGGTCGCGTAGTCATAGAGGAACCAGCCGAAGCCGCAGTCGTCGAAGTCGATCACCGCGACCTCGGGGCCGCCGACCAGCAGATTGGCGGCGCGCAGATCGGCATGGATGAGGCCGCGGCGGTCCGGCCCGTCACCGAAAGCAGCCAAACGGCGCCCGATGGTGGCGACGGCGCGGGCCAGCACACCCCGCGCCTCCCCGGTCGCGCCCGGTGCGGCGTGCCAATGCCCCCAGATCGGCCGCTCGCCAAGCATGCTCGCCATATCCCAGGACTGCCGGGTGAACCCGGCCGGCCGCGCCCAGCTCCGGGCATGGCGATGCAGCCGCGCGGTGACCGCACCGAGTTGGCCCATCGTCGCGAGCATGTCCCCCTCCGCAGGCTCGCGCCCATCGAGGAAGCCGAACAGCACGGCACGGCGCGGCGCATCGACGCCCGGCCCGTCGAGCACCTGCAGCAACGCGCCGTCGCGCCCGTTCAGCGCCGGCGCGGTGCGCACCACGCCATCGCCGCGCAGCGCCGCGAGCCAGTGCAGCTCGGAAAGAATTGCAGCATCAGTGTGATAGCCCGGCCGGTGAAGCCGCAGGATGAGCGGCGTGGCGCGATCCGGGTCGTCGATGCGATAGGTGATATTTTCGGAATGGTTGATCACCCGCGCCACGGCGCGCGGCCCGACCTCCCAGCGCGCCAGGCTGGCGGCGACCATGCGGTCATAGGGCGCAAAATCGAACTCATCCATGCGGACCTCCATCGCGCCGCCAGCATCCCGCGCCGGCGCCCGCCCGGCAATGCCACATTGCGATTGACGTCGCCGCGGGCACGCCGGACACTTCGATCATCCATTCGCGAGGAGCCCCGCCATGTTCCGTCTATCCCGCCGTACCGTGCTCGGCTCCGCTTTGGCCGCCCCCTTCGTGCACCGGGTGCGCGCCGCGGAGGGCATGCTGACGCTGGCCGCCTATTCCGGCATCTTCGAGGACAACTACCGCGCCGCCGTGGTCGAGCCGTTCATGAAGGCGAATCCCGGGATCAAGGTGGTCTACTACCCCGCCGGCTCCTCGGCGCAGACGCTCGGCCTGCTGCGCGCGCAAAAGGCCGCCCCGCAGCTCGACGTGGTGCTGTTCGACGTCTCGGTGGCGAAGGGTGCGACGGATGACGGGCTGCTGGAGGATATCTCCGACCTCGCCGTGATGAAGGACCTGCTGCCCATGGCCTTCACCAAGGGCGTGGCCGGCGCGGCCGGAACCTTCGACAACTACGTGATGCTCTACGCGCCCGACAAGGTGAGCCCGGCGCCGACCTCGTGGAAGGATTTCTGGAATCCGAAGTTCAAGGACCGCATCGCCATCACCGCGCCGCCCGATATCGTTGGCATCAGCTTCACTCTGATGGCCAACAAGGCCTGGGGCGGCGGGGATTACCGCAAGTCCGTCGAGACCGGGCTCGCCAAGATCGCGGAAATGGCGCCGAACGTGCTGAGCTGGGCCCCGGCCCCGGACCCCTACACCTTCATCATCCAGGGCCAGGCCGATCTCGCGGTGGGTTGGAATGCGCGCGGGCAGATCTATTCGGCAAGTTCGGGCGGCAAGCTCGCCGTGGCGATCCCGACCGAGGGCTCGCTGTTCCAAATCAACAACATGTGCCTGGTGAAGGGCGCCAAGAACCCGGGGCCAGCCAAGCGCTTCATCGAATACGCGCTGGGCGCCGAGGCGCAGAAGGCCTTCACCGAGCGGATGTTCTACGCGCCGGTGAACACCAAGGCGCAGATCTCGGCCGAGGCCCTGGCCCGCACCGCGGCGACGCCGGAGCGCATGGCCAACATGCTGGACATCGACTGGCTGGAGATCGCTAGGATTCGCGACGGCATGGCCGAGCAGTGGCGCCGGCGCATCCTGACCAAGCGCTGAGCGTGGCGGGCACCGCCCTCGTTCTCGAGGGCCTGACCAAGCGCTATGGAGCGCTGGCGCCGGCAGTTGATGCGCTGTCGCTCACGGTGCAACCGGGCGAGTTCATCGGCCTGCTCGGCCCCTCCGGCTGCGGCAAGACGACGACGTTGCGCATGATCGGCGGGCTGATCGAGGCCAGTGGCGGGCGCGTGCTGGTGGATGGGCGAGACGTAACCGCTCTGCCGCCGCACCGGCGGGACATGGGGATCGTGTTCCAGAACTATGCGCTGTTTCCCCATATGGATGTGGCGGGCAACGTCGCCTTCGGGCTTGAGATGCGCGGCATGAAGCGGGGCGAGATCGCCGCCAAAGTGCAAGCCGCACTCGATCTTGTCCGCCTCGGGCACCTCGCCAAACGCCGGCCGAAGGAGTTGTCGGGCGGGCAGCAGCAGCGGGTGGCGTTGGCCCGCGCGCTGGTGATCGAGCCTTCGGTGTTGTTGCTCGACGAGCCGCTGTCCAACCTCGATGCCAAACTGCGCGAGGAGATGCGGGCGGAAATCCAGGATATCCAGCGCCGGCTGGGCATCACCACCATCTTCGTCACGCATGACCAGGCCGAAGCGCTGGCGATGTGCGATCGCATCGCGGTGATGGCGCAGGGCCGAATCGCCCAGCTCGGCACCCCGCACGACATCTACGAACACCCCGCGAGCGAATTCGTCGCCGACTTCGTAGGCCGCAGTAACCGGATCGCCGGGCATGCCGCGGACGGGCGCATCACCATCGGGGATCTCGCGATCGACGCCCCTGCCCCGGTCGCGCCGGGGCCGGTGACGGTGATGATCCGCCCGCACCGCATCGCCTTCACCGCGGGGGGCGCGGGCTGGAACGAGGTGCGCGGCAGCGTGCGCCGCGTCACCTACGTGGGCGACGTGCTCGCCTGCGAGATCGCAGCCGGCGGCGCGGCGTTCCTCGTCGAGCAGCCGACCCGGCCGGGCGCGCCGCCACCTGAAACGGGAACGGAGGTTCGCATCGCCTGGCGGGTAGCCGATACGCTGGTCTTCCCGCGCGAGTCCGCGTGATGCGCCTGCCTGCCCTGCTGCTCGGGCCGGCCCTGCTGGTCAACCTCGCGATCTTCATCGCGCCGATGGCCAATCTCGCCGCACTGTCCTTCCACGAGGCGCGGCCGAGCGGCGGGGTTGGGCCGGGCCCGACACTCGCAACTTGGGCGTCGATCGCCGAGGACGAGTACTACATCGAACTGGTCACCGGCAGCATCGGCGTCGCGCTGGGGGTGACGGTGCTGACATTACTCGCCGGCTATCCGCTGGCGCTGTTCATCCATCGCGCGGCACCGCGTTGGCGCAATCTGCTGATGGTCGCCTGTATTTCGCCGCTGCTGGTCTCGGCGGTGGTGCGCACCTATGGCTGGATGGTGATCCTCGGCGATACCGGGCTGGTGGCGGCCGTGCTGCGCTTCCTCGGCATGGCGAAGCCGCCGCGCATGGTGTTCAACCTCACCGGCGTGGTGATCGCGCTGGTGGAAATCCTTATGCCGACGATGATCCTGTGCCTGCTGGCCGGGTTCGGGCGGCTCAACGCCTCGCTGGAGGAGGCGGCGGCGAGCCTGGGGGCGCCGCGCTGGCGGGTGTTCATGCGGGTGGTGCTGCCGCTGAGCCTGCCCGGCGTGCTGCTGGGCTGCCTGCTCGCCTTCGTGCTGACGGTATCGAGCTTCATCACGCCTAAGCTGCTGGGCGGCGGGCGGGTGATCCTGTTGGCGACCGAGATCTACGATCAGGCGATCGTCACGCTCAACTGGCCGGTGGCGGCGGCGCTGTCGGTGCTGTCGCTCGCGGTGTTCGGCCTTGCTTTGCTGCTCTACGGAAGGCTGCTGCGGATGGTGGAGGCATGATTGGCCGCGCCGCCCATCGCACGCTGATCGCCGCGCTGTTCCTGTTCCTGCTGGCGCCGGTGGTGCTGGTGATACCCATGTCCTTCTCGGCGGACGCCTTCCTGATCTGGCCGCCCTCGGGGTTCAGCCTGCGCTGGTATGCGGCGATGTGGCGCGAGACCAAGCTGATCGATGCCGCACGCAACAGCTTCCTGCTCGCCTGCCTGGTGTGCGCGGTGACGCTGGTGATCGCCATGCCCGCCGCGCTGGTGCTGGCGCGCGGGCGGTTTCGTGGCCGCGAGGCGCTGGTAGCGCTGCTGACGGCGCCGCTGCTGCTGCCCACCATCGTGCTCGCCTTGGCGCTGCTGATCCTGTTCGTCGGCTACGGGCTGATCGGCTCCTGGCCTGGCCTGCTGCTAGCGCATCTGCTGGTCGCCCTGCCCTATGGCATTCGGGTGCTGATGACCGCGGTTTCCACCCTGCCGCCGGCCGTCGAGGAGGCCGCCTCAAGCCTCGGCGCGCCGCCATGGCGGGTCTTCCGCCGTATTACGTTGCCGCTGATGCTGCCCGGCGTCACGGCGACGGCGGCGACCGGTCGCGATGTTCCGCTACGTGGAAAGCCGGACCGACCCGCTGGTCGCCGCGGTGTCAGCGCTGCTGGTGCTGCTGACGCTCAGCATCGTCATCGTGCTGGAGCGCGCGGTGGGGCTCGGGCGGACGCTGGGTAAATAGAAAAATCGTGCAAGGAGAACCACATGTTCGTCGTCAATGAATTGCCGTCGCAGATCGACCCCGCGCTGATTGCGCTCCTGGAGCGCGCGGAACCCGCGACCATCGGCCATTTCCTCCATTACGGCTTCGTCGATCCGGCGATATCGGCGCGCTGGCAGGTGCCGCGTATCGCCGGCACCGCGGTGACGGTGCGCTGCGCCGGCAATGACAGCACGATCGTCCACTACGCGCTCGGCCAGCTGCGTCCCGGCGATATCCTGCTGATCGATCGTGTGGGGGACATCAAGCACGCCCCGGTCGGTGGCGGGGTGGCGTTTGCCGCGCGCGAGGCGGGCTGCAAGGGCATCATCATCGACGGAGTTTCGACCGACATTCAGGAAGTGCGGGACTACCAGGTGCCGGTATGGTCGCGCGGCCTGTCGGCGATCACCACCAAGGTGATTTTCCAGCAGGGCCAATTCTGCGTGCCCGTCTCAATCGGCGGCGTCGCGGTCAATCCCGGGGACGCGGTGCTGGCCGACGAGAACGGCATCCTGGTGCTGCCCCCCAATGCCGCGGCGATAACGGCGGCGGCCGAACGGGCGATCGCCATGCAGGCCGCCGAGGGCCCGCGTCTCGCCGAGGTCGCCAAGGGCAAGCGCCTGCCCGATCTCAACGGCACCAATGCGAAGCTGCGCGAGATCCTCGCGGCGCAGAAGGGTTAGCGCTTCCGCCCGACGTAGGCAGTCGCCGCGGTCATATCGATCGTGGTGGTCTGCTCGGCGCGCAGGTCCGGCATCCCGATCGGCTTGTTGGCGCCCCCGAGACCGCCGCCGAGCGTGGCGATGCCGTTGATGACCATCGCGCCGATCATGGCGGTAAGCAGGCTGAATTCGAGACGTGTGAAGCCCCGCCGGTCCCGAACCATGCTGACAACGCTCCGCCGAGGCTTGATCATCGCAATACTCCTGAACCGAGACTGGCGCTCGCGACCTTGGCGGGCGCACGATCTCGTGATGTGCTGATCGGGAACATCCGCCATCCCGGTTAAGATTGCGTTTACGTTCGTTAATACCGTGCGTTTGCGCGCAATTTCAGCGCGCTCCGTGTCCTCAGCCCGCGCGCGGCGCCTTTTCGAGCAGCCCGTCGAACAATGCCAGGCCGCGCCGATGCCACCCCGCCACCGGATCATCCCCCGCGATCAGCTCGAAACGGCTGACGCAGCGCGCCCATTGCAGGCTGCCGAGCAGGATATAATCCGCATAATCAGGGGTTTCGCCGCCGAGCCACATCTGCTGGCGCAACACCGTGCGCACCGGCGCCAGCGCCGCGCGGAACGCCGCGACGCCCGTGGTGGCCCGATCAGACACCACCTCCTCCAGCGTCCGGCCCATCGCCCGTTCGCGAGACTGGCGGAAATAATCGACATCCCCAGGCGCCAGAAGATCGTGAATATCCTTCAACACACAGCGCGCGATCGCCCCATGCAGGATCGCGTCCACCCAGGCATTGATGAACAGCACATGGCCGCGCCCGGCGGCATCGCGCGGCAGCAGCGGGGCGTCAGAGTATGTGGCGTCGAGATACTCCACGATGCGCCAGGAATCGGTGACCACCGTCGCGCCGTCCACCAGGACCGGCACCCGCGTGCCGCCGGAGAAGGCGATGCGCTCCTTCTCGGTGAAACGCCAGGCGACCCCCTCGGCGGCGATCCCCTTGTGGGCGAGCGCGAGGCGGATGCGCCAGCAATAGGGGCTGAAGCGCAGCGCCGGAGCCCTGATGGCGTCCGCCATGATAATACCGGTCATGTTCCTGCCACATCGCCGCCAATGAATATACTGGTGCCGAAGCGCAGCCATCTGGTGATCGAGATCGTGCACGATCTCGTTTGCCCGTGGTGCTTCGTCGGCGTGCGCCGCCTGCTGCGCACGCTCCAGCGGCGGCATGACCTTACATACGAGTTGATCTGGCGCCCCTTCCTGCTCAATCCCGATATGCCACGTGCCGGAATTTCGCGGATGGAATATGTCGTCCGCAAATTCGGCGGCGAGGAGCGCGCGCGGCGCCTCAATGCCTCGATCTCCGAGATCGGCAAGGCCGAGGGCATCGCCTTCCGCTTCGATCTCATCCGCCGCACGCCATCCTCGGTCGATGCCCATCGCCTGGTCAGCTTCGCCGGCCGCCATGGGCTTGCCACGGAGGTCATCGAGGCAGTCTTCGCCGGGCATTTCTCCGCGGGGCTCGATACAGGCGAGACCGATGTGCTGGTGGAACTCGCTGCCGGCTGCGGGCTCGATCCGCGCGCGGTACGCCAATATCTGCTGAGCGATACCGACACAGATGGCATCCACGCCGAGAACCTGCGCGCCCACCGGCTCGGCATCAACGGCGTGCCCTGCTTCATCATCGGCGGCCAGCACGCCATCGCCGGCGCGCAGGAGAGCGAGGTGATCGAGCGCCTGCTCGATGTCGCCACCGTCGCACCCTACTTGTGAGCGGCTTGCTGGAGGCCGCGCGCCGCGCCGCCGAGTCCGCCTATGCACCCTATTCCCATTTCCGCGTCGGCGCCGCGGTGCGGGCCGGTGGCACGGTGTTCACCGGCTGCAACGTCGAGAACGCCTCCTACGGGCTCACCATCTGCGCCGAGCGCAACGCGATCTTCGCCGCAGTGGCCGCCGGTCACCGGCGCATCACCGCCATCGCGCTGTCCTGCGTGGATGCCGCCGCTGACGCGCCTGCCGGCTCGCTGATGCCCTGCGGCGCCTGCCGCCAGGTGATGGCCGAGTTCGCGCCGCCCGATCTGCAAGTCACCATCGACCGCGTCGGCACCGTGCCGCTCGACGCGCTGCTGCCCAATGCTTTCCGCCTGACCTGAGGAGACGACCATGAACGGCATGCTGACCCTGGAGCAGCTCAAGGCGGAGGTCGCCGCCGGGCACATCGATACCGTGGTGGTGGCCTTCACCGACATGGCCGGCCAGCTCATCGGCAAGCGTTTCCACGCGCAGTTTTTCGCCGATGGCGCGCATGAGGAAACCCATGCCTGCAACTACCTCCTGGCCGACGACATCGACATGGAACCGGTGCCCGGCTACGCGGCGGCGAGCTGGATGCAGGGCTATGGCGATTTCGTGCTGAAGCCCGATCTCGCGACCATGCGCCGCATCCCCTGGCTGGAGGGCACCGCCCTGGTCCTGGCCGACGTGCTGGACCATCACCACGCACCGGTGCCGCACGCTCCGCGCAGCATCCTGAAAAAGCAGATCGAGCGACTCAAGGCGCTGAAAATGACGGCGTTCTGCGCCTCCGAACTCGAATTCTATTTGTTCGACGAAAGCTACGAGGCGATCGCCGCCAAGCGCTTCCAGGAGCCCAAGACCTCCAGTTCCTATATCGAGGACTACCACATCTTCCAGACCACCAAGGAAGAGCCCGTCATGCGCGCCATCCGCAACGGGCTGCATGGCGCCGGCATCCCCGTGGAAAACTCCAAGGGCGAATGGGGGCCCGGGCAGGAGGAAATCAACGTCCGCTACGCCGAAGCGCTGGACATGGCGGACCGCCATAGCATCATCAAGAACGGCATCAAGGAGATCGCCCACGGCCAGGGCAAAGCCGTCACCTTCATGGCCAAGTGGCGCTACGACCTCGCCGGCTCATCGAGCCATGTCCACCAATCCCTGTGGGATGCCGCCGGCAAGAAGCCGCTGTTCGTCGACCCCAAGGGCGAGCACGGCATGTCCGACCTGATGCGCCACTACATGGCCGGGCAACTCACCCATGCCAGCGAAATCGCATACTTCCTGGCGCCCTTCATCAACTCCTACAAGCGCTTCCAAGCCGGCACCTTCGCCCCCACCCGCGCGGTCTGGAGCGTCGACAACCGCACCGCCGGCTTCCGCCTGTGCGGCGCCGGGACCAAGGCGATCCGCGTCGAATGCCGCGTCGGCGGCGCCGACCTCAACCCCTACCTCGCCTTCGCCGCCCTGATCGCCGCCGGCATCGCCGGCATCGAAAACACGCTCACACTCGAACCCGCCTTCAGCGGCGATGCCTATACCGGCAAGAAACTGCGCGACATCCCCAAAACCCTGCGCGCCGCCACCGAAAGCCTGCGCAAATCCAAAATGCTCCGCGCCGCCATGGGCGACAACGTCGTCGACCACTACGTCCACGCCGCCGAATGGGAACAACTCGAATACGACCGCCGCATCACCGACTGGGAACTCAAACGCGGCTTCGAACGCAGCTGACACGGCATTTCACCTGATGCGCGCCGCCTCAACGATCGACAACTCGATGTACGCGATGCGCTCGGCGGCCCCTGGGGGTAACATCGCCAAAGCGAGCGCCGCCGCCCAGCACGACTGACGCGACCGAAGTCATTCTAAGCCAGGGTGTACAACTGATCACCCCATCGCGGCCGAGGCTTCGCCGCTTGGCATGATGAGGCCGCCGAGAAGCTCGATCAAACTGCGGGCGCCGAACGGTTTGGCAATAATGCGTAGCGCGTGGTCGGGCCGCAACTTGACGTCGTCCATCCCCATCCCGCAGGTCAGCACCACCGGCAACGCTTCCTCCTGTCGCCGCAGCCAGCGCAACAGTTCCACTCCGCTCGTGTCACCGCTCCGCGACACGTCGATGATGCAGCAGGACAACGGAACGTCGCGATAGATCGCGCGTGCCTGCGTGGCGTCATCCGCGGCGATGCCATTGAAGCCTGCAACACTCAACGCTCTTGTGATGACCTCTCGCACCAGCGCGTGCGATTCGGTGACCAGAATGTTCAGCCGCATGAGAGGAAAGGCTGCAGCCACATCGGGATAAGTGCATGCCCGGCGCCCATGTGGGACCGCGCCAAAGTGGTGTGGAAACCAGCGCTGCATATGGCCCTCCTGAACCTGCTTGTCCGCCGTGCGGTTGCTCGCTGAGATCCGTGGAGACGTTGGCTGACCGCAGCGCCGCATTAACTTAGTTTTATATTTATTTTTGTTCGCAATGTCGAGCGAAATATTGTCATTATCATCAATTTAACGTATTATTATCTAATTATAATATATTTTTTGATATTTTAATCTATTTCAATCTCATTTATCTTTTCATGACACGGACTCGCAGGACGTCGCACGCGCACTGTGAAGAGCGTGTACAACCGCACCGCGGGCTTCCGCCTGCTCGGCACCGAGAGCAGGGCGATCCGAATGGAATGCTGCGTCGGCCGGGACGATCCTGACTCCTCCCTCGGCTTCACCGCCCTGATCGCGGCTAGGATCGCGAGGATCCAGCACTAGCTAAAGCTGGAGCGCGCCTTCAGCGGCGATGCGAATACCGGCAAGAAACTGCGCAACAATCCGAGAAACCAGCGCGCGGCGATAGACGACAATGCGATCAACCACTACGTGCACGCCGCCGGGAGGGAGCAGTTCGACTACGACCGATGCATCACCGACTGGAAGCTGAAGCGCGGTTTCAAGCGGAACGAGCGCGTTACTCCGCCGCGAGAGCTTGGCACGGGATCAGGCCGCCGAGCAGCTCGATGAGGCGGCGGGTGCCGAAGGGTTTGGCGAGGAAGCGCAGCGCCTTGTCTTGCGGCAGTGGTCCGCCCAGATCATGCCCGGACATGCCGGAGGTCAGCACCACCGGCAGCGCTGTGTCACGCGCGCGCAGCCAGCGAAGGAGTTCGAGGCCGCCCATGTCGCCATGGAGCGAAGCGTCCATGATGCAGGCGGCGAAGGGATTGGCGACCAGCAGGTCTCGCGCCGCCTCCGCCGTCTCGCAGCCGACGACGCGATATCCGCGGCCTCGCAGCGCCATGGAAATGACCTCGCGTACGGGTGCGTTGGGGTCAACCACCAAGAGCATGGTGCGCAGGAAGGGGAAGGCTGCGGCAAGATAGGGTGGGGCGCCAAGGCGTGGTGGTGGCATGAGGCTGACGGCGTGATGGTTGGATACTGGTGGCATCTTTTTCTCCCACTCCGCTTTACTCCCCGCGCCGCCCACACTGTTCCCCTGACATCATGCGATGTGCGGGGCGGCGTGACGGCTGCCGCGTGAATCATTCGGCTTGTTGTAGCCAAGTTAGCGGGTCCTGACGGGTGCCAGACATAACAAGCCCGTGCGGTAACAAGATCGTTGGTCATTCCGGAGCCCGGGGTGTTTCCCCGCCGGGCGGAGCGTGTGCGGACGAATTTCTTCGACGGTCGGGAAAAAGAGCTTGTAAATAACGTCTACGTTATCTAAATATGCATTCCCGCAATCAGGAGTGACCAAACCCGCATGACCCTCGCGCCTGCACATCACCCGGACGCCGCGCCGAGCCTCGCCGCCGCCATTGGCGCGCTGCTGTGCACGTTGCTGGCCGCCCTGCTGGGCGTCGCCGGTCGCGGAGCCATGCGCGTGCGGGCGGGCGACCTGGCCTGCGACGGCTTGATCGCGGCGGGGCAGCCGCTGTTGGAGGCGGAGTGGGAGCCCGAGGTGGAATGGATCGCCGTACCGGCGCCGTGGCGGGCCACCCAGGGGGCCGTGCGGAGATATGCGCGCGTTTCGCAGGCCAATGCCCCCTGCCCTCGCCAGCCCGGCGCGCCCGTGCGCGCGCCCCCGCGTTCCATGCACACTCCAAGCCTGCCATCACCGCCATCGTCACCCCGC
>JAPLOH010000266.1:33125-37599 GCA_026400845.1 Alphaproteobacteria bacterium
ACCCCGCGATGTGCGGGCGCTTCCGCCCGCCTGCTGTGCTGCCGCCTAGACTCCGGCCAGAATCGGGTCGGTCAGCCTTGCGGCCATCCAGTCCGTCACCTCGGCGGCCGGGCGCGCACCGGTGACGCCATCAGCCACAGCCTCACCTACCAGGGCCGCCATTTTGAAGCCGTGCCCAGAGCAGGCACTGGCCAGCCAGCCGCGCGCACCGAGTGGGCGGATGGCGAAGCGTTCGTCGGAGGTCACGGTATAGAGGCAGGACTTGGCCTCAATCATGCGGTACCGCTCGAACCCCGCGAGCGACAGCCGGGCGGCCTCCATCACCCGCTCGATCTGCCGCGCTGTGGGCACGCGGGGGCCGTCGGGGGCGCCGTCGTCGTTATGCGCATAGTCACCGGCCTTGAGGCGGGAGCCGGCCAGTGGCGGCAGGATATAGGCGCCGCCCGAGGCCACCGGCAGCCGGTTGAGCAGCAGCGGCGCGCGGGACCAGGCTACGGCGAGCTCAGCGGGCGGTTCGAGATAGACCACGGTCTGTGCGGTCGGCCGTGGCGCCTCGGGCAGTTCGCCGAGCAATTGCCCGACCCAGGCGCCGGCGGCGACCACGATGGCGTCGCCTTCCCAGCCATCCAGGCGGGCGCGTTCGGGGTCCACCTCGGCGATACGGCTGTGCGGCCGCAGGTCGACGCCCATGGTGGGCAAGTGGCGGGCGAGGTCGGTGACGATGCGGTCGGCCATCAGCAGGCCGGAGCCATGGGTTTCCACCACCCGGAAGAGCCCGTCGTGATTGACCATCGGCAGGTCGCGCGCGACTTCGTCGAGCGGGACGTCGCGATAGGCGATGCCCATATGGTCGAGGCAGGCGGAGACGTGGCGGTACCAGTCGAACTCCATGCGGAAACAATAGGTTGCCGGCGCGGGCACGAAATGTGAGCGGCCGAGATCGTCCCACATTCGGCCCCAGGCGGCGAAGGCATCGGGCATCATCAGGGCGTAGCCGCGCATATTGCCGTAGGCGTGGCGGATGATGCGGTGCTCGTCGAAGGAGGAGCAGTCGGGGTTGGGGATCGGCCCCTGGTCGAACACGGTCACCGCATGGCCGCGGCGGGCGAGCGCCCATGCGCTGGCGAGGCCCATGATCCCGGCGCCGACAATGCCGATTTTCATGCTGCCCGCCGCGCCGCGTTGCGGGCGAGCACGGCGAGGGCGGTGCCGGAGGCGACCATCGCGCGCTCCGCTTCGGTGATGCGGGCGGATGCCAGGGCCGAGGTGGAGACCGAGGAGGTGAAAATGGGATAGTCCGTGCCGAACATCACTTTATCAGCGCCGAACACCGTCACCGCCAGTTCCAGCGCGCGCGGGCCGAGGGAAGCGCAATCGAACACGATGTCGCCCAGCAGCTCCGAGGGCTTGGGGGCGCTGAGGTCGCGCGTCATCACGATATGGTCCATCCGCTCCACCACGAAGGGGAAGGTGCCGCCGAGGTTCACCACCTGCCAAGTGATGTGCGGGTAGCGCTGCAGGGCGCCGGAATGGATCAGCGAAATCAGCGCCTGGGTGATGCCGGCATGTAGGTCGATCGTCGAGGCGCGGTGCATGGCGAGGTCGGGCCAGGGTTTCTGGGCCAGGCTTTCGTCGTGGCGCTGGCCGGGGTGCAGCATGAGATGGGCGCCGAGCCGGTCGGCCTCGGCCAGCAGCGGCTCCAGCGTCGCGGAGCCGGCGAGGGAGTGGAAATAGTTGCTGGGGATGATGGCGCCGGGCAGGCGCAGCGTGCGGATGGTGCGCTCAAGCTCAGCCACCGAATGATCGAGCGAGGCGAGCGGCAGGCCGGCCAGCGCCTCGAATCGGCCGGGATGGGCGGCCACCGTGGCGGCCAACTCGTCGTTGACGTCGCGCACCAGAGCGAGCGATTCGCCGATCGGCAGCACGTCCGGCCCCAGCGCTCCGGGGAAGGTGATGAGCTGGCGGTCGATACCCTGCTGGTCCATCCAGGCGAGCCGCTCGGAGAGTGCGACGAAGCCGCCGGTGAGCTCGAATCGGCTGGTCGGCGTGACCATGTAGCGCCGCCCGCCCTCGGTGACGACGCGCGGTACATCGGCCCGCGCCGCCATATGGCGGAACAGGTTTTCGCCGTAGAAATGGGCGTGGGTGTCGAAAATCACCCCTTACGCCTTCTGGCGATAGGCGAAGGCGGCATCGAAGCGGGACTGCACATAGTCCCCGCAGGTGACCGGCACGTAGCGGGCGGTCTCGCCATCGCCGGTGACGGGGGTGATCATGGTATCGCGGTCGGGGTCGACGAAAACGGCGCAGGAGAAGCGCTCACGGCCGGAGCGGTTGACCACGCGGTGCGGGGTGGAGCGGAAGCGGTCATTGGTCCAGCGCGCCAACAGGTCCCCGACGTTGACCACGAAAGTGCCGGCGATCGGGGCTGCGGCCACCCAGCCCTCGCGGCCCTGCACTTCGAGCCCGCCAGTCTGGTCCTGATAAAGCAGCGTCAGGCAGCCCCAATCCGTATGCGGGGCGACGCCGAACTGGTCCTCGCCCATGTCGGGCGCCTGGGGCGGGTAGTAGATGATGGAGCCGCGCGAGGTCGGCCGCGTGATGCTTTGGGTGAAGCTGTCGGCCGGGATGGCGAGCGCGGTGGCGAAGGCGGAGAGCAGCCGCCAGCCGACCTGGTTGGCCTCGGTGAAATACTGCACGAGCGTCGGGCGCATGTCCGGCTGGAACGCCGGCCACTGGTTGGGCGGCGTGCCGAAATCGTCGGGCGCAGTGCCGCCGGTCGCGGTGTCGAGCCCCCAGATGTAGCTTTCCTTGAGGTCGGGCCGGCTGCCTTTGTACATCTTGGCCTCCCCGGTGCGGATGAAGCCGCGATGCCAGGAATTGACCGTGACGGTGGATTTCGCCGCGACATCGGCGCCGAAGAACTGGCCGGATTGGGCGAACACGGCCTCGATCAGCGATGGCGCGATGCCGTGGTTGCGCACGTAGAAAAACCCGGTGGCATGCGCCGCCGCCAGCATTTCCGCCGCAACCGCCGCGATCCCCTCGTCGGTGCCTCCCGCGAGGCGCCCGATATCGATCACCGGGATCAGGTCAGGGTCGATCGTCCGGGCTTGGGCGTGTCGCATGGCGGGCGTCCTGTGCAGTGCGGGACAAGACTGCCTCGCCCCGCCCCGCTCCGCAACGCCCGAAGGCGTCGATCAGGCCTTGGCGGGCTTGCTGTCGTTGGCCGGCTTCGGGTTGATCACCGCGGTGATCGTATCGCGCAGCACCGTGACGCGGGTGTTCTCGGCGATCTCAACCTCGATCTCGTTGTCCTTCACCTTGGTCACCGCGCCGAGGATGCCGCCGCCGGTGATCACCTTGTCGCCGCGCTTCAACTCAGAGAGCATTTTCTTCATCTCCTTCTGCTTCTGCTGCTGCGGGCGGATGAGGAGAAAATAGAACACGGCAAAGATGAGCACGAGCGGCAGGAATTGCCCGGCACCGCCCATGAGGCCGGCGATGTCCTGAGCATAGGCGGGAGAAATGAGCATATGGGGTTTCCGAGGTTGCGGTGTTGTCGGCGGGACCATAGTTTCCGCCACCCCAGCGTCAAGCGCTTACCGCCCTCATTCCCGAGAAACAGCCCGATGACCAACGACATGCTCGCCCTCGTCACCCGCATCGCCGAAGCGCTGGAGCGCATGGCGCCCCCACCGGCCGCCAAGGTGGACCTCTCCGCCGCGGACGCCTTCGTCTGGCAGCCCTCGCCGGCGATGCTCCTCCCGGTCACCGCCGTTTCGCGGGTGGGCATCGACCTGCTGCTCGGCATCGATCGCGCCAAGGCCATCCTGCTCGAGAACACCATGCGCTTCACGCGTGGCTTTGCCGCCAACAACACCATGCTGTGGGGCGCCCGCGGCATGGGCAAGTCCTCGCTGATCAAGGCCGCGCACGCCGCCTGTAACGCTGCCCATCCCGGCAGCCTGGTGCTGATCGAGATCCATCGCGAGGACATCGCGACCCTGCCCGAACTGCTCCGCCTGCTGCGGGGCGAGAGCCGTCGATGCCTGATCTTCTGCGACGACCTTTCCTTCGAGCGCGAGGATGCCGACTACAAGGCCCTGAAATCCGTGCTCGATGGCGGTATCGAAGGGCGGCCGGCCAATGTACTGTTCTACGCCACCTCCAACCGCCGCCACCTCATGCCGCGCGACATGATCGAGAACGAGCGATCGACGGCGATCCATGCCAATGAGGCGGTCGAGGAGAAGGTCTCGCTGTCGGACCGCTTCGGCCTGTGGCTCGGCTTCCACACCTGCGACCAGGACGTCTTCTTCGCCATGATCGACGGCTACGCCGATGCCCTCGGCCTCGCCATCAGCCGCGAAGACCTGCACGCCGGCGCAGTGGAATGGAGCATCACCCGCGGCGCCCGCTCCGGCCGCGTCGCCTGGCAATACATCCAGGAGACCGCCGGCCGACTCGGTGT
>JAPLOH010000054.1:0-27400 GCA_026400845.1 Alphaproteobacteria bacterium
GGCTTTGCCGCCGAGCGCCTGATGCAACTGGAGACGGGTGAACTGTGCGGTGCCGGCCACGGCGAGCGCAGCGAGACCCGGCGCAACCAGCGCAATGGCTACCGTGACCGTGACTGGGAGACCCGCGCCGGCACCGTCGAACTCCGCATCCCCAAACTGCGGCGTGGCAGTTACTTCCCGGCCTTCCTTGAGCCACGGCGAATGGCCGAAAAGGCACTGACCGCGGTCATTCAGGAGGCCTACATCCAGGGCATCTCCACCCGCTCGGTGGACGACCTGGTCAAGGCCTTCGGCATGGAGGGGATCAGCAAGAGCCAGGTTTCCCGCCTGTGCGGCGAGATCGACGAGCGGGTGCAGACCTTCCTGACCCGGCCGATCGAGGGCGAATGGCCCTATATCTGGCTCGACGCCACCTACGTCAAAGCCCGCAGCGACCATCATATCGTCTCGGTGGCGGTGATCGTCGCCGTCGGCGTCAACACTGACGGCCGGCGCGAAGTGCTTGGAATGACTGTGGGACACAGCGAGGCCGAGCCATTCTGGGTGGAGTTCCTGCGCAGCCTGGCCCGGCGCGGGCTGCGGGGCGTCAAGCTGGTGACCTCGGATGCCCATGAGGGGCTGAAGGCCGCCATCACCAAGGTTCTCAGTGCGACATGGCAACGCTGTCGGGTGCACTTCATGCGTAACGCCCTGGTCTATGCCGGCAAGACACAGCGCCGCATCGTCTCCGCCTGGGTCGGCACCGCCTTCGCCCAGGACGACGCCGAGGCCGCCCGCAAGCAATGGCGTGAGGTCGCCGATCAGGCCCGGCCACGCGTGCCCAGGCTGGCGAACTTCATGGACAAGGCCGAGACCGACGTGCTGGCCTACATGCAGTTCCCCGCCCAGCATCGCGCCAAGATCCACTCGACCAACCCCCTCGAACGCCTCAACGGCGAGATCAAGCGATGCAGCGACGTCGTCGGCATGTTTCCCAACGAAGCAACCGTCATCCGCCTCATCGGCGCACTGCTCCTGGAGCAGAACGACGAATGGGCAGTCCAGAGGGCGCGATACATGACCCTGGAAACCATCGCACCGATGAGCGATCATCCCATCGTCAGCTTGGCCAAATTAGCAGACTGACACCGCAGCCAACGCTGCTCACGAACGCAGCTCCTACACCACGCGCTGGGACACGATCCACGTGAACTCGAACGCCTCGCGATGTACCGCAACCGCGGCCAGGACGGATCGGCCGCCGCCTTGCCCGCCGACAGGGTCGCGGCGGCCAATACGCAGCGCAGGATCACGCCGGAAAACATGTGCCATGGTTGCGCCTTCAGACGCAACTTGATCGTCAACCGGTCCTCCGCCGCTGCCGCCAGCAGTGCGTCGAGTTTGCCGAAGGCGCGCACGGAGAAGGGGCAGGTCTGCTCCCTCGAGCACACGCGGCCTCTGCCCCTAGACCAGCGGGTCAACCGACGATGTCGATGGCTGCCTCATGTAGTGCTCCGCTCGATAGTGCGGGAAGGCACATGGCGCCGCATTCAGAGCGCCGCGATACGCGTGAACATCCGCCGGTAGAGTTCCGCGGGATCGGTGCAGTCGCGGATCCACAAGCAGTTGCGCGGGCGAGTGGTGCGGTACCACCAGTCGACCACGGTCGCTCCGCGCGTGAGTTTCGAGTTGGTCTCGATCTCGACGTTGCATTGCCGGCCGGCGAACAACTCGGGCCACAACAGCCAGGCCATGGCCAGCGCGTCGTGCAGCGGGCGGGTGGCGGTGCCGTATTTGCGGTTTCCGTTGGCTTGGAAGAATTCCAGCATCCCCGCGCAGGCGGCGCCGATATTGGTGCCGAGGGCGTGGAAATCGCCGATCCAGCTGGCGGGTGTGAGGGTGCGGTTGGTGCAGTCGATGGGCATGGCGACGAGTTCCATGCCGGCGGCGAAGACGATTGCGGCGGCTTCGGGGTCGACCAGGATGTTGAATTCGGCTGCGGGCGCATAGTTGCCGCCCTCGAAGAAGCCGCCACCCATCACGACAATGCGGCGAATGCGGTCGGCCAGATGCGGGGCCCGGCGCAACAGCAAGGCGATGTTGGTTTCGGGGCCGAGAACGAGGAAGCTGACGGAGGCAGGCGCCGCCGCCTCCAGCGTGCGGACCAGGAAGTCGAGCGCATGTTCGCGCTCATGCGGCCGAGCGGGGGGGGGCCAGTCATAGCCGTCGATGCCGCTGTCGCCGTGAATGTCGGCGGCGTGCATGGGCGGGCGCAACAGCGGGCGTTCGGCGCCGGCGTAGACCGGCACGTCCGCCCGCCCGGCGAGTTCCACCACGCGCCGCGCGTTGGCGGTTGTCACCGAGAGTGGCACGTTGCCGGCCACGGTGGTGAGGCCGAGCACCTCGACCTCCGGCGAGGCCAATGCAAGGAGGATCGCAAAGGCGTCATCGTGGCCGGGGTCGGTATCGATTATGAGGCGTTCGGGCATCGAGGTCACACCAAATGGCAGGCGGCGCGATGGCCGGCGGCGATGTCGCGCAAGGCGGGCGTCTCGACGCGGCAGCGCGCCTCGGCGCGGGGGCAGCGCATGGCGAAGGCGCAGCCGGCGGGGCGGTTCAGCATGCTCGGCACCTCGCCCGCCAGCGCCGGCTTGCGGACGCGGTCGGGGTCCGGACGGGGGACGACGTCGAGCAGGGCCTGGGTATAGGGATGCTGTGGCGCGGCGTAGAGCGCCTGGCGCGAGGCGATTTCGACGATGCTGCCGGCATACATCACCGCGACATTGCGGGACATGCTGCGCACCACCGCGAGATCATGGGCGATGAAGAGGTATCCGAGGCCGAAGCGCTCCTGCAGGTCGAGCAGCAGGTTGACGATCTGCGCCTGCATCGAGACGTCGAGTGCGGAGACTGGTTCGTCGCAGACGATGAACTCCGGCCGCAAGGCAAGCGCGCGTGCGATGCCGATGCGCTGGCGCTGGCCGCCGGAAAATTCATGCGGGTAGCGGTCGGCGGAGGCGGCGGGCAGGCCAACCATATCGAGCAGTTCGGCGACGCGGGCGGCGCGATCGGCGCGCGCAACATCGCCCTTGATATCCAGCGGTTCGGCGATGGCGTCGCGCACGCGCATGCGCGGGTTGAGCGAGCCGTTGGGGTCCTGGAAGACGAACTGCAACCGATTGCGCACCGTGGCGAGGCGCGCATCGCCGCCGCGGCCGGTGACGGTCTGCCCGAACAGACTGACCTCGCCCGAGGTTGCCGGGATGAGGCCGACCAGCATGCGTCCCGTGGTGGACTTGCCGGAGCCGGATTCGCCGACCAGGCCGAGGGTCTCGCCGGCTGCGATGTCGAAACTGACGTTGTCCACTGCGCGCAGCGTACGGTCAGGGCCGGCCGGAAAATCCTTCACCAGGCCGCGGGCGGAAACGATGGGGGCACTCATACTGGGCGCATCCGGTGCAGCCGTGGCGGGCAGCGGGCGAAGTGGTCGTCCCCGACGCTGACGAGATCGGGCGCCTGTTCGCGGCATTCGGTCTGCGCCTCGGTGCAGCGCGGCGAGAAGCGGCAGCCTGGGATGCGCCGTCCGGGGTCCGGGATGCTGCCGGGAATCGTCGACAGGCGCGTCACGTCATGATTGAGCGGCGGAATGGCGGCGAGCAGGCCCGAGGTGTACGGATGCATCGGCTGGCGGAACAAGGCGCGCGACGGTGCCGCCTCCACCACGCGGCCGGCATACATCACCAGCACGCGGCGGGCGAATTCGGCGATCACCCCGAGATCATGCGAGATGAGGATGACCGACATGCCAAGCTCAGTCTGCAACTCCCTGAGCAAATCGAGGATTTGCGCCTGGATGGTGACATCGAGCGCGGTGGTCGGTTCGTCGGCGATCAGCAGTTTCGGGCGGCAGGCGATGGCGATGGCGATCATCACGCGCTGGCGCATGCCGCCGGAGAGCTGGTGCGGATAAGCATCGACGCGGTGGGCGGCGTCGGCGATGCGCACCATGTCGAGCAGCCCGATGGCGCGGTTTCGCGCCGTCTTGCGGTCCAGCCCCTGGTGCAGCATCAGCGTCTCGCTGATCTGGTCGGCCACCGTGAGCACCGGGTTCAGCGAGGACATCGGGTCCTGGAAAATCATCGCAATCTCGCCGCCGCGGATGCGTCGCATGGCGCGATCGGGCAGCTTCAGCAGGTCCTGCCCGGCATAGGCGATGGCACCCGTCGGGATCCGTGTGGTCGAGGCGGCGTGCAGACCGAGGATGGACAGCGCGGTGACCGATTTGCCGCTGCCGGATTCGCCGACGATGCCCAGAGTCTCCTGGGCGCCGAGTTCGAAGCCGACCTGCTCGACGGCGGTCAGCCAGCCGGCATCGGTGCGAAACTGCACGGTGAGGTCGCGGACGGAGAGCAGCGGCGCACTCATGTCTCCACCTTCAGGCGGGGGTCCAGCACGTCGCGCAGCCCGTCGCCGAGCAGGTTCATGCCGAGGGTGGCGAGGCTGATGGCGAGGCCGGGGAAGAACATGATCCACCAGGAATCCACCGCCTGGTCGCGCCCTTCGGCGATGATGTTGCCCCAGGAGGGCGCCGGCGGCGGCGGTCCGATGCCGAGGAAGGAGAGCGCGGCCTCGGCGAGGATGGCGTAGGCGAACACGAAGGTGAGTTGCACCAGCAGCGGGCCCATACAGTTGGGCAGCAGATGTTTCCAGATGATGCGCAATGACGAGGCGCCGGAGACGCGGGCGGCGTCGACGAACTCCAACTCGCGCACCACCAGCGCCGAGGCGCGCACGATGCGCGCGGTACGCGGGATGTAGGCGACCGAAAGTGCCACGATCAGGCTGCCGATATTGGGGCCCATGGCGGCGGCGAGGCCGATCGCCAGGATGATGGCGGGGAAGGCCATCAGCCCGTCCATCAGCCGCATGATCATCGCATCGAGTTGGCGGAATTGCGCCGAGATGATGCCTGCCGCGGTGCCCACCAGGCCCGACAGCACGGCGACGCCAAGCCCGATGGTGAGCGACAGCCGCGCCCCGTAGAGGCAGCGGGTGAACACGTCACGGCCGAAATTATCGGTGCCGAACCAGTAGGCGGCCTGCGGCGGGCGGAAGCGGATGCGCGCACGCATGGACGTCGGATCAAAACTCGAAATCAGTGGCGCGAAAATGGCGGCCAGCGTCAACACCACGACGATGACGAAGCCGATCCGGAACGAGCGGTGCCGCGCGAGCCGGCGCAGCACCGGGAAACGCCGGCGCGGTGCGAGCAACTCACCAGCCGTCGTCGCGTCAGCCATAGCGGACGCGGGGGTCCACCCAGGTGTAGATGATGTCGACGAACAGGTTGATCGCCACGAACAGGAAGGCCAGCGCGAGCAGCGTGCCCTGCACCATCGGGTAGTCCCGCGTCAGGATTGCCTGGACGATCAACCGGCCGACGCCGGGCAGCGCGAAGACCTGCTCGATCACCACCGACCCGCCCATCAGCAGCGAGAGGATGATGCCGGTCGCCGTCACCACCGGGATCAGCGTGTTGCGGAAGGCGTGCTTGGCGATGGTGCGCCATTCCGAGACGCCCTTGGCGCGCGCGGTGCGGATGTAGTCCTGGTCCAGCACGTCCAGCGTCGCCGAGCGGGCCATGCGGGCGAGGAAGCCGATCTGGAACAGCGCCAGCATGGCGGCCGGCTGGATAAGTGCCCGCAGCCACGGCCATATTCCGTCGGAGAGTGGCACGTAACCCGAGGCCGGCAACCAGCCGAGGGTGACGCTGAACAGGATCACCGAAAGGATGGCGATCCAGAAACCGGGCACCGAAACGCCGACCAGCGCCAGGAACATCACCGCCGCGTCCACCCAGGTGTTGCGGAACTTGGCGGCGGCGACGCCGAGCACGATGCCGATCGGGATGGTCATCGCGAAGGCGACCAAAGTGAGCGAGACCGTAACCGGCATGCGGTCGGCCAGCGCCACCAGCACGCTCTGGTTATGGATGATCGAGGTGCCGAAATCGCCCTGCGCCAGATGCCACAGCCAGACCATCAACTGCTCGGGGATCGAGCGGTCGAGGCCGAGTTGGCGGCGGATGCGCTCCACCGCCTCGGCGCCGGCTTCCGGCCCGGCAATGACCGCCGCCGGATCGCCCGGCAGCAGGTGCATCAGGAAGAAGGCGAGCACGGCCACCACCAGGATCACCGGGACGGCCTGCCCCAATCGCAGCAGCAGGCGGCGGAGCACTCTCATCGATGGATTGCCCGCCGCGCCGCCATGCCTACTTCTTCCACACGTCCCAGAAGCGCTGCATGTAGTAGGGCTTGATGCCGCCGAACTTGTCGTTCATGCCGCGCAGGTCGGCGATGTCGGCGACCTTCATCATGTAGCCTTCCTCGATGAAGTATTTCTCGATGCCCTGCCAGATCTTCTTGCGCTCGGCGGCATCGGTGGTGGCGAACATTTTCGCGTAGCCCTCGGTCACCACCGGATCATCCGGGTTCTGCGCGAAGGCGAGCGACAGGCGCCACTGCTGCGGCCCGAGCAGCGGGCCGGAGCACAGGCCGGTGATGGTCATGTCCCAGCCGCCGGTGCCCTTGGAGAGGTCACCCACGTTGGTGGTCCAGTCGACCATCTTCAACTCGACGTTGATGCCGGCCTTCTTCATCTGCTCCACCAGCACCTGGCTGCTGTCGCGCATGTAGGCGTAGTTGTTGTTGGTCTCGAGCACGACCTTCTGCCCGGCATAGCCGCTCGACTTCAGCAGCGCCTTGGCCTTCTCGACGTTGTGCTGGTCATAGTACGGCGCGCCGACATCCGAATGGTAGAAGCTCGGCTTGAACATCAGCGAGGGGTTGCGGTCCCACACCTGGCCGGCGGCCTCCATCATCTCCTCGGCGTCGATCAGCATCGAGATCGCCTGACGCAGCGGGCGGTTGGTGAAGTTTTTGGCGTGCGAAATGAAGGTCGCCTGGCAGAACGGGATGACGCTCAGCACCGAGACGTCGGCGCGTCCCTTCAGCCGCTTGGCCAGATCGCCCGGCACCGCGCCGATGAAGTCCGCGCCGCCGGTCTGCAAGGCGGCGATGCGGGTGTTGGCCTCGGGCACCGAGTTGTAGCGGATGCTGTCGAGATAGGCCGTCTTCTTGCCGGCGTAGCCGTCCGGCCCCTTGGCGCTGGCGTCGGCGACATAGTTGTCGTTGCGCTTGAGCACAAGGTGGCTGTCGCGTGCCCATTCCGACACCTGATAGGGGCCGATGCCCACCAGATCGGGGTCACGCGCCGGCTTGTCCTTCTGCTCGGCCGGCAGGATGGAGAAGGAGTAGGTCGGCGTCTTCATCACCTCGACGAACAGCGAGTTCGGCTTGTTGAGCTTGATGACGAAGGTATAGGGGTCCGGCGTCTCCATGCTGGCGACGTCGCCGAGCGCCGGGGCGTTGGGGCTCACCTTCTTGTAGCGCTCGAAGGAGGCGATCACGTCAGCGGCCGTCATCTCCTTGCCGTTGGCGAATTTCACCCCCTTGCGCAGCGAGAAGGTGAAGGTGCGGCCATCCGGCGAAATGTCGATCTTGGAGGCCAGCATGGGAGCGGCGCGATAATCCTCGCCCATCTCCACCAGGCCCTCATAGACGTGGTGAATAGTCTCCAGATCGACCACCGCGGCCGCGACATGCGGGTCCATCGTGCCCACCGCGGAGACGTTGGCGTAGACCAGGCTGCCGCCCTTGTTTTGCGCCAGTGCCGGCGCGCTC
Source organism: Alphaproteobacteria bacterium (assembly GCA_026400845.1). Lineage (GTDB taxonomy): Bacteria > Pseudomonadota > Alphaproteobacteria > Acetobacterales > Acetobacteraceae > CAIYPH01. The sequence goes on from JAPLOH010000054.1 coordinate 7,722, forward strand.
GCCAACGCAAGTCCACCCGCGACCAGCGCGGTTCCCAACAGCAATGCAGTCCGTCTCGGATTGACCATGATGCCCGCCCCCCGGGGTTGTTGGTTGCACGTGATCCCGCCGCGAACGTCGCGCCACGACGAAAACACGCCAATTCGCAAACACTGAAGAGAGGCCGGGCGGGAGTCAATTCTTCCGTGCGAGTAAAACCGTCTGCACCACCGCCATCAGCACGAGCTGCCCGGCGACGATCGCGTAGGGCCAGCTCCAGCCGATATAAGGCACCGCGAAGGCGAACAGGCTGGGTGCGACGACGTAGCCCGCGAATATGAACAGGGTGGAGGCCGAGGTCGCGTCCGCCACATGCTCGGGCGGCGCGAGACGCGCGACCTCGGCCATCACGATGCCGTTCCACGACGCGCAGAAAAAGCCGCAGGCGGTGGCGATGCCCGCCACCAGCGCCAGCGGGGCATCCATCGGCATGAAGGCGTAGACCACCAGGCACAGCGCCGCGACATAGGCCTGGATCACCAGATTGGCCGCCGGCCGGCCGGTGCGGTCGGCGACCCAGCCGAGCACGATGCGCGCCACCACGCCGGCGACCTGGAGGCAGGCATAGGCGAACCCGGCATCGATCAGGCTGAGCCCGCGCCCGGTGAGGTAGGTGACCGAGAAGCTGTAGAGCGTGCCTTGGGCGCAGGAGAACGAGATCGCCAGCACCGTCACCGAAAACAGCGCACGATTGGCCATCAGCGTTCGGATCGGCGCCAGCACCGCGCGCAGGCTGAACACGTCGCGCGGGCGGATCGAGCGGTTGCGGTCGCGCTCCATGTCCATTTGCGCGCGCAACGGCGCGATGGCGATGATCGAGATCACGCTCGCGGTCACCGCGACCAGCAGCGCGAGGTTCCATCCGAACGCCGCCGCCACCGGCGCGATGATCAGCCCGGCCAGCGCGCCGCCGGCCGGGGCGCCCGACTGCTTGATGGAGAAAATCAGCGAGCGGTGCTGTTTGGGCGCGGTGGCTGCGAGGATGCGGCTGCCGGCCGGCGGCATCGGGCCGTAGCCGATGCCGAGCAGCAACGAAGCCGCCATCAGGGCCGGCCACCAGCCGAGTGCAGCCACCAGCATGGCGATGATCGCACAGGCAGCGCCCGCCTGCAGCGAGCGCACCGGCCCGAAGCGCGCCAGGAAGGGGCTGCCGAACGCCAGGAACAGGCAGGAGCCGAGCGAGGTCAGCGACGAGAGATTGCCGATCCGCTCCGGCGCCACCCCGGCACCGGCCGTCACCAGCGGCGCCAGCACCGGCAGGCACTGGCCCATGAAGGAGGAAATCATCTGCGCCAGCATCGTGGCGCCCAGGGCAACCCCCCAGGCGGGAATCCGCGCCGCCACGATGCCGCCGCCGGTTATGGCGCCGCCGCGGTCGCGAACACCTTCTGCGCCACCTGCCAGCGGCCGCCGACCTTGAGGAAGCACAGATAATCGGTGAAGAAGCGCGGCGGCACCGCGCATTTCAGTTTCACGAAGGCCGTCGTCGGGCCGGACATGTCGGTCTGCAGGATATGATCATGCCGCGCCAGGCCCTGCGATTTCGGCGAGGGCCGCGTGCGCACGCCGGCCAGCCACTCGTCGCGCGGCAGCGGCTTCAATTCGCCGCCCGCCTCGAACGTCAGGGCGCTGGTGGGATGGAACACGCCGGCCAGCTTGTCGGCGTCCCCCTCGTAAAGCCCGTCGAGATAGTCCTTCACCGCGGCCTCGATGGCGATCAGATCCTGCGACATGTCGTCTCCCCTCTATTGCATGCTCGGCGCAGACTGCGCCGGAGCAGGCCAGGTTGCAAACCCCCCGCCGCATTTGCGGCGGGCAATTGGGTGAAGGAAAGGAAGCGGTTCTTTTTTGAAAAAAAGAACCAAAAAACTTTTCTCCGTTGGCTTCGCCCGCGCTGGGGAGACTCCGCTGCCAATGGATAAAAAGTTTTTGCTTCTTTTTTCAAAAAGAAGCGCTGCCTTCCTTGTTCACCCGATTGCCCCGCGGATTTGCGGCGGGGGGACGCACACACCCCGCCAGAGAAAAATTGCCCAAAATGGGAAATTGCGCTTGCAATTCGTGGTTCGGTTAGCTATATATGATTTTTAGTTTATTGAGGTGACATAAGCCGCATGTACCATCCGCCATCCCTTCCCCCGGAGCCCACCCACGGCACCGCCGCGCTGCTTGGCGGCGTGCTGGGCGCGCTGCTGCGCGCGTTGCTCGGGTGGGTGCGGATGGCCGGCGCGCGGCGCTGGCGGGACTCGCTTGACGGGGTTGTGGCGGGGGTGCTTGCGGCGCAGGCCGCCATCGACCTCGCCCCGATGGACGATGTGGAGTGGGAATGCGTGCCGGCGCCGTGGCGGGCCGGGCAATTGCTGCCGGCGCGGCATGCGCGTGCGCTGAGCCTGAAGCTGCCGTGTAGCTGCATGCCGCTGCGCGCCTTCGCGCAGGGGCCGCCTCGGCGCGGTTTCACGCCCGGAGGCTCACGAACCGGCATGGCCCAGGGGCAATGCGCGGGCGATGACGCGCGCGCCCGCATTTGGTCCTCGCGCATTTGGTCCTCGTGCATTTGGCCCCTGTGCGCCCGGCCACTATGCTCGCGCCATGCTCCGCCTGACCGACCTCAAACTCCCGCTCGACCATCCGCCCGCAGCGCTCCCCGCAGCCATCCGCGCGCGGCTTGGGCTCGGCGAGAGCGAACTCGTCGCACACAGCGTCTTTCGCCGCGCCTGGGATGCGCGGCGCAAATCCGCGATCCTGTTGATCTACTCGATCGACGTCACCTTGCGTGACGAGGCCGCAGTGCTGGCCCGGTTCGCCGGCGACCCGCATGTGCAGCCGACGCCGGACATGACGTATCGTCCCGTCGGCCGCGCCCCCGCCGGGCTGGCGTTGCGCCCGGTGGTGATCGGCACCGGCCCCTGCGGACTGTTCGCCGGCCTGGTGCTGGCGCAGATGGGCTATCGGCCGCTGATCCTCGATCGCGGCAAGGTGGTGCGCGAACGTACCAAAGACACCTGGGGGTTGTGGCGCCGCTCGGTGCTGAACCCGGAATCCAACGTCCAGTTCGGCGAGGGCGGCGCCGGCACCTTCTCCGACGGCAAGCTCTACAGCCAGATCAAGGACTCCCGCTTCCTCAGCCGCAAGGTGCTCACCGAATTCGTCAGCGCCGGCGCGCCGGAGGAGATCCTCACCGTCGCCAAGCCGCATATCGGTACCTTCCGCCTCGTCACCATGGTCGAGCGCCTGCGGGCGACCATCGAGGGGCTGGGCGGGGAATACCGTTTCCAGACCAAGGTGACCGATATCGAGCTGGACGCCGCGCGCCACGTCCGCGCGGTGCTCTGCGAGGACGGCACCCGCATCGCCGCCGACCACGTGGTGCTCGCTGTCGGCCACAGCGCGCGGGACACTTTCCAGATGCTGCACGATCGTGGCGTGGATATCGAGGCCAAGCCGTTCTCCATCGGCGTGCGCATCGAGCACCCGCAATCCCTGATCGACCGCGCCCGGTTCGGTGCATTTGCGGGCAACCCGATCCTGGGGGCGGCGGACTACAAGCTGGTGCACCACGCCGCCAACGGCCGGGCGGTCTACAGTTTCTGCATGTGCCCGGGCGGCACCGTGGTCGCGGCCGCCTCGGAGCCCGGGCGGGTGGTGACCAACGGGATGAGCCAGTATTCCCGCAACGAGCGCAACGCCAATGCCGGCATCGTCGTCGGCATCACGCCGGCCGACTATCCCGGCTCGCCGCTCGCCGGCATCGACTACCAACGCCATTGGGAATCGCTGGCCTTCGTGGCGGGTGGCGGCACCTACGCCGCTCCCGCCCAGCGCGTCGCCGACTTCCTCGCAAGAATACCCTCGACCGCACTCGGCACCGTGCTGCCCTCCTACCGGCCCGGCGTCCACATGACCGACCTCGCCGCCTGCCTGCCCGATTTCGCCGTCACCGCCATGCGCGAGGCGCTGCCCGTGTTTGGCCGCCAAATCCCTGGCTTTGACATGGATGACGCGCTGATGACCGGCGTCGAGACCCGCACCTCGTCGCCCATCCGCATCCGCCGCAACGCCGGTCTGCACAGCGTCAACACCCCCGGCCTGTTCCCCGCCGGCGAGGGGGCAGGCTTCGCCGGCGGCATTCTCTCCGCCGGGGTCGACGGCATCCGTATCGCCGAGGCCGTGGCGCGCAGCATCGGTTCCGCCTGACCTCCTTCTTGCCCCGCTCCGCCCCCTAGGGCAGCATCATTGCTGCACGCTTCGAGAGGACATCACCTTGCGTATTTGCGTTTTCGGCGCCGGCGCCATCGGCGGCTACCTGGCCGGCTTCCTTGCCAATGCCGGGCATGACGTCTCCGTCGTCGTCCGCGGCGCCCATCTCAAGGCGATCCGGCAAGACGGCCTCAGGGTCGACGTCGACGGTGTCATCACCCACACAAACCCGCGCGCCAGCGACAATCCGGCGACGCTTGGGGTACAGGATGCCGTGCTCGTCACCGTCAAGGCCCCCTCGCTGCCCTCCGTTGCCGCCACCATCGCGCCACTGTTGGGAACGGATACCCCGGTCGCCTTCATCAACAACGGCATTCCCTGGTGGTATTTCATGGGCCATGGCGGCGCCATGGACGGCAACCGCCTGCCTATCCTCGACCCCGGTGACGCGTTATGGACCGCCGTCGGCCGGCACCGCACTGTCGGCGGCATCTTCTGGCCGGCCAGTTCCGTCCCGGCGCCCGGTCATATCAGAATGGTCAGCGGCGCCTCGCGCGGCACCGTCATCGGCGCGCCCGACGGCGCCACCACCCCCGGCATGGAAGCGATCGCCGCCGCCTTCAAAGCGGCCGCACTGCCGATCGCCATCAGCCCGACGCTCAGGGACCTGATCTGGGAAAAGCTCGCCTTCAACCTCTCCGCCGGCCCGATGTGTGTGCTTACCACCACCGCGGTGAAAGACACACACACCGAACCCGCACTGGTCGAAACCTCGCGCCGCCTGATGGCGGAGGCCAATGCCCTCATCAAGGCCGTGGGCCGCAATGCGTCGATCGACCCCGAGCGCACCATCGCCGTCAACACCCAACTCGGCCATCGCCCCAGCATCCTGCAGGACCTGCTGGCGGGTCGCCCGATGGAAATCGACGCCCTCTACTCGGTTCCGCTCGACCTGGCGCGTACTCTCGGCGTGCCGATGCCAACCCTCGAAACCCTCGTTGGCCTCATCAAAATCCGTGCCCGCGCGGCGGGTCTCTACGGCGGGTGAGGCCGGACCTCGGGAAGGGGCCCAAAGGGGGAATTCATCCCAACCGACAAGATCATTGACCGTGCGATCAGTGACAAGCCCCTTGCATCCCGGCGCCGGGTTTGGCCTGCTACGGCCAAACAGAGGGACGCCCGGATGCGCATAACCGAGGTTGAGCCGATCCTGCTGCGGGGCGGCGCCACCTACCAGGCCGCCGCCGGCGCCGAGGAAGCCACCGATAATGGCGACTGGCAGCTCATCGTGCGCGTCGCGACCGACGCGGGCATCACCGGCTGGGCGGATGTCGAGACGCTCGCGCCCGCCGCCGCCGCCATCATTGCGGGGCAGGGCATGTCCATCCTCGGCTTCCGCACCCTCGCCGAGCTGCTGATCGGGGAAAACCCGCTCGACGTCGCGCGGTTGTGGGACAAGCTCTACATCGGCAGCGCCTATTACGGCCGGCGCGGCATAGGCATGCAGTGCATCTCCGCACTCGACAACTGCATGTGGTCGATCCGCGCCCAGGCCGCCGGCATGTCCCTCGCCCGCCTGCTCGGCGGGCGGCGGCGGGACCGCGTGATGGCCTATGCCTCCACCCTGTTCCGCGAAACCCCCGAGGCCATGCACGCGGCCGCGCGCGGCTACGTGGAGCGCGGCTTCCATGCCGTGAAATTCGGCTGGGGCGTGTTCGGCGAAGACCCCGGCCGCGACCGCGAACTCGTAGCCGCCGCCCGCGCCGCTCTCGGTCCTGACCGCCACCTCCTGGTCGACCCCGGCTGGTATCCTGCGGGCTGGAAAGGCGATTTCCGCCCCCGTTCACGCCGCGACAACATCGCCCTCGTGCGCATGCTCGGCGACTACAACGTCGGCTGGTGCGAGGACTTCATCCACCCCGAGCGCTTCGACGAATATGCCGCCGTGCGCGCCGAAAGCCCCGTCCACATCGCCGCCGGCGAGCAGGTCGCGACCCATTGGGAGTTCGAGCGCTTCATCGGCCAAGGCTGCGTCGACGTCATCCAACCCGACCTCTCGCGCTGCGGCGGCATCACGGTCGCCGCCAAAGTGGCGGGCATGGCCGAGGAGGCCGGGATCGACCTGGTGCCGCATTCCTGGCTCACCCACCTGCTGACCGGTTATTCGCTGCAACTCATCGCCACCCTGCCGCGGGCCCGCTTCGTCGAATTCAACGTCAGCCAATCTCCGCTCACCGCCGGCATCGCCAGCGCCAGCTTCACGCTCGATGCCGATGGCTGCGTCCCCATCCCCGATACGCCGGGCATCGGCGTCACCGTAAATACCGATTTCATCGCCACACACAGGGTGAACTGACCATGGCCCGCATCATCGTCCGCCCACACGAGCTGGACCTCGAATCCCCTGGCCGGCGCGATTATCACGTCGCGCTTGAGCACGACAGCATCTGGGGCGATCACCTCATCCCCCTCACCGTGATGGTCGGCCCATCCGCCAAACCCGGCCAGGGCCTCGTCTGCTTCGGCTCCAACCATGGCAACGAATATGAAGGGCCGATGGCGATCCGCCATCTCATGGACGATCTCCGCCAGGAGGACGTCGCCGGGCGCATCATCCTCGTCCCCGTGCTCAACGTCGCCGCCTTCCGCGCCGGCACCCGCGACAGCTCGCTCGATGACCGCGTCAACCTCAACCGCGCCTTCGTCGATGGCGCCGGGCGCGGCGCCGGGCTCGCCGGCATCACCCACCGCATCGCTGGCTTCGTGCGCACCGCGATCTGGCCCCATGTCCATGTGGTGATCGACCTGCACGCCGGCGGCCAGGTGGCGCGCTTCACCCAGTGCACCTCCTTCCACCCGATCGAAGACCCCGAACAAAGCCGCCGCATCGAGCAGACCGCCCGCTGGTTCGGCACCCCCCTCGTCATCACCTACCAGAACGAAACCCCCGGCCTGCTGCCCTCCGAAGCCGAGCGCCTCGGCAAAATCACCATCGGCACCGAACTCGGCTGGGGCGGCGCCGTCCAGGCCTCCGGCGTGCGCTACGCCCGCCACGGCGTCACCGCCGCCGCCATCCACTACGGCCAGCTCCGCGGCCATATCGACAAAATTGCCCACCACGCCAACAACACCCAGCAAATGGCCGAAATGGTCGACCGCGCCTGCTTCACCGTATGCCCCTTCGCCGGGCACTACGAACCCCTCATCGAATGCGGCAAAATTGTCACCAAAGGAACCACCGTCGGCCTGCTCCACGACTTCGACCGCATCGACCTGCCTCCCTGGGAGGTCAATGCGGGCGTCGACGGCATCGTCATCGCCCAGGCTTGGGCCGCCCCGGTCGTCCAGGGGCAGCACATCCTGGTTACCGGTCGCCTGCGCCCCTTCAATGACTGATATCAACCGTCCGAATTGCTGACTCTTCCAACAATTCGGGCGGTTGGTATCACACCATCGGCCAGGGACGCTGCACGGGGCGCAACTGCTCCCAGGCATGCGCCATCTGTAACACGCCGAGATCGTCGAACCGGTGGCCGACGATCTGGATGCCGATGGGCAGGCCATCTTCCGTGTAGGAGGCGTTGACCGAGGCGGCGGGCTGGCCGGACATGTTGAAGGCGACGGTGAAGCCGATATGGGCCATGGCGCGGGCGGGATCATTGCTCGGCATCGGCCATTCCGCGGGGTAGCTCGGCATCGGCGCGGTGGGCATCAGCATGAAGTCATAGCCCTGGATCGCCGCCACGGCGGCCGCGCTCATCTCGACGATGCGGTTGAGGCCGCGCACGGCTGTCACCCCGTCGAACGCCGCCGCCGGGGCGATCCAGTCGCGGATGAAGGGCACCAGCATGGCGCGCTTTTCGGGCGAGAGTTTCTGGGCGTCGGCATAGGAGCGGGTGCGCCAGAACTGGTCGAGCCCTTCCAGCATCTCGGGCAGCAGGAAGGGGCCGACAGGGGTGACGATGGCGCCGGCGGCGGCGAGGCGGGCGGCGGCGTCATCGAGGGCGGCCAGCACGTCCGCCCTGGCGGAATCGCCGATGCCGATGTCGCGCACCACGGCGATGCGGACGCCCTTGAGGTCACGCGCCAGATCGCCCCAGGCGATGTCGGCGGGCGGCAGGCTCATGTGGTCGCGCGCGTCGGGCTGCGAGAGCACGGACATCAGCAAGGCGGTATCGGCCACCGTGCGCGTCATCGGGCCGGCGGCGCGGCCGATAAAGGGGGGGTCGATCGGCACGCGGCCATTGGAGGGTTTGTGGCCGACGATGCCGCACCAGGAGGCCGGCAAGCGGATGGAGCCGCCGATATCGGTGCCGAGATGGAGCGGCCCGTAGCCGGCCGCCGCCGCGGCGCCCGCGCCGGCCGAAGAGCCGCCCGGATTGAAGGCGGGGTTCCAGGGGTTGCGGGCGAGCTTGTGGAAGGAGGAGACGCCAGAGGAGAGCATGCCGTAATCCGGCATCGTCGTCTTGCCGAGGATCACCGCGCCGGCCTCGCGCACCCGCGCCGCAGGGGGGGCATCGGCGGCGGCGGGCACCAGATCGGTCGCCGCGGTGCCGAGCGGCACGGCCACGCCTTTGGTGGCGATGTTTTCCTTGATGGTGATCGGCACGCCATCCAGCGCGCCGGCGGTACCGGCGCGCCAGCGGGTCTCGGAGGCGCGGGCAGCGGCCAGGGCGCCTTCGGGGTCGAGCGCCCAGGTGGCGCAGAGCACCGGCTCGGCCTTTTCGATGCGCGCGAAGACCGCCTGCGTCACCTCCACCGGCGAGGCCTTGCCGGCCCGGTAGAGGGCCAGCAGATCGACGGCGGAGAGGTCAGCGAGGTCAGTCATGGCAGGGTCCTTGATCAGCGGGAACGCGAGAGGCGAGGGTCGAGCAGGTCACGCAGCCCGTCGCCGAGGAGGTTGAGGCCGAGCACCGCGGTGGTGATGGCGGCGCCGGGGAAGACGGCGAGCAGCGGGGCCTTGAAGATATAGGTCTGTGCGTCGTTCAACATCCGGCCCCAGGAGGGGAAGGGCGGCTGGGTGCCGAGGCCGACATAGGCGAGCCCGGCATCGGCGATAATGGCCAGCGCGAACTGGATCGTCACCTGCACCAGGAGCACGGCGGAGATATTGGGCAGCACATGGCGAGCCATGATGGCGAATTCGCCATGGCCGGTCGCGCGGGCCGCCATCACGAAGTCCAGTTCGCGCACCGCGAGCGCGGCGCCGCGGGTGACGCGGGCGAAGACGGGGATGTTGAAAATGCCGATCGCCAGCATGGCATTCCCGGCGCCTGGGCCGGCCAGCGCGGTGATCATCACCGCTGTCAGCAAGGCGGGGAAGGCGAAGGCGAGGTCGGTGAAACGCATCACCAAATTGTCCACCCAGCCGCCGCGGGCCGAGGCGAGCGCGCCGAGCGGCACGCCGAGTCCGGCGCCGACCAGCACCGCGATCAGCGCCACCGAGAGGGAGGAGCGGGCGCCGGCCATGATCATGGAGAACACGTCGCGCCCGAAGGGGTCGGTGCCGAGCCAGTGGGCGGCGGAGGGGTCGGCGAGTTTGTGGACGATGTCGATCTTGGTCGGCGGATAGGGGGTCCAGACCAGCGAGACCAGCGCCATCGCCAGGATCAGCACGGTGATGGTGCCGCCGATCAGCAGATTGCCGCTGCGCCAGGCCGGTTTCATCGCGCGCCCTCGCGGGAAATCCGCGGGTCGAGCCCGAGATAGGCGAGATCGACCAGGAAATTCACCAGGATCACCGAGCCGGCCAGCAGCACCACGAGGTCCTGCACGACGATGAGGTCGCGCTGGGCGATCGCCTGGAACACCAGTCGCCCCAGGCCGGGCAACGTGAACACGTTCTCGATGATCACCGTGCCGGCCAGCAGGAAAGAGAATTGCAGGCCGATGATGGTCACCACCGGGATCAGCGCGTTCGGCACCGCATGGCGCCACAGGGCGGCGATGCCGGAGAGGCCTTTGGCGTGGGCGGTGCGCACGTAGTCCTGGCCGAGCGTCTCCAGCACCGCCGAGCGGGTGACGCGGGAGAGGATGGCGGCCTGGGGCAGTGCGAGGGCGAAGGCGGGGAGGATGAGGCAGCGGAAGGCGGGCCAGAACCCCTTCTCCCAGCCCGCGAAGCCGCCGGCGGGGAGCACCGGGTAGGCCACGGCGAAGACGAGGATCAGCAGGATGCCGAGCCAGAAATTCGGCAGTGCGACGCCGAACTGCGCCAACCCCATGACGGCCGCATCCGCGGGCCTCCCGCGTCGTGCCGCCGCCAAAACGCCGACGGGGATGGCGATTGAGGTGGAGAGGCAGATCGACATCACCGCGAGCGGCACCGTGACCTGCACGCGCTGTGCGATCAGTTCCGAGACCGGCACGGAGTAGGTGTAGGAGACGCCGAAATCGCCGCGTAGCAGGCCGCCGATCCAGATCAGATAGCGCCACCAGGCCGGCTGATCGAGGCCGAGTTGTTTGCGCAAGGCCGCCAGCGTGTCCGGCCGCGCCGAGGTATCGAGCATCAGGGTCGCGGGATCGCCGGGCAGGATCTGCAGCACGGCGAACACAACGAGTGAGGCGGCCAGCAGGGTCAGCAACAACCCCACCAGCCGCCGGATAACGAAGCCTTTCATCCCCTGGACGGGCTCACTCGCTCCAGAAAACGCCCGAAAGGTCATTGTTGAAAATCGGCTGGTTGACCCAGAGGCCGTTCAGCTTGGCGTTCCACACGCCGGTTTTGCCGAGGCTGAACAGGAACACGTTGGGCTCATCCTCGGAGAGCTTGCGCTGCAACTGGCCGACGAGGTCGATCCGCGCCGCCGGGTCCGAGGTCTCGACCCATTTCTGGTAGATCGCGCGGTACGACGCGTCCTTGTAGTTGAAGTAGTATTTGTCGCGGGCATAGATATCGAGGTCGTTCGGCTCGACATGGGCGATGATCGTGAGGTCGAAGTCCGACTGCTTGAACACCTGGTCGAGCCACTGGGCCCATTCCACCGGCACCAGCTTGGCCTTGATGCCGACCTGCTCCAGCATCGCCGCGATCACCTCGCCGCCGCGCCGCGCATAGGCCGGCGGGGGGAGCTTGATGGTCATCTCGGTGCCCGGCTTCACGCCCGCCTCGGCCAGCAGTTTCAGGGCCTTGGCGGGATCGTAGGGATAGGCGCCGGTGAGGTCGATATATCCGGGGTTGCCCGGCACGAAATGGGAGCCGATCGGCTTGCCGGTGCCGTTGAGCGCGCTCAACAGGGCGTCGCGGTCGATCGCATGGGCCAAGGCGCGGCGCACCCGCACGTCATTGAACGGCGCCCGCTCATTGTTGATGGACATGATGGTCTTGCCCTGGGTCGAGCCGAGCACCACGGAGAAGCGCTTGTCGGTGCGGATGCGGTCGAGCGATTCGGGCGCCGGGAACAGCGGATAGGCGTCGAGGTCGCCGGCCATCACCGCCGCCGTCGCCGCCGAGGGGTCGGCGATGAACCGGAAGGTGGCGCTGGCGATCTTCGGCGCCGGGCCCCAGTAGGCGGGGTTGCGCTCCATCTCCACGCGGTCACCCTTGACCCAGCGCTTGAAGACGAAGGGGCCGGTGCCGACGGGGTTGGTTTTGTTGTTGGCGACCGAATTGGGCGCCATCATCACCGCGTCACCCGAGCCCATGTTGAACAGGAAGCCGCCGGTCGGCCGCTTCAGGGTGATCACCGCGGTGAGCGGGTCGGGGCAGGCGGTGGAGGAGATCGGCTCGAAAAAGCCTTTCTGGGAGTTCGTGCTGTCCGCCGCCACGGCGCGCTCATAGGTGAATTTCACGATGGCGCAGTCGAAGGGCGTGCCGTCATGGAATTTCACGCCGGATTGCAGCGCGAAGGTGTAGGTGAGGCCGTCGCCCGAGATGGTCCAGCTTTTGGCAAGCTGGGAGGCGACCTCGCCCTTGTCGTTGATGCGGGTCAGGCCCTGGAAAATATTGGCGTAGGTGACTTCCTTGATCGCCGCGGCGGCGCCGGCGGTCGGGTCGAGCATCGGCGGCTCGAGCGGCATGCCGAGGATGATGCTGTCCTTGGCGGCTTGGGCCGTGCCGGCGAATAGCGTGGTCGCGATCAGCGTCGCCAGAATGCGGTTCATGCGCAGGACCTCCCGTTTCACTCGCGCCGGACTCCAACAGCACGGCGCCCTCGGGTCAATAGCGGTGCAACCCGGCGCGGGTTGTGCTAGGCAAGATCATCGAAAGGACACGCAATGAGCGACGCGGCATCGAATCTCGTGCTTGAACCCCTCCGCGCCATCCGCGGCGATCTGGCCGACCTCAAGGGCGACATGCTCGAAGTCAAGGAGCGCCTCGGCCTGATCGAAGGCCAGTACGCAAGCCTGTCCCGCCGCGTCGACCGCGTGGGCGGCGATGTCGAACTCATCAAGCGCCGCCTCAACCTCGTCGAGGCCTGACCCAAAATACCTAAGCCGTTCACCCGATCTTGCCGGGCCTGAGGGCATCGGGCTAGCTTCTCCCACCGGCACAAGACAACAAGAACGCCGGAAGGAGGATCACTATGCTCCACCGTCGCGCGCTCCTCGGCACATCCGCGGCCGCCATCGCCGCCCCTTCGGCAAAGGCCCAAACCATGACCGACGCCCCTGTCGCCGCCACTCGCTACGGCCGCGTGCGCGGCGGCACCGCCGAGGGGGTACACAGCTTCAAGGGCATCCGCTACGGCGCCTCGACCGCCGGCGCCAACCGCTTCCGCGCGCCCCAGCCCCCCGCCCCCTGGGCCGAGACGCGCGATGCGCTGGCCTTCGCGCCGATGTCGCCGCAAGCCATCATCAGCCTCGGCGGGCTGTTCGCCTCCTGGACGTTCGACAAGGAGATGAGCGAGGATTGCCTGGCGCTCAACGTCTGGACCCGCGGCTTGCGGGACGGGGCGAAGCGGCCAGTGATGGTGTGGTTTCATGGCGGGGATTTCTCCTCGCTTTCCGGCTCGCGCAACGTGTTCGACGGCGCGCGGCTTTGCCTGCGCGGCGATGTGGTGGTGGTCACCGTCAACCACCGGCTGAACGCCTTCGGCTACGCCTATCTCACCGAGGTCGCGCCCAAGCTCGGGGCCGCCGCCAATCCCGGCATGCTCGATCTCGTCGCCGCCCTGCAATGGGTGCGCGACAATATCGCCGAGTTCGGTGGCGATGCGGGGAATGTCACCATTTTCGGGCAGTCCGGCGGGGGTGGGAAGGTTTCCACCATCATGGCGATGCCGGCGGCGGCCGGGCTGTTCCACCGCGCCATCGTGCAAAGCGGCTCCTACGCGCGCAACGCCCATCTCCAGGCGATGTCGCCGGCCGAGGGCACGCGGCATGCCCGCGCTTTGCTCGCCGCGCTCGAGATCCCCGCCGGCGAGGCCGAACGGCTGGCCGAAATCCCGGTCGATGCCCTGGTCGCCGGCATCGCGAAAGCCGGACGCGGGGCCGATCGCCCGACCTGGCGCCCGGTCGCCGACGGCACCGCGCTCCCCGCCGGCCCGTGGTGGCCCAACCCGCCGGCCGTTTCGGCCCAGGTGCCGCTGATGATCGGCACCACGGCCACCGAGATGTCCATGCTCATCGGCCTCGGCGATCCCTCCACCTTCACGCTCGACGAAGCCAGCCTGCGCAAGCGCCTCGCCACCTCCTTCAAGCCCGACGACCTTGACCGCGTGCTCGCCACCTACCGGGCCGCCCGGCCAGGGGCCACGCCGTCCGAACTGTTCTTTACCATCACGACGGCGAACTCGTTCCAGAAGGGCGCCTGGATCCACGCCACCCAGAAGGCCGCACAGAACGCCGCACCGGTCTATCTCTACGAAGTCGACTGGAAAACCCCGGTGGATGGCGGCAAGTGGCAAAGCCCGCACTCCCTGGAACTCGCGTTGGTGTTCGACAACGTGGCCAAATCCGCCTCCATGGTCGGCGCCGGGCCGGAGCCGCAGCGCGTCGCTGACCAGATGAGCGCCGCCTGGCTGGCCTTCGCCCGCACCGGCAACCCCGCCACCCCTTCCTTGCCCTGGCCCGCCTGGCAGCCCGACACGCGGGCCACAATGGTGTTCGACGTCGAGTCCAAGGTGGTGAACGGCTTCCGCGATGCCGAACGGGCACTCTATGCCGGAATGAGCGCGCCGGGCGCCTTCGACTAGCTTGCGCCGGGGCGGGCGGGCGGACACACTGATGCCCTGCACAGCATGAGGCATAGAATAATGTTCCGGCCCGCCCTCGCCGCCGCCCTGCTTTTGACCGCCACGCCCTCCTTCGCCGGGCGCGATCTCTTCGTGGTCGATACCGTCGGCTCCCCCACCTCGCTCGATCCGCATGTCCAGTGGGACCCGGACAGCTACTTCGTCTACCGCAACGTGTTCGACAACCTCGTCACCCGCGACCCGAGCGGCAAGATCGTGCCGCAAATCGCGACCTCCTGGACATATTCGTCGGACACCCAGGTGACGCTGAAGCTGCGCACCGACATCACTTTCCACGACGGCAGCAAGCTGACGCCGGAGGACGTGGTATTCTCCATCAAGCGGGTGACCGACCCCGCGTTCAAAAGCCCGCAGCTGAGCCAGGTCGACAGCATCATCGCCGCCGAGGTAACCGGGCCGGATACGGTGAAGCTGACGACCAAGCAGGCCTATCCGGTGCTGATGGCGCAGTTGACCAAGATGTCGATCGCGCCAAAGGCGATCGTGGAGAAGCTGGGCAACGAGGGGTTCAATGCCGCCCCCGTCGGCAGCGGGCCGTATAAGCTGACCAGCTTCACCCGCGGGGTGCGCACGGAGCTGACCGCCAACCCCGGATATTGGCGCGGCGCGGCGCCCTTCCCCAAGGTGGAATTCCGCCCCGTGCCCGATGGCGCCACGCGGCTGGCCAATCTGCGCTCCGGCCGCTCCGACATCACCCGCATTCTGCTGACTGATGACGCCGAGGCGCTGAAGGGCGATGCCCAGCTTCGCGTGCTGTGGACGCCGGTGGAGCGCGTGGCGCTGCTGGCGCTGAACGGACTCACCGGGCCGATGAAGGACCGCAAAGTGCGCGAGGCCGTCGCCTACGCGATCGACCGGGACCTCATCGTCGAGGCGCTGCTGAAGGGCTATGGCAAGTCGGTCGATCAGATGATGCCGGCCTCCAATTTCGGCTATATCGATGGTCTGCCCGGCTTCAAGTATGACCCGGCCAAGGCGCGTGCGCTGCTGAAGGAGGCCGGCGTGGCGCCGGGCACCAAGATCACCTTCCCCACCGCGCCGAGCTTCGACCAGCGCGTGGTGCAGGCTGTACATCAGATGCTCGGCGATGTCGGGCTCGATGCGCAGATCCAGATGGTCGATATCGGCACCTATCTGCGCCTGCGCCAGGGCCAGCCGGCCGAGGCCGGCGATGCCAGCTTCTTCCGTTGGTCCTGCGGCTGCCAGGACGCCGATGGCGTGCTGTTCCCGCTCTACCACTCCTCCAGCCAGTGGTCGAAGGCGTCGATCCCCGCGCTCGATGCCGCCATCGTCGCCGGGCGCAACACGCTCGACGAGAAGGCCCGCCTCGCCTCCTACAAGACGGCGCTCACCATCATCCACGACGAAGTGCTCGGCGTGCCGCTCTACCAGGATGTGATGATGTTCGCCGCTCGCAAGGAAGTGAAATGGCAGCCGACGCCGAACGAGGCGTTCTTCCTGATGGATATCAGCTGGGTGCCTTGAGGCAATGAAGGAAGCGGTTCTTTTTTCAAAAAGAAGCGCTTGCCTTCGTCTTCCTCAAACGAACTTCCCGCGCAAAAAACCCAGCGCCGGCAACGGCTTCCAGCCGCGCGGCAGGTCCGCTCGGCGCACCGGCGCCACCGTGTAGTTCGGCACCGGCTGCCGCGCGGTGCGGATGAAGCCGGAGTACGCCGCCACCTGCTGCTCGCGCCAGGCACGATCGGCGATCGCGGCGTTGCGGTTGTTGAACACCTCGGCCACGCGGGTGGTGCGCCCCAGCGACGCAATCACGGCCCAAAGCGTGTCATCGGAGGGAGCGCGAGCGAGGTTGACGACCTGGCTCATGCCGTTCAGCGCGGCCGGGGGCAGGCGTTGCACCTGCGTGGGGTGATGGAGCGCATGATCACGCCGGGCCTCATCGGTTGATGATGAAAGCGGAGCATGGCGGGCGGATGGGCGTCAAGTTTCTGTTGACTCGCGGCGGGACTATAGTTTAACGGTGAACTTATTGGTTCAACGCTAAACAACTGAGAGCAGATCATGGATCGCAAAGGGTTTCTTCGAGTGCTTGGCGGCGGTGTGGTACTGGCGGCCGGTCTTGGGGCCGTGGCCGTTTGGCGCGGCGCGGGAATGCCGCAAGAGGCAACTGCCGCGTGGCGCGAAGCCGGCACGGAGCAGGACGTGCGCCGCTTCGCACTGGCGCACGCGCTGCTCGCGCCGAACCCCCACAACATGCAGCCCTGGATCGCCGACCTCGGCACCGATGGGCAGATCGGGCTGCGGCTCGATATGCAACGGCTGCTGCCCGCGACCGACCCGTTCGGGCGGCAGATCCTGATGGGGGCTGGCGCTTTCCTCGAACTCCTCGCCATGGCCGCCGCCGCGCGCGGCTATCGGGCGGAGATCGGGCTGTTCCCCGATGGCGCGCCGGGCGAGCGGCTCGACGCCAAGCGCTTCGCCCTGGTGCGGCTCATCCAGGATGCCGCGGTTGCGCCGGACCCGCTGTTCGCCAATGTGCCGTCCCGGCGGACCGATCGGCGAGGCTACGACCTCGGCCGTCCCATCGGGCCGGAAGATGCCGCCGCACTCGCGGCCGCCGCTGGCGGAACCCTCCGCTTCGGCCTCGCCGGCGCGACCGACCCCCGGGTCGAGGCGATCCGGGCGATCGCGCGCGAGGCGTGGCGGATCGAGCTCGCCACGGCGGCGACGATGATGGAGTCGATGCACGTGCTCCGGGTTGGCGGTGCCGAGATCGACCGCCACCGCGATGGCATTTCGATCACCGATCCGCTGCTGTTCACGCTGATGAAGCTCGGGATGTTCGATCGCTCCGCCGCGCCGGCGATCGACTCCGCGGCGATGCGCAAGCAGGTGGCGGATTTCGACGCGATCACTGCCGCGACGCCCGGTTATTTCTGGATCGTCTCCGATGGCAATAGTCGGGCGCAACAAATCGCCGCCGGCCGGGCCTTCGCGCGCGTCGCCCTCGCGGGGGTGTCGCGCGGGCTGGTGATGCACCCCAACGAGCAATCCCTGCAGGAATACCCCGAGGTCGCCACCCAATACCGTGCCATCCACGCACTGATTGGCGCCGGCGGGACGGTGCAGATGCTCGCGCGGGTCGGCGCATTGCCGGCCGGCACCGCCGTTGCAGAACCGGCACCGCGGCGGGGCTTGCCGGCGCTGCTCGGAACGGAAAAAATGACGGGATGAGCGACTCCACACCGGCCGCCGCCAACGCCGTCGAATTCGCGGTGCTGAACGAGATCGGCATCATCTCGCAGTTGTCGTCAGCCGCGTTCGAGGCGCGGCTGCCCGACGGCATGCGCCTCGCCCACTTCCGGGTGCTGAACCATTTCGCCCGCCTCGGCGGCGAGCGCTCGATGGTCAGTCTCGCCAATGCCTTCCAGGTCACCAAAGGTGCGATGACGAACACGATCGGGCGGCTGCTCGAGCGCGACTACGTGACGGTGCGGGCAGACCCCAGGGATGCGCGGGCCAAACTGGTGTCGATCACCCCGGCGGGCGTCGCCGCCCGCGAGGCGGCCCTCGCCACCATAGGCACGGAGATGGTCCGGCTGCGCGCGGCCTTCCCCCCTGGCGTATGGGCCGCCGCCCTGCCCTTCCTGCGCGACCTGCGCGCATGGCTGGACACCGATCGCGACGGTGACCGCAAGCCCGGCTAGCCCCGGTCGCGCCGCGCCGCCCTGATTGCCGCGAGCCGGAACGGCCGCAGCCCGGCGGGCAGGGCGAGCAGCGCGGTGGCCGTCGCGCGACTTTCGGCTTCCGGCCAGCGGCGCTCCAGCGCCTGACGGGCGGGGCCGATGGTGAATTGCGGCGGTGTTGGCCGTGGCACCGCGCGCAGGGTCTCGGTCGCCGCCGCATCCACGGTCTGGCCGTCGATGACCACGCCGTAGCCGGTCCGGGCCGCCTCGGTGGTCATCAGCCCGTCCAGCACTTCGGCCAATACCAATGCCGGGTCGCGCGCGAAGGGATCGCCGAAGCCACCGCCGGAGGGGGTGATCATCAGCAGGGTGTCGCCGTGGGCGAGTTCGAGCACGTCGATCTTGCCGATGTTTCGCTCGGTGGGGGTGCCGCGGTTCAGCACCGTACTGCCCGCACTGCCACTCGCGCCGCCCCGGACGCCGAAGGGCTGGAAGCGGAAACGGTCGAGCCCGCGCACGGTGATGGTGGCGGCGAGGCCGCGGTTTTCGAGTTCGATGCGCATGGCCTGGCCGCCGCGATGTAGGCCGGGGGCGGCGCGGCCGGGTTCGTAGCTGAAGCGTCGGAGCACCAGGCTGGTTTCGGATTCGACCACCTCGGCCGGGGCGGAGCGGAGGAAGGCCACGGGCTGGTCGATCCCGTCAAGCCCATCGGCATCCCGCCGGCCGCCGGAGCCGCCGATGAAGGGCTCGACGACCGAGACGTGCCGCCGCCCGGTGCGTTCGTTGACGCCGGAGACCGCGATGATGCCGGCCTGCCCCGCCCCGCAAGCGGCGATGCCGCCGGGGTAGGCCTGGTTGAGGCAGCCGAGGATCGCGTCGTAGCAGCGCATCACCGCCACCCAGCGATTGCCCATGGCGGCGGGGAATTCGGCGTTCATCAGCGTGCCGACCGGTGCATGGGTGCGGATCGGCCGGATGATGCCGCCATTCGCCGGCGTCGTTGGCTCGATGGTCTGGATGAAGTTGATGACGGGCATGCAGAGGAACGGGTGCGCCCGTTTGCCGGTGACGAAGTTCATGGCGAGGCGCACCACCGGGTCACTGCCGGTGAAATCGAGTGCGACGGAGCCGCCCTCCTCGACGACCATACAAGCGTGGATGAAGACGTGGCCGTCGCCGCGATAGTCTTCGAGGTATTCCGAGAAGCGGTACTCGCCGGGGGTGAGCTGGCGCAGGGCCTCGCGGGCCTTGAGCTCGCCAAGGGCCAGCACGTCGGCGACGGATGCAAGCACATCCGCGGTGCCGTAGCGGGCGCACAGCTCGTTCATCCGCTGGTCGAGCAGCGCGAGCCCGGCCATCATCGCCTGGAGGTCGCCCCAGATGAGGTCAGGGATGCGGGAATTATCGGCGAAGAAGTTCCACATCGCGGTGTTGAGCGCGCCGGCGCGGTAAAGCAGGCCCGGCCGGATGCGCACCCCCTCCTGGAACACCTCGTAGCTGGTCGGCGCGATGGAACCGGGCACCGCGCCGCCGATATCGGAGGCGTGGATGAAGGCCCAGGCGAAGGCGACGATGACGCCCTCGCGAAACACCGGGCGCAGCAGAT
>JAPLOH010000054.1:27427-57966 GCA_026400845.1 Alphaproteobacteria bacterium
CCGGAGAACGGGTCATTGGTGAGGATGATGTCACCGGGCACCAGGGTTTCAATCCCGATCTCGTCCACCACGCCGCGGACATTCTGGCAGACGGAGGAGGTGACGCCGGATTTCATGGGGTAGGCGAAAAACTCGCCGGCCACGCTCGCCATCGCCACCTGGTAGTCCTGCGTCTGCTTGACGAAAGTGGTGTAAGCGGTGCGGTAGGCGACGTTGCTGGCCTCCTCGGCGATGGCGGCGAAGCGGTTGCGCATGATCTCGGTGCGGACGGGGTCCATGCTCAGCTGCGCTCCAGGATGAGGTCGCCATACTGCCCGATGGTCGCGGTGAAGCCGGGCGGCACCACCACGGTCGCGGTCGCCTGCGCCACCAGCAGCGGCCCCGGCGCCGACCAGCGGGGCGGCAGGCTTGCCCAGTCGTGCAGATCGACGTCACGCTCGGCGCCGTCGAAGCGGGCGCGCACAGTCCGCGGCGGGGCGGCGGTGGTGCCCGATGGCAGGGCCACGGCGCCGGGGCGGGGAAGCGCGCCCTCGATCCGCAGGCGCAGCGCGATGATCTCGATTTCCTGGCCGGGATGGGCGTGGCCATAGAGCCGGTGATGTTCGGCGTGGAACGCGGCGGCGATGGCGGCGAGATCGCCGGCCGCCGCCGCCTCGGCGGAAATCCGCGCGCCGACATCGAAGGACTGGCCGGCGTAGCGCACGTCGGCGGCGAAGTCGTAGCCCGGCACCGCCGCGCTTGCCTGGGCGGCGAGCCAGGTCTCGGCCTCCACCTTCAGCCCAGCGTATTCGGCAGCGACCGATGCGGCATCGAGGGTTCGGCCATGGACCGTGCGGATCACGTCGTAGCGCAGATCGGACACGAGGCAGCCATACCCGCAGAACACCGAGGCCAGCCGGGGCACCACCACGCGGCCGATGCCGATCTCGGCGGCCAGCAGCGGCCCGTGGATCGCCCCGGCGCCGCCGAAAATCATCAGCGTCAACTCGGCCGGCGCCACGCCGAGCCGGGCGATGAAGGGCAGTGCGTTCGCCAGCATGTTCGCCGTCGCCACCGCGATGATCGCCTCCGCCGTCGCCTCGACCATACGGCCGATCGCGGCCGCGAGGGGGGCTACTGCGGCCTCGGCGAGATCGCGCCGTAGGGTCAGCCCGCCGGCGAGAGGAATGTCCTCGCGCAGATAGCCGCACAGCAAATAGGCGTCCGACACCGTCGGCTGGGTGCCGCCCTTGCCGTAGCAGGCCGGGCCGGGCCGCGCACCGGCCGAGCGTGGGCCGACCTTCAGCACCGGCCCGTCGCGCCAGGCGATGGAGCCGCCGCCGGCACCGATCGCCTCGATGGCGGTGACCGGCATCATCAACGGGAAATCGCCGACCCGCCCGTCATGCGAGACCATGATGCCGCCGTCGCGGATCAGCGAGATGTCGGTGGAGGTGCCGCCCATGTCCATGGTCAGCAGATTGGCCTCGCCGAGCATCGCCCCCAGCGCCTGCGCGGCGGTGACGCCGGCGGCGGGGCCGGAGAGCAGCGTATGGATCGGCATCCGCGTCGCCTCGGAGGCCGCCATCACCCCGCCGTTGGACTTGGTGACGAGCAGCCGCGCGTTGGGCAGGCGCTGGCCGAGCCAGGATTCGAGCGCTGCGAGGTAGCCCGACAGCGCCCGGCGGGCATAGGCGTTGAGCAGCGCCGCACTCGCCCGCTCATACTCCGATTGCTGCGGCCACACCTCGTGCGACAGCACGACATCGACCGCGCCGAGTCCTTCGCGGATCGCCGCAGCCGCCGCGGCCTCGTGCACGGGATTGCGATACGAATGCAGGAAACACACCGCGATCGCCGCCGCACCCTGGGCCACCGCGGCCCGCGCTGCCGCCACCACCTCGGCCGGATCGAGCGCCCGGTCGATGCTGCCATCGGCGAGGATGCGCTCGCCGATTTCGAACACCATCCGCCGGGGGATGATCGGAAGCGCCCGCCGCGCGAACAAATCGACCGGCCGATCCACCCGGAGCCGCGCGACATCGAGCACATCGCGGAACCCCGCGGTGACCAGCAGCGCGAGCGGCGGCCCGCTGCGTTCGATCACCGCGTTGGTGCTGACCGTCGTGCCGTGCACGATCAGCATCGGATCGCCAGCCGCGATACGGCCCTCCGCCAGCAGCTTCTCAAGCCCGTCCTGCACGCCCACGGCGAAGTCCGGCGGCGTCGAGGGCATTTTCATGGCGTGCACGGCGGTATATCCCGCCGCGTCGCCGTTCCACACCGCGAAGTCGGTGAAGGTGCCGCCGATGTCGATACCGATACGGATCATGCTTTCGGCTTCGCGCTCTCCAGCACGAAGCGCACGCCGGCCCGCGCCAGCCCGCCGGAGACGCCGACGGGGGTGCCGTCGGCACGCCAGCAGGCCGCACCCGTGAGGGTGCCATCATCGCCGAAGCCGATGCCGTTCATGCCACCGGCCACCGTCGGCACCACCTGCACGTCATGCCCGCGCGCCGCCAGCGCATCGCGCACCGAGGCAGGGATACCGCCCTCCACTTCCAGTGCCACGCCCTCCGTCCAGATGCGCGGCGCCTCCACCGCCTCCTGCAGAGACATGCCGTGATCGACGATGTTGAGGATCGCCTGCATCGCCGAGGGAAAGATCTTCTTGCCGCCGGGCAGGCCGAGCGCGAAGCGAATCTTCCCGTCGCGCAGCCCCATCATCGGCGACATGGAGGTGGTCACCCGCTTGCCAGGTTCGATCGACAGGGCTGCACCCGGGCGCGGGTCGAAGTTGTGCATGTAGTTGTTGGGGATCATGCCGGTGCCCGGCACGATGTAGCGGGCGCCGAACAGGTTGTTGATGGTCTGGGTGCTCGCCACCACGTTGCCCATGGAATCCGCGGCGGTGAGGTGGGTGGTGTTGGCCCCCTCGCCCGCCATCACGCCGGCGCCCCATTTCTGCGAGCGCGCCATGTCGATCTTCGCGCGGCGCTCGGCGGCGTATGCGCGCGAGGTGATGCGCTCCACCGGCACATTGAGGAAGTCGGGGTCCCCCGTCCCGGCGGCGCGGTCGGCGAAGGCGATGCGCAGCACCTCGGCGACGAGGTGGCAGGTATCGGTGGTGCCGAAGCCGAGCGCCTTGAGGTCGAACCCCTCGAGGATCGCCAGCATCTGCGCGATATGGATGCCCGAGGCGGCCGGCGGCGGCGGGCCGATGATCTCCCAGCCGCGATAATTGGTGCGGATCGGCTGGCGCAGTCGCGGCTCATAGCCGGTGAGGTCGGCGAGGCTGACATAGCCGCCATTGGCCGCCATATGCGCGTCCACCGCCGCCCCCAGCGCGCCGCCGTGGAGCGCGGAAGCGCCTTCCTGGGCGATCAGCCGCAGCGCATCGGCGTAGTCCCCCTGCACCAGGCGCTCACCCGGCTTCTGCGCGATGCCGCCCGGCATGTAGCGGTCGGAGATCAGCCTATCGAGCGCGAAATCCGGGGCGGCGGTGGTGATGCAATCATGCAGGTAGGGCGTCACCCGGAAGCCGCGCGAGGCGTGGCGGATCGCCGGCTCCATCACATCGGCGAGCGGCATGGAACCGAACTTCTCCAAGGCGAGGCACCAGGCCTTGAGCGAACCGGGGGTGGCGACCGAGGACGGGCCGAGCACGTTGGCGCGGTCGATCGTCTCGTAGTTCTCCGCCGCCCCGTTGGGCACCGGGTTGTACATCGTCGCGTGGCCCGAGCCCGGCACCGCGCTCATGCCGTCGATCACCACGTGGTTGCCATCGGCGGTGCGGATATGCGCGGTGCCGCCGCCGATCAGGCCGATCATCATCGGCTCCACCACGGTCAGCGTGAACTGCATCGCCACCGCCGCGTCGATCGCGTTGCCGCCGGCCGCCAGCATCTCGGCGCCGGCCGCGGAAGCGAGCGGGTGGTTCGACGTCGCCATGCCGCGGCTACCCGTCGCCGGCTGTTTCTCGGTGGCGAAATGGACGGAATTGCGGGCGATGCTGGTATCGTTCATGGCGGTTTCCTCTCGCGGGACGCAGGAGCCTGCCACGCCCCGCGCCATCCGGCCATATCCAGCATGACGAAGCAGTGGTGCAGGGCGGTGCGGGCTGGTACGCTCTCGCAAAACGGGAGCACACAGATGCGCAGACGCGGATTTCTCGGCGCCACGGCGGCCACGCTCGCCACGAAGGGCGCCCTCGCCCAGCCCGCCATCGGGGCCAAGGCGACCACGCTGATCCACGTGCCGCAGGCCAATCTGACCAGCCTCGACCCTGTCTGGACCACCGCGGTCGTCACCCGCAACTTCGCCCATATGGTGTTCGAGACGCTCTACGGCCGTGACGAAAACCTCAACCCGATGCCGCAAATGGTCGAGGGCCACCAGGTCAGCGACGGCGGCAAGCGCTGGACCATGCGGCTGCGCGACGGGCTGCTGTTCCATGACGGCAGCAAGGTGCTCGCCCGCGATTGCGTCGCCTCGCTCAAGCGCTGGATGGTGCGGGACCCGATCGGCCAGACCATCGCCGAACGGCTCGACGCGCTGGAGGCGCCGGATGACCGCACGCTGGTCTGGCGCCTGTCGAAACCCTTCGCCTCCCTGCCCTACGCCCTCGCCAAAACCCAGCCGAGCCCGGCCATCATGCCCGAGCGCCTCGCGCTCACCGACCCGTATAAGCAGGTCCCCGAGGTGATCGGCAGCGGTCCGTTCCGCTTCGTCGCCGACGAGTTCGTCACCGGCAGCCGCGCGGTGATGGCGCGCAACGAACGCTATTCGCCCCGCCCGGAGCCCGCGAGCTATGCGGCCGGCGGCTATCGCGTGCTGGTGGATCGCGTGGTCTGGCAAATCATCCCCGACCCCGCGACGGCGGCCAACGCGCTGGCCTCGGGCGAGGTCGACTGGGTCGACTCGCCGCTGCCCGACCTGCTGCCGATGCTGCGCCGGCAATCCGGCGTGACCGTCGGCGTGCTCGATAATTACGGCACCTTCGGCGCGCTGCGCCCCAATCATCTGCACGGCGCCACCGCCAACCCCGGCGTGCGCCGCGCCATGCTGGCGGCCATCGATCCGGTGGAGGTGATGACCGCCGTGATGGGTGAGGACCGCGACCTCTACCGCGCCCCGGTCGGCTATTTCCTCCCCGGCACCCCCTCGGCCAATGAGGCGGGGATGGATGCGGTGCGCAAGCGGCCCGACACCGCGGCGATCAAGGCGATGCTGAAGGCCGCCGGCTACGCCGGGGAGCGGGTGGTGCTGATGCACCCGACCGATCAGACCTTCTACAACGCGATGTCCCTCGTCGTCGCCCAGTCGCTCCAGCGCGTCGGCATCAACCTCGATGACCAGGCGATGGATTGGGGCACCGTGGTGCAACGCCGCACCAGCAAGGAGCCGCTGGAGAAAGGCGGTTGGTCGCTGTTCCCCGCCGGCTACCCCGCCGCCGAATACCGCGACCCGCTGTTCGCCACCAACATCCGCGGCAACGGCGCCGGCGCCTGGTTCGGCTGGCCCAATGATCCCGCCATCGAGGCGATGCGCAGCACCTGGATGGACAGCACCGACGAGGCCGAGCGCAAACGCCTCGACGCCGACATCCAGCGCCGTGCCTTCGAAACGGTGCCATTCATCCCGCTCGGCCAGTACATGCCGCCGGCGGCGTGGCGGAAAAACCTCAGCGGGCTGCTGAAAGGCCCGGTGCCGGTGTTCTGGAACGTGACGAAAACCTAGGGCAGCGTCGCGAGCCGCGCCTCCAGCAGCGCGAAGAACCCGGCACCGGCCACGGTCTCCAGAACCTGGGCGTTGCGCGGGCCGGCCACCCGTTCCCAGCGGTCGATCACCGTACGCCCACGCCCCGAACCGGGGCCGAGATCCATCGCGGCATGTACCGGCCGAGTGGTGAACAAATGCGGCGCCACCAGCCACATGATGGCGCAGGCATCGTGCTGCGGCGTTCCCCGCCCGCCGAGCCGCCGCGAGGGTGGCACGGAGGCCAGGATCGCCTTGGCCGCCGCCATGCAAGCGCCGCCGCCGGTAAGCCCGGCGATCCAGGCCGGCGTCGCCAGCGCCTGCGCCGTGGTCTCCAGCGTCGCCAGCGTCACCGGGCGGCCGCAGGCGAGCACCACCGCAAGCGCCTCGGGGTCGTTCCAGGCATTGAACTCGGCATCCGGCGTCACGTTGCCCTCGGCCCAGGCGCCGGTCATCAGCACGATCTCGGCGATACGGTCGAGCAGCGCAGGCTCGGTGGCGAGTGCCAGGCCGAGATTGGTCGCCGGGCCGACACCGACCAACGTGATTTCGCCGGGCAAAGCGGCGCGCAGCATGTCACGGATGGCATCCGCCGCGATGCCGGGTGCTGCCGGCTTGCCGTCCGGCAACACCACGCCGCCCACGCCGTTCTCCCCGTGCACCCGGGGTTCGGGGATGAAGCTGCCGAGCATCGGCCGATCCGCCCCACCCACGACAGGCACGTCCCGCCCGGTCAGCGAGACCAGGGCGCGGGCATTGCGCAGCGTGTGGTCGAGCCCGACATTCCCCCCCACCGCGGTGACCAACACGACATCAAGCTCCGGGCTCGCCAAGGCCAGGAACAGCGCTATGGCGTCGTCGGTGCCGGGGTCGCAGTCGATGATGATCTTGCGCGGTGCCATATTATTTCTCCGATCGCGGGTCGAACGCATGTTGCAGCCCGTCGCCGAGGAAGTTGACGGCGATCACGGTGATGAAGATCAGCATCCCCGGGTAGAACGCCAGCGCGGGCGCCGAGATCACCAGTTCCTGCGCGTTGTTCAGCATGTTGCCCCAGGAGGGGGTGGGGGGAACGATGCCGAAACCGAGGAAGCTCAGGACGCTTTCGAACAGGATGACGCGGCCGACAGTGAGGGTGAAGGCGACGATGATGGGGGTGGCGACGTTGGGCAGCACATGGGCGGCCATGGTGTAGGGCGCTCCGGCGCCGGCGGCGCGGGCGGCGCGCACGAAGTCGCGTTCCTTGACGACGATGGTGGAGGCGCGCACCAGGCGGGCGATCGCCGTCCAGTCGACGATCGAGATGATGATGACGATGCGCCAGAATCCGGCGGCGCCGGAGCGGGCGAATTCGGAGGAGAAGCCGAGCTTGGTGAGATCGACGGCGCCGAGCACGATCAGCAGCGGCAGCAGCGGCAACGCGATCATGCCATCGGTGAAGCGCATCAGGATGGCATCGAGCTTGCCGCCGAAATAGCCGGCGCAGATGCCGAGCAGCAGGCCGAAGCAGCCGCCGATACCGGTGCCAAGCACGCCCACCAGCAGCGACATCTGGCCGCCGACCATAAGGCGGATCAGCACGTCCCGCCCCGCCTCGTCGCGGCCGAGCCAGTGGGCGGCGGACGGCGGGTCGAAGCGGGCGAACAGGTCGGTCGCGTCGGGGTCGAGCCCGGTGAAGTGGCGCACCGGGAAGGCGGTGAGCGCGAACAGCACGAGCAATGCGAGCACGACGAGGCTCGCCATCCCCGCCCGATGCTTGCGGAAGCGCCGCCAGCGCAACTGCCACGGGCTTACGGCGGCCTCTGCGCGAAGAGACGCGCTCATTGAAGCGTGATCCTAGGGTCGAGCCAGCCATAGGCGAGGTCGGCGGCGAGGTTGCTCGCCAGCGTCACCAGGGTGGCGAACAGCAGGCCGGACAAGGCGAGGTTGAAGTCGTTGCCGAGGATGGCGTCGTAGATCATCTTCCCCATGCCGGGCTGGGCGAACATCGTCTCGGTCAGCAGCGCGCCGTTGAACAGCACGCCAAAGCTCAGCGCCATCACCGTCACTACCGGGATCAGCGCGTTGCGGAAGGCGTGGATCAGCACCACTCGCCCTTCTCCCGCCCCCTTCGCGCGGGCAGTGCGCACGAGATCGAGCCTGAGCACCTCGATCATGCTGGCCCGCACGAAGCGGGTGAAGCCGCCGGTGGTGGCCAGCGCCAGGGTGGTCACCGGCATCACCAGATGCAGCTGGCGGGAAACCAATGCAACTGCACGGCGAACACCAGGATCATCATCAGCGCCAGCCAGAATACCGGCACCGAAATGCCGGCGAAGGCGAGCAGGCTGATGATGCCGTCCGCCAGCCCGCCCGGCTTGCGCGCGGCCATGATGCCGAGCGCGAAGGAGAGGATGACGGAGATCACGAAGCTCGAAATCATCAGCTTCGAGGTCTGCCCGAGTGCGGGTAGCAGCATGTGGAGCACCGGCTGCGAATGGGTGCGAGAATAGCCGAAATCGCCGGTCAGCGCCGCAGTCAGCCAGCGCCAGTAGCGCATCGTCAAGGGCTGATCGAGCCCGTAGAGCTTGCGCAACGCCGCCGCCGCCTCGGGCGCCACGTTGGGGTTGGAGGCGATCATGATGTCGATCGGATCGCCCGGCATCAGGCCGATCAGGCTGTAGATGACGAAGGACATCACCAGCAGCACGATCATCGCCTGCACCAGGCGGCGGAGGAGGTAGCGCGTCATGCCTCTACTCCTTGAAATGACACGCGGCCCGCTGCCCATCCCGGCCGGGCGCGGGGAGCAATTCGGGCACTTCGATGCGGCAAATATCGGCGGCCCTGGGGCAGCGCGGATGGAACACGCAGCCGGGCGGCGGGTGCAGCGGGCTCGGCATTTCGCCCTTGATGGTGTGCCCCCGCGCCCGCTTGCGGCCGATCCGCGGCACGGAGTTCAGCAGCGCCTGCGTGTAGGGGTGGGACGGTGTTTCAAACACCTCCTCCCGCCCGCCGATCTCGACGAGCCGGCCGAGATAGAGCACGGCCACGCGGTCCACGAGGTGGTTCACCACCGCGAGATCGTGGCTGATGAAGAGATAAGAGAGGCCATGCCGCTCCTGCAATTCCTTCATCAGGTTCAGCACCTGGCTCTGGATCGACACGTCAAGCGCCGAAAGCGGCTCATCGGCGACGATGAGGGCCGGCGAGGGGGCGAGTGCCCGGGCGATGGCGATGCGCTGGCGCTGGCCGCCGGAGAATTCATGCGGATAGCGGTTCAACGCATCGAGCGGCAGGCCGACCTGGGTGACCAGATCGGCCGCCCGCTCACGCCGCTCGGCCGCCGTCGCGGTGCCCTGGATCAACAGCGGCTCGGCGATGATGGCGGAGACCGGCATGCGCGGGTCGAGCGCGCCGAAGGGGTCCTGGAAGACGATCTGGATGGCACGCCGTGCCGCTTTCCAGGTCTCGCGATCGATCTCGCGGCCGCGAAACCGCAGCCGCCCGGCGCTCGGGGTTTGCAATCCGGCGACGACATTGCCGAGCGTGCTTTTGCCGCTGCCGCTCTCGCCCACCAGCGCCAGGGTCTCGCCCTCGGCGATGGCGAAGGAGACGTTCTCGGCCGCCCGCAAGATACGCTTCGGCCCACTGAACCAGCCGCCGCCGCCGAGGTTGAAGCGGACGGAAATCCCGTCGAGCGCGACCAGTTCACTCATGCCGCCGCCTTGAAGCAGGCGACCGCATGGCCCCCTGCGCCCTCGAGCAACGGCGGTTCGGCGATACGGCAGCCGACATCGGCGAGTGCGCAGCGATCGGCGAAGCGGCAGCCGGGCACGGCGGCATCGAGATCGGGCACGCCGCCCTGGATCACCGGCAGGCGGGCGACGCGGTGGCCGGGGTCCGGCAAAGTCGCGATTAGACCTCGCGTATAGGGATGCAGCGGGCGGGCGAACAAATCCTCCGCCGTCGCGCGTTCGACGATGCGCCCTGCGTACATCACGATGATCTCGTGGGCGACTTCGGAGACCACGGCGAGGTTGTGGCTGATGAACTGGATCGCCATGCCGATCCGCTCCTGCAACTCCTGCATCAGGTCGAGGATCTGCGCCTGGATCGTCACGTCGAGCGCCGTGGTCGGCTCGTCGGCGATCAGCAGCGCCGGCTCGCAGGCCAGCGCCATCGCGATCATCGCCCGCTGGCGCATACCGCCGGAAAGCTGGTGCGGATAGGCCGCCGCCCGCTCGGCCGGCGAGTTGATGCCCACCGCCTCCAGCATGCCCACCGCATTGGCCTCCGCCGCCGCCCAGCCGAGCCCGCGATGGAGAACCTGGATTTCGGCGATCTGGTGGCCCACCGTCATCACCGGGTTCAACGCCGTCATCGGCTCCTGGAAAATCATCGCGACGCGATTGCCCCTGAGCGCGCGCCAATCCGCCGCGGACTGGCCGAGCAGTTCCTTGCCGCCGAAGCGGATCGAGCCGGTGACCTGCCCGGGCGGCGGCACCAGGCCCATCAGGGACAACGCCGTGATCGACTTGCCGCAGCCGCTTTCCCCCACCACTCCCAGCGTGCGCCCGGCCGCGAGCCGGTAGCCGACCCCGGCCACCACCTCCCGCGCCCCGCCCGGCCGGGGGAAGCGAACCCGAAGGTCGGTGACTTCGAGCAGTGTTTCGTTCACGCCCTGGCGTCGCCCCGCGTCACCTGGAGCGCCAGTTTTCCGAGAAGTTGACGCTGAGGTCGCTGTGGCCGGTCGGGGTGTAGCCGTCGAGCCATTTCGGCACGACATGCGGATCGGCGCGGAAGAACAGCGGTAGCACTCTTACCTGCTCGGCGTAGATCTTCTGCATCTCGCCCCAGATGCCGATCTGCTTTTCGGTGTCGAGTTCGGTTTCGGCCAGCTCGATCAACTGGTCCATCCGCGGATCGGCGAAGGCGATGCCGTTGTTGCCGCCCCAGTTGTTGGCCGCCGTCGGGATGCGATCCGAGCCGAGGGTGGAACGCGGACTGTCGCCGACGCCCGAGGACCACGCATACATGATCATGCCGGTGAACTGGCGCTTCTTCAGCGTCTCGCCGAACAGCGTGCGGGCCGGCTCGTTGCGTATGGTGACCTCGATGCAGGCCGCCTTCCACATGTTCTGCAGCACCTGCTGGGTGAGCTCGCGCAGGCGGTTACCGGCAGTTGTGTTGATCTCGATCGACAGCTTGTCGCCGCCAGCATTGCGGCAGATGCCGTCCGACCCCGGTCGCCAACCGGCCTCGGCCAGCATGGCGCGGGCGAGGTTGGGGTCATAGGGGAAGCGCTTGAGATCCTTGGCGAAATACGGGTCGAGCCGATTTACCCAGCTATCCGCCACCGGCTGCATGCCCTCGAACAGCCGGTCCACCAGGGTCTGCCGGTCGATCGCGATCAACAGCGCGCGGCGAACCCTTATATCGGCAAGCATCGGGTTCTCGATCTTGAGGTCGATGTGCTCGTAGGTGAGGCTGGGCTTGAAGATGTATTCGAACTTGTCGGGGTTCGCCTTCCTCAGCGCGATCACCTGGTCGATGGTGAGCCCGACGCCCTCACCGGCGACCATGTCGACATCGCCTGACAGCAGATTGGCCTGCAAAGCCGCGGTGTTCTCGATCAGTTTGATCACCACCCGCTTGAGGCCGGGCTTGGTGCCCTTCCAATGCGGGTTGGGCTCCAGCACCACCTGGATGCCGGACTGGTAGTTGGTGATCATGAACGGCCCGTTCCACAGGCCGGGGGTGGTGGGCGCCCGGGTGAAATTGGTCTGCTTCTGGTATTCGGGGAAAGTGCCTGCCTTGTCGAAGGTCGGCCCCTCGATGTGGGCCGGCAGCAGGCTGTCCCACTGATTATAGTCGACGCGGATTTTCTCGAGGTGGAACACCACCGTCTTGTCGTCCACCACGTCGATCGTCGCCGCGCGGTCCCAGGGATGGCCGTTGGCGAATCCGGAGGCTGGGTCCTTGGCCATTTTCCAGGTGAAAAGGATGTCCTTCGCGGTCACCGGCACGCCGTCGCCCCAGTTGAGATCGGGCTTGAGCTTCAGGGTGACCGCCATGCCCTTCGTCCCGCCGGGACGGTCCTCGAACTTGGC
Organism: Alphaproteobacteria bacterium; assembly: GCA_026400845.1. Taxonomy (GTDB): domain Bacteria; phylum Pseudomonadota; class Alphaproteobacteria; order Acetobacterales; family Acetobacteraceae; genus CAIYPH01. The sequence continues at coordinate 39,256 of JAPLOH010000054.1, forward strand.
GAGCCCGTTATCCAGCGTCGGCAATTCGGCGCACAGGAAGCACGACAGCTTCCAGTCCTTGTCGAAGCCGGTGATGGAACGGTTACCGAAGCCGAGCACGTAGGATTTGATGGTCAGCGAGTCATAGTACGGGTTCATGCTGGCGGGGAACTGGGCCACCCCGATGATGAGATCGTCCTTCGCCTGCGCCATCAGCGGCAGGGCGACAAACGCCGCAGCCGCGACTATCCGGTTCAACAGCATGATCAAAACTCCCTGTGCGAAGGGTTCAAGGCCAAATCGCGGCATGTAAGGAACCGCGTGAAGTTGAAGTCAATCGGGGAAATCATGACATGCACGGCTCAGATGATCCCCATGACGTTTTCCGGCCGCGCCGGCAGTTCACCCCGCGAGACGCGCTTGACGATCTCCGTCAGTGCCACATGAGCGCGGGCCTCGCGGCCGATCTCGGCGGCCTTCTCGGCGATGAAGCCGTTCATGAACTCGATCTCGGTGCGCCGCCCCTTCAGCATGTCCTGCCCCATCGAGGGGCGCTGCAGATCCGACCGGCCACCGGCATTGGTGCCGGCGATCAGCATCGCCTCGACCTCCTCCAGCGCGCCGGCATCGCCCTCGCCGGCGAGTGCGAGCTTCTCCGGGTCGAGCTTGCCGATCCCTTCGAGCTGATAGCCGAGCGCCTGGCCGACGCGCACCGCCTCCGAGCCGAGGCGGATGGCGAAGCGGCGGGTCGCCTCGATGCGGTCGATCTCATTGCCCGGCAGGCCGGTCGCCGCCGACAGCCCGTTGCGCATCCCGTTGACGCAGAGCTTGGACCACCGCTCGCCCCACAGATTGGTCGTCACCTTCACGCTGTCGATACCGGCGATCATCGCGGCCAACTGGGTCACCCGGGGGGTCACCCGTCCATGCACCTCGCCGACGCGGAAAACGGTGTGGCTCGCGCCGCCCCGCGGCACGGTGCGGCGGATTTTGCCGGCCTCGAACAAATCGACCGAGATGGTGGCCGCGATCCCGCCGACCGTGCGTCCCCAGCCGACCACCGAGGCGACGCGCTCCTCGTTGATGCAGTTCTGCAGCGAGACCACATAGCCGCCAGGTGCGAGATACTGCGCGATCATCGTCGTCGCCCATATCGTGTCGTAGGATTTCACCGACACGATGGCGATGTCGATCGGGCGGCCGCGGCTGATGTCCTGCACTTCGGTGAGATGCATGGTGGGCGGGCGGACGGTGATGCACTCCTCGGCCGTCATCCCCGTCAGTTCCAGGCCCTTGGCGCGGATGGTCTCGATATGCTCCGGCCACATGTCGATCAGCGTGACGTCATGGCCGAGATGATGGAGCCAGCCCCCGACATAGCCACCGACGGCGCCTGACCCCATGACTGCAATGCGCGGACCCATCGACGTCTCCCCTTGGTTGAATTTCTCCGCCACATTAGCCGCATCCGCCCCCAGGGAGAACACGCATCATGAGCCTCACCACCCGCCGGCAGCGTTTCCGCGCCCTCCTCGCCGGGCCCGACTGTGTTCACCCGGGCTCGGTCTACGATCCGCTGTCAGCCCGTATCGCCGAGGATGTCGGCTTCGAACTCGCCATGTTCGCCGGCTCGATCGCCTCGCTCACCGTGCTCGGGGCCCCCGACATCATCGTCGTCACCCTCACCGAATTCGCCGAGCAGATCCGCCGCATCACCCGTGCCGGCACCATCCCGCTCCTCGTCGATGCCGATCACGGCTACGGCAACGCGATGAACGTGATGCGTACCGTGAACGAGCTGGAAACCGCGGGGGTCGCCGGCATGACCATTGAGGATACGCTGCTCCCCCGCGCCTATGGCGAAAGCCGCGTGCAGCTCCTCTCGCGTGACGAAGGGCTCGGCAAGATCCGCGCCGCACTCGCCGCCCGCACCGACCCCGCGACGGTGATCGTCGGGCGGACCAGCGCGATCCCGGTCGCCGGGCTGGACGAGGCGATCGCCCGGGCGAAGCTCTACACCGCGGCCGGGGCCGATGCCTTGTTCTTCACCGGCGTCCCCGACATCGCCCATCTCGCCGCCCTGCATGCCGCGAGCCCGTTACCGCTGATCATCGGCGGCAGCGACGGCGAATTTGGCGGCAAGCCGGCGCTGGCGGCAAACGGGGTGCGGGTCGCGCTTCAGGGCCACCAGCCCTTCATGGCTGCGGTGCAGGCGACCTACGAGACGCTGCGCGCGCTGCACGACGGGATTGAACCCAAATCCTTGAAAAACCAACCCGCCTCCGCCCTGATGAAGCAACTCACGCGGGACGCCGACTACACCGCCGCAACGAAGAACTTTCTCGGCGGCTAGGATGCAACCGGGACCGGCGGGAACAGCCAGGCCAAGGCGGCCGCGGTGAAACGGCGGATCGCGCCGGAAGGCCGGCCCGGCGCCGGGCGGGCATGGCTTTGCCGCCCATCGGCCGGCGTGCCGGTCAGCGCATCCAGCACCGCGCGGATCCGCCCGCGCCCGCGATGCAGCAGAACCCGTTGATTCTCCGGGCTGATCTGGAGCAACGCGCAGGCCTCCTCGGCGGTGCGGTCCTCGATGTCGCGCAGGATGACCACCGCCTTCTGCCCGGCCGGCAGGGTCTCGATCACCGCCTGCACATGGTCCCACAACTGCCGTCCGCCGATAACGCGCTCAGGGTCAAGCTCGTTCCACAGCGTCGGCGGGTCGACCCAGTGGCCATCGGCGAGAAACTGGTTCTTCGGCACCACCGGATCGTCGCCGCCCACCCCGTCGAGCACCGCCGGCAGCGCGACCATGCGTGACTCGCGGGTGATCCGGCTGCGTGCCCGGTTCATCACGATGGTGAACAGCCAGCCCGCCAGGCTGGACCGCCCCTCGAACGTGCCGACATGCAGGAAAACCGCAAGCCAGGCGTCCTGCACCACCTCCTCGGCCTGCGCCCGGCTGCCGATGATGGAAGCGGCCACGCCGACCAGCGAACCGTGGAACCGCCGCATGAGGCGCCGATAGGCGCGCTCGTCCCCGCGCCGGAGCTCGGCGAGGAATTCCGGCGTGTCGAATTCCGACGCGGTTGCTGGGATTGCCATTGCTTTGAGGGTATGACGTAGCGCGATTCGCCGCTAGGTGTAACGCTAGGCTTCATGAAAGAGTCTCCATGTTCAGTGCAGCCCTTTAGGACGAAACGGCGTGTTGAAATGTGATGCGGTTACCGAACTGGTGACGGACTACGCCGAGGGGGCCTTGCCCTTCGGTGCGCGGCTTGGCGTGCGCCTCCACCTCATGATGTGCGCGATGTGTCGAAGATACCTTGACCAGGTCGCCAAGACCCGCCGGTTGTTGCGCGGCCGCCCGCTCGCGCCACCGCCGCCGGGGATGGAGGACCGCGTACTTGCGCGCCTCGCGCGCGGCGACGGGCCGGGCGAGTGATCCAATATAAATACGATATCGGAATAAATATGTCGTGCGGGCGGGACCCCGCCTGCACGGTTCGATCAAGCGCGGCGGCGGGCCGCGGATATGGTCGAGCGGGCGAAAACCGCGCGTTGGCCGCGGCGACGTAGCGCCCGCCACCCCCAGCCAATGCGGCCGTTTGGCACGTAAGCGCCTGACACATAAGGTTTCTTCACCAGAATCGGCGGAAATATGTTGCGATGACATACCGGTGCGGCGGGGCGCGGCGGATTGCCGACGGTTCGCGGCACGGGCAGGCGGGTTCGCCGATGCGTCGGCGACCGGTGCAACCGGAGCCCGCGCCGGCCGGCCAGGAGTGCCAGACTCGGCCTGAGCGATCAACCCCAGCAACCAGGCAAGAATCTCCTGCAGCCGCGCGGCGAGTGCCGGCGCGAACAGACGAAGCAGCAGGGGGACGACCAAAACATTCATGACGCTTAATATAACATTTCCCTTCTAGGAATGCAAGCCAAATCTCTCTCCCTTGCGTCCGATTTTCTTGCCGCTAGAGTTTCGCCCATCAGGGGGAGCACAAACATGCCCGACAACCACAGCCTCGCCGCGCTGACGCAGATCGAGATCGACCAGCGGGTGTTCGACCTCTACGACGAATATTGCCATGGAGCGATGGACCGCCGCGACTTCCTCGCCAAGGCCGCCGTCATGGTGGTCGGCGGACTCGCCATGGCCCAGGCCCTGCTGCCGCGCTACGCCCAGGCACAAACCGTGTCCTTCACCGACGAGCGGATCAAGGCCCGCTACGTCACCTATGCCTCGCCCGGCGGAAATTCCGGCACCATGCGCGGCTACCTGGTGCAGCCCGCCGGCACCGGCCCCTTCCCGGTCGCCCTGGTGGTGCATGAGAACCGCGGCCTCAACCCCTATATCGAGGACGTCGCCCGCCGCTGCGCCATCGCCGGCATCATGGCCCTCGCGCCGGACGGGCTCTATCCCGCCGGCGGCTATCCCGGCAACGACGATGACGGGCGAACCCTCCAGGCCGGGCTCGACCCGGCCAAGCTGCGGACCGATCCGCCAAATTCCTCAAGGCTCACGCGCTGTCCAGCGGCAAGCTCGGTGTCACCGGCTTCTGCTGGGGCGGCAGCACCACCAACTGGCTCGCCGCCACCATGGGCGCCGACGTGCAGGCCGCCGCCCCCTATTATGGCGCCGCCGCCCCCACCGAAACGGTGCCCGCCATCAAGGCCGCGCTGGTGATCCACTACGCCGAAAACGACGCCGGCATCAACGGCATGCGCCCTGCCTACGAAGCCGCGCTGAAATCCGCCGGCGCCAACTTCGAGATGCACACCTACCCCGGCACCCAGCACGGCTTCCACAACAACTCCACCCCCCGCTACCAGGAAGCGGCGGCGAATCTTTCATGGGAGCGGACGGTGGCGCTGTTCAAGGCGAAGTTGACCTGATTGGGAATTGCGGTGGCGCACCCGCCCACTGCACGAACCTGCGACGTCCGATAGGCGCAATCGGAAGAAGGGCTGGAACATGCCCACGTATTCAGGTCAGTGCTTCTGCGGCGCGGTCAAGATCGAGGCGACCGGCGCGCCGGAGGGCATGCGACTCCGATCTAAATGCGCATCACGCGGCGAGGCGCCGCCGCAGCCGGGCGATGGCGCCAGGCAGACCGCGCACCTTCAGCACTCGGCCAGCTTCGTCGAAGTCCTCCGACAAGACCCGCGCGGTCTCGTACACCTCGCCGATCAGCCCCTGTTTTGCATAGGGCAACACCAGCACATCCTCCACCATCGCCGCCTCGAAGAACGCGATGATGGTGTCCCGCAGCGCACTCACATCCTCGGGCGCGTGGGCAGAGAGCAGAACCGCATCTGGATGCTTCTCCATCAGGGCCGCGCGCCCGACTTTATCCACCCGGTCGAGCTTGTTCAGCACCAAGCGTGACGGCACCGCATCGGCCCCGATCTCACGCAACACGCTGCGGCTGACCTCAAGCTGCGCCTCATAGGTCGGGTCCGACGCGTCGACCACGTACAGCAGCAGGGAGGCCTCCAGCGCCTCTGCCAAGGTGGATCGGAACGATGCGACCAGGTCATGCGGCAATTGCTTGATGAAGCCGACCGTGTCGGAGACAAGCACACGCGGGCGGGTCTCGGGCTGCAGGGCGCGCACGGTGGTGTCGAGCGTGGCGAACAGCTTGTCCTCCACCAGCACCTCGCTGCCGGTGAGGGCCCGCATCAACGAGGACTTGCCCGCATTGGTGTAGCCGACCAGCGCCACCCGCAACTGGTCGCGGCGGGCGGAGCGGCGCTGGTCGCTGTCGCGCTGCACCGCTTCGAGCTGGTCCTTCAGCTCAGAGAGCCGGTCCCGGATTTTGCGGCGATCGAGGTCCAAGGTGCTTTCGCCAGCACCGGGCCCTTGCTGCCGCCCACCGCCCGCCGAGGACTCCCGCATCCGCGGTGCCACGTATTTCAGGCGCGCCATCTCGACCTGGAGCTTGGCTTCGCGGGTGTTGGCGTGGCGGTGGAATATCTCGACGATGACGCCGGTGCGGTCCAGCACCTGGGCACCTGTGGCACGCTCGAGGTTGCGGATCTGGCTGGGCGAGAGCTCATGATCGACGATAACGAACTCTGGCTTGCGGGGGGCACCCAAGTCCGGCTCGCCAGGAACGAGCGCGGCCGGGTCAATCTTCGAGGCCGCACCTTCGAACCGTTGCCGCGCCTTGGACTTGGGGGGAGGCGCCATCGTGCCGACCACACCGGTTCCGCCGGTCAATGCCGCCAGTTCTGCAAGCTTGCCGCTGCCCAGCAGCAGCCCGGCACCAGTGCCCTCGCGTTTTTGTGACACTGCGCCGACCACCTCGTAGCCCAGCGTCCTCACGAGGCGCCCCAACTCCTCAAGGCTGGCTTCGTGCGCGACGTCGTCGACATCGGGCGTCTGGATCCCGACGAGTACGGCAAGCGGGATTGGCGGTTTGGTTTCCATGGAGTGTCTGTTAGCACGGATAGACGCGAAGCACCGAAAGTGCCCCCGCGGTTCGAACGAAAACCGCATGCGCCGTCGTTGATGTAGGCCAGCAGGTGAAGCCGAGTTTGGCAATCTGGCGTACGAGGGGGATGGCTCGGCATTCAGGTGCTACCCGACGAAACTGGCCGGGCCTGAGATCATGGTCGAACGCCCCGTCGTGGAACATGTGTCGTCCGGCCATGACGATCGACGCGAAGGCGGCGCAAGCTGCGGTCGCGGGACTGCGTTGGTGACGCAGACCCCGGACCGCGGCTTGCGGGTAGCGGGCCGTTTTGCAGGTGCCGGCCGACGCGCACTGGACCCGGGTAGTGTTGGGCCGCCTACCGACTCACGGCATTCCCGGACATGGTCACCGTGGCAGCAGCTTCTGCACCTCGGCAGTCATCGTCTTCAGAGTCTGCTCCGGGGTGGCCTTCTGCTCGACCAGCAAAGCCAGATTGTCGACCATGGTCTGGGTGACCTTGACGCCGTTGTTGCCGGGGAAGGAGTACCAGGGGATCATCTTGTCCATCTGGTTCAGCCCGGCGCGGAACAGCGGATTCGCCTGGTAGAACTTGCCGAGATAGCGGTCGTCCCGCGGGGCGAGCGCGTTGTTGGGCACATAGCCGGTACCGGGGACGACGACCGAGGCGCCGTAGGGGCCGGAGGCGAACTTGACGAATTCGTAGACCGCCTGCTGGCGCTTGGGGTCGGTGGTGAACATCACCGCCGCGTTGCCGCCGGTTGGCAGGCGGCCCTTTTGCGCGTCGATCACCGGCATCGCGGTGGTGCGCAGCTCGAATTTGGTGCCGACGCCGTTGATGGTGGAGCGCAGCGCGCCGGTGGTCCAGAAGGTCAGGCCGATCTTGCCGGCGGTGAAGCCTTGCAGGGCGGCGTCCGACGAGAGGGCCGGCATCTTGCCTTCCTTCACCATGCGGTCGAGCAGGACGAGCGAGGCGAGACCCTCGGGGCCGTCGAAGGCGACCTTCTTTTCGTCCGCCGTCAGCATGGTGCCGCCATGGCCGAACAGCAGGGCGGAGAACATCCAGTCATCGCCCTGCCAGCGGAAGGACATGCCGGTCGTGCCGTCGCCGAGGGCCTGGATTTTCGCGGACAGCTTGAAGACCTCGTCCCAGGTTTTCGGCATGTTCTCGGGGTCGCCGCCGGCTTTGCGGACCAGATCGGCGTTGTAATAGAAAATCGCGTTGGAGGTGGCGAAGGCCAGGCCCATCTGCTTGCCGCCGAAACGGGCGAGGTTGAGCAGGCCCTCGGAGAAGCCGAGCGCGTCGAGGCTGGTCTCTTTCTTGAGGAAGGGGGTGAGATCGGTGCCGATGTTGCGCTCGGCCAGCACGCGCAGGCGGTTGAGGCCGATGAAGCTGACGTCGGGCATCTCGGCGGTGCCGGCCTGGCGCAGCATCAGTTGCAGCCCGTCCTCGTAGGTGGGGGAGGGGGAGGTGAAGGTGATTTTCACCTCGGGGTGCAGGCGCATGTATTCGCCGGAAATCTGGTCCATCACCGACTTGAAAAAGCCGGGCATGGGGTAGTGGACCATGATCTCGGTGGTTTCCGCCTGGGCGGGTAGCGCGAGCGCGGCGAGCAGGGGGGCGGACAGCAGGAGGCGTCGTTTCATGGGGGAAGCTCCGGGTTGGGAAAGGGTCAGCCCTTGAGTCCGGTCATCGTCATGCCTTCGATGAACAGACGCTGGGCGAAGAGGAAGAACAGGATCAGCGGCATGGTGATCACCACGGTCGCGGCCATCAGGGCGCCGTAGTCGTCGCCAGCCTCGGCGGCGCGGAAGAACAGCAGGCCGAGCGGCGGGGTGGCGAGTTGGGTTTTTGAGATGGCGATCAGCGGCCAGTAGAGATCGTTCCAATGGGCGACCACCGAGAAGATCGCGAAGGCCGAGGCGGCGGGCCAGGCGTTGGGCAGGATGATGCGCCAGACGATGGCGGCCTCGGACAACCCGTCGCTGCGGGCGGCCAGGATGAGGTCGTCGGGGATCGCCTTGATGAACTGGCGGAACAGAAAAATCGCGAACACCGAGAGGGTGAACGGCACCACCAGCACGGCCAGGGTGTTGAGCAGCCCGGTGATGCGGGCGGCTGCGTAAAGCTCCCGCCCGCGGAAGCGCAGCTTGGCCAGCGCATAGGCGGCCGGCAAGGCGAAGACGATCTGGAAAGCCACGATCGAGGCGCACACCACCACCCCATTGAGCAGGATGCGGGCCATCGGGATGCGGGTGAACGCCTTGCCGTAGTTCTCCACGATCGCCCAGTGCGAGGGGATCAGCGACAGGCCGGCCGAAAAGACCTCCGATTGCGGCTTGAGCGAGGTGGAGAGCATGAACAGGAAGGGGAACAGCACCAACACGGCACCGGCGGAGAGCACGGCCAGGCGGAGAATGCGGGTCATCCGTAATGGACCTGCTTGTCGAGCACCCGGGTCTGGAGCACCAGCAGGAACAGCAGCAGGGCGATGAACACCACCGCCATCGCCGAGGCGGCGCCGACATGGAGGTAGACGAAGCCCTCCTTGTAGATCATCCAAAGCAGGGTCTCGGACGCCTTCGCCGGGCCACCCTGGGTGAGGGTGGCGACCGTCTCGAACACCTTGACCGCGTTGATCACGCTGATGGTGGTGACGAACAGGGTGGTGGGCCCGAGCATCGGCCAGGTGACGAGGCGGAAACGGTCCCAGGCCGAGCGGGCACCGTCCATCTCGGCGGCGGCGTAGAGGGTGCGGTCGATGGCGGTCAGGCCGGCGAGGAACAGCACCATGTTGAAGCCGAGCGCCTGCCAGATGCCGATCACCGCCAGGGCCGCCAGCACGTTGTCGGACGAGCCGAGCCAGTTGATCGCGGGGATGCCGAGCAGGCCAAGGACCAGGTTGATCGGGCCGATGGTGGGGTGCATCAGATACTGCCAGACCGAGGCCATGGCGACGATCAGCGAGACCACCGGCAGGAAATAGACCGAACGGAAAAAGGCGCGCCCGCCCACCTCAGCCTCGATCAGCATCGCCAGCCCGAGGCCGAGCAGGATCGAGGCCGGGGCGACAAGGGCGACATAGACGGCGGTGTTGCGCAGCGCGCCGAGGAAGCTGCGGTCGGTCAGCAGGTCGGCATAGGCGTCGAGGCCGAGGAAGGTGATCTCGGGGATGCCGAGTTCGGCGTCGGTAAAGGAGAGCACCAGCACCGCCAAGGTGGGCAGCACCAGCAGGAGCAGCATCAGCAACGCGGTCGGGGCGGCGAGGCGCCAGGCGGCGCGCGCCTCGACCCGGAGCATGGCCTCGTGGGGGGAGACGCTATTCGGCATGAATGGCCGTGCGGCGCGAGGCCAGGACGCGGGCGACACGGGTGCCGCCGCGCGCGAAAACCAGCAGGCGGGCGTCATCCGCTTCGGCATGCAAGGTGGTGTGCGGGCGCAACGCCTCGGCGGCGGAAGGGGCCATGCGGGCGATCAGCACGTCCGTTATGCCCACGGCGCGGCAATGCACCAGGGCTTCGGCGCCGAGGAACTCGATGCGATCAAGCCGCACCGGCAGGCGCCTTGGGCCGGGTTGCGGGCTGAGGCTCAGGTGCTCCGGGCGGATGCCGAGCCGAACTTCGTCGCCGGTGGGGGCGGCGATATGGCCGGCCATGGCGTGGCCGGCCACCCGCGCCTGGCCGTCGGCGGCGATGACGGCAGGCAGCAGGTTGATGCGCGGGCTGCCGATGAAGCTGGCGACCTCGATATGGGCAGGGTCGCGGTAGATGGTGTCGGGGCTCGCGACCTGCAGGATGCGCCCGCCCAGCATCACCGCGACGCGATCGGCCATGCCCAGCGCCTCCTCCTGGTCATGGGTGACGTAGAGGGTGACGACGCCGGCGCGGCGATGCAGGTCGACGATTTCGCTGCGCATATGGACGCGCAGCGCGGCATCGAGGTTGGAGAGCGGCTCGTCCATCAGGAAGGCGCTGGGGTGGCGCACCAGGGCACGGCCAAGCGCGACGCGCTGGCGCTGGCCGCCCGACATGTGCGCGGGCTTGCGCTCCAGGAGCGGCGTGATCTTCAGCATCCCCGCGGCGGCTTCGATTTCGGCGCGGATGGTCGCCAGCTTGTCACGCACACCGGGCAGCAGGCCGGCGAACGGCAGCCGCTCGGTGCTGGATAGCCGACGCATCACCAGCGGCAGCGCCATGTTCTGCCGTGCGCTGAGATGCGGGTAGAGTGCATAGGACTGGAACACCATCGCCATATCGCGATCGGCCGCGCGCATGGCGGTGACATCGCGCCCGGCGAGCATGACTTGTCCCTCGTCCGGCGCCTCAAGGCCCGCGGCAATGCGCAGCAGCGTGGATTTGCCGCACCCGGAGGGACCGACCAGGGCGATGAATTCCCCAGGGGCGACCGCGAGATCGATCCCCTCCAGGACACGCGTCTGGCCGAAGGACTTGGCAATGCCGCGCAAATGGATCGCCGGCTCGCTCATCCCTCGACGTCCGCCATCGTTGGACGGGGATAAAGGATGTGCTGCACCGGCTCGATCGTCAGATCCTCCAGCCCCTCCGGCCGGACGAACCGGGTGGCCACACGGTCGACGCCGAAATCATGGATCAACGCGCCGAGGCGGCGGGCGCCGCCGAGGTCCTCCTGGCTGTCGCCACAGACGAAGGAGGCGGCGGGGCACCAGACGTGGTCGATCCCGTCGTGGTGCAATTCCCGGTGAATATGCAGGTGGCCACTGGCGATCAGGCGGACCCGCGCCGTCGCGATGAGGGCGAGCAGGCGCATGCGGGGGGCGGGGGTGACGGTCCAATAGCCGCGCGGGGGTTCGGCGGGATCGTCGATGAACAGGGGCTTGTGGAGAAACAGGGCGACCGGGGCTTCAGTGGCCAGGGCCGCTTCGAGCCAGGCGAACTGGGCTTCTTCCTCGGCGTGGCCGGTGCCGAGCAACATGGCGTTGAGGCCGATCAGGCGCCATCCGGCCTGGTCGTGCTGCCAGCGATCGGGGCCGAGATGGGCGCGATAGGCTGCGAGGCGCGCATCGTCGACGGTCTGGCTCGGCTTGATCGCCGCGGTATCGCCCACGTCATGGTTGCCGGGGACGCAGAGGACCGGGGCGGGCAGCCCCTGGGTCCAGGCGGCGGCGGCAGCGAGGTCGGCGGCGTCGCCGGCACCGTCCATCGCGAGATCACCGGTGATGACGATGAGGTCGGGCTGCTGGGCGGCGAGCCACGCACGCACCGCGGCGATATTGGCGTCGAAGAACGGGTGGGCGGCCGAGATATGGGTGTCCGAGATCTGGATGATGCGCATGGGTCAGGCCACCGGGCGCAGACTGGCGGCAAATGCGCGGGTCAGGGCGATGGTCTCCGGCAACTCGGACCAGAAGCGGGCCTGGAGCTCGATATCCGCCACCAAGCCGGCGGGGAAGCAGGCCTCGGCGGCGATGCGGGCGAATGGCAGATCACCCCAGCCGAGCGGCAGATGCAGATCGCCGGCGCCGAAGGCGAGATCCTCGGTCAGCGAGTAGGTCCAGAAATCCTTCGGGCGGCCGAAGCTGTCATGGACGTGCAGATGCTTGCTGAAGGGCGCGAGCGCCTTGGCCTGCTCGACGAAATCGACGCCGTGCAGACCGCAGTTGATGTAGCCATGGCTGAAATCGAAGGTGGCGCGGATGGCGGGCTGGTCGATCAGCGCCAGTTCGGCCGCGAGGCGGGCGGGCAGCGCGGTGTGGCGAGAGTGGTCGTAGGTGAAGATGTTCTCGACGCAGACGACCACGCCGGCGGCCTCGGCCATGGGCGCGATGGCGGCGAGGGCCTCGCGCTGACGCTCATAGGCGCGCTCCAGCGCGGCGCCCTGTTGCGGGCGGGCGAAGCCGGAATGGATCACCAGGTGGATGGAGCCCAACGCCTGGGCGACCTCGATATTGGCCTTCAGCACGTCGAGATGCAGCGGCAGGAGGTGAGGGTCCTCCATCAGGTTGATGCCGAGATGCCCATGCAGTGTGTTCGCCCGCCCGGCAACAAGGCCGGCGACCTCGGCGAGGCGGGGGCGGAAAATCCGCGCCCCGCTCATCAGGTCGAGCTTGTGCAGCGGGATTTCCACGTAGGTCACGCCCGCGGCGTAGGCGGCGTCAATATGGGTGCCGAGATCGGCATAGTTGGGGTGTTCGCAGGGGATCGACAAGCCGACCCCCAGGATCTGGGTATCGCTCATCGGGCGGGCTCCGGTGCGGTGGGGAAATGGCGGGCGGCGCCGTCGGCGAGGGTGCCGAAGGGCGGCAATGGGGCGATCCAGCGGCGCAGGGTGGCGGCGGCGTCGAGGCGGATGGCGAAGGGATCGCGGCCGAACACCTTGAGGTCGATGGCGTCATCCAGTTCAAGCAGTGCCCAGGCGACTGCTGGTTCGGGCGCGGTGGTGAAGCTCTCGGTCAGCGACTGGATGGTGAAATGCGGGATGGCGTCGACCACGGTGAATGTATTCCAGTGGACGTGGCCAGACAGCCACATCACCGGAACTTTCGCCTCGCGCAGAACGGCGCGCAGGCGTTCGGTGCCCGGGTAGGTGGAGGCGTTGGGGTTGCGTTCGAAATAGTAGTTGCCGGTTTGCGCGTGGCCGGACACCGGGACATGGCTCATGATGGCGAGCGGGCGGTCAGCCGTCCGGACCACGCCGGCGAGCCACAACAGGTCGGCCTCCGGCAGCACGAAGCCGCTGAAACCGTCCTTGTCGGGCCGGCCGATGCGGCTCTCGGCGCGCCACAACACGATGCGCCAAGCGCCGATGTCGAGCGTTGCGTGGCCGAGGGACTGGCCGAGGATGGCCTCGTTCTCGGCGACCGTCAGATGGTCGCGGTCATGGTTGCCGCAGATGTGGTGGATCGGCACCTCAATCGCGCGGAAGGCCGCGGTGACCTCGGCTTCGAGGCGGCGGTCGGTTTCGCTGTCGACATCGCTGATGCGGTCGCCGAGATCGATCACCGCATCCGGCTTTACCTCCGCCACGAAGCGGGCGAAATCGGCGAGCAGGCCGAGCGCGGTGGTGCCGCGCTTGGTCATGCTGTCCTGCCCGTGGTGGATGTCGGCCACCACGGCGAGCCGCACGGCGGCCATCAGCGCGCCACCTGCGCGATGCGGCCGGCGCGGAAGTCGAGCACGTAGGGGATGTGGCCGGGCAGCGGCTTCCAGGCGATGTTGGCACGCATGGCGAACGACTCGTAGGGTTGGTAGAGCGGCAGCACCGGCGGATCGTTGCGGATCATCGTCATCAGCTCGCTATAGGCGAGCTTGCGCGCGGCAAGGTCGGTCGAGTAGCGGAAGCGTTCCCACACCGCGGTGTATTCGGCGGTCGGCTTGAAACGGCCCTCGGTGGCGGAGTTGCCGGTCGGCGCCCACATGATGCCGAAGCTGCCGGTGGGGTCGGGGAAATACATCGGGTTGGACCAGTTGCGCGCCATCATGTCGGCGTCACCGCCGGTCCATTTGTCATCCACCTTGATGTCGGATTTCACGCCGACGGCGGCCCACATCTCCTGGATCGCCTGGGCAGCCAGCAGGCCGTTGGTGTAGTAGGCGGCCGCGGTATCGAAGCGGATCGGGAAGCCGTCATAACCGGCCTCCTTGAGCAGGCGCTTGGCCTCGGCAGGGTTGTATTCGAAGGTGTTGAGCTCGGGCATGTAGAGCGCCCCGAACTGCGGATAGCTGTGGCTGGTCGGCACCACCGCCTTGCCCTGCCACAGCGCCTCGTTGAGGGTCTTGCGGTCGATGGCCAGCGACAAAGCGCGGCGCAGGCGGGCGTCGGCCATTTTGGGGTTCTGGGTGTTGAAGATCACCACATGGAACAGCGGCGTCACCATGCCCTCGACCTTGACCGCCTTGTCACCCTCCAGCACCGAGAGCTGGTCGGGCGGCACGTTGGTGATGAGGTCGACCTCGCCGTTCTTCAGCGCGGTGATGCGGCCGGACAACTCGGGGATGCGGGTAACGGTGACGCGGGCGAACGGCGCCTTGGGGCCCCAGTAGCCATCGAAGCGCTCCCAGACCAGTTTCTGGTTGGGGATGAACTGGCTGACCCGGTAGGGGCCGCTGCCCATCGGCTTGAGCGCGAAAGCCTCGTAGTCGGCATCCGCCAGCACGCCGGGCTTGCCGGCGAGGCCGGTGATGTAGCGCTTGGAGACGATCATCGTCTGCTGCGTGTTCATCAAGGTCTCGAACAGCGGCTCGGGCTTGGTGGCGATCACCCGGATGGTCTGCGGATCGACGATCTCGATGGCGGCGAGGTTGGGCAGGGTGTCGCGCTTGCGGACGGTGTAGGGCGGGAAGGCCGCCTTGATGATGCGCTCGAGCGAGAAGGCGACGTCCTCGGCGGTCAGCGGATCGCCGTTCTGGAAGGTGACGCCGGGGCGGAGCTTGAGCTCCATCACGGTGGGCGAGACGATCTTCCACTCGGTGGCGAGGCCCGGCTGCCAGACGCTGGCCGCGCTGGTGTGGTCCTTGCCGACCAGCGGCTCGAAGGTGTTGATGTAGAACTGCGAGCCGACATTGGAGAAGTCACGGCCGGGGTCGAGCCAGGGCGCCATGTTCTGCACGCCCACCTTCAACTCCTGCGCCGAGACGGCGCTGGTGGTGGCGAGCAGGGCGGCGGCAAAGGCGTGGTGCAGTTTCATGGCGGGTCTCCGTTGAGGGACAAGGCAGGTCATCGGGTGCGCAAGGTGCGGTCGAGGCGGTCGCGCAGGGCATCGCCGAGCAGCATCACCGCGAGCGACACGAGAACGATCAGGGCGGCGGGGGCGACCACCACCCAGGGGGCGGAGGCGAGGTAGTCGCGGCCCTGGCCGACCATCGAACCCAGCGTGGCGGTGGGTGGCTGCACGCCGATGCCGATGAAGGACAAAGCGGATTCGAGCAGGATCAGGTTGGAAAACGTGAGCGTCGCCATCACCACCACCGGACCGACGAGGTTGGGCAACATGTGGCGCAGCGCCACGCGCCAGGGGGTGGCGCCGACGGCACGGGCGGCCTCGACGTAGGGTAGTTCGCGCAGCGCCAGCATCTGGCCGCGCACCAGGCGGGCGAACTGCGCCCAGTAGGCGAGCGCCAGCACTGCGACCAGCACCGGGATGCCGCTGCCGGCAATCGCGATCACCAGCAGCGCTACCAGGGTGAAGGGCATCGCCAGCTTGACGTCGGCGATCCCCATCAGCACCACGTCGGCCCAGCCCCGCGCGAAGCCGGCGACCAGGCCGACGGTCACGCCGATCAGCAGGCCCAAAGTGGTGCCGAACAGCGACAGCGCCAGCGACAGGCGCAGGCCGTAGAGGCAGCGGGACAGCAGGTCGCGGCCGAGCTGGTCGGTGCCGAGCCAGTAGCGCGGGTCGGCGCGCGGGAAGCCGATCGGCGGGCGCAGGCGGGCGAGCAGTTTCTGGGCGTTGGGATCGAGGGGCGCGAGCAGCGGCGCCAGGAGGGCCGCGGCCAGCAGCAAGGCGCCGAGTACGCCGGCAAGGATCAGCGGCACGCGGGCGCGGCGCAGCCAGGCCGGCAGGATCGGGCGGGGCAGGCCGAGCGACATCGGGGCCGGAAGCATGGTCGCGCTCATGCCAGGCGGACCCGCGGGTCGATGGCGGCGTAGGCGAGATCGACCAGCATATTCACGCTGACCACCGCGCCGGCGACGATGAGCACGCCGAATTGCAGCACCGGGTAGTCGCGCCGCAGGGTGGCGCCGACCAGCAGGTCACCCATGCCGTTCCAGGCGAACACCGTCTCGATCACCACCGCGCCCGACACCAGGGTGGCGACCTGCAATCCCAGCACCGTCACCACCGGGATCAGCGCGTTGCGCAGGCCATGGCGGATCAGCACCACCGAAGGCGCGAGCCCCTTGGCGTGGGCGGTGCGGATATAATCCTGGCCCAGCACGTCCAGCATGGCGTTGCGGGTGTAGCGGACGAGGGCGGCGATGAAGTAGGCCGACAAGGTGGCGACCGGCATCACGTAGTGCGCGGGGGTGGCCGCGCCGGCGCTGGGCAGCCAGTGCAGGGTGAAACTGAACAGCAGCAGCAGCAGGATGGCGAGCACGAAATTCGGGATCGCGTAGCCAAGGAAGGCCACCAGCAGCAGCCAGCCGCCGACCGCACGCTCGCGCCAGATCGCCGCCAACACGCCGAGCGGTACGCCGATGCACACGGTCGCCAGCAGCGCCAGGCTCAGCAGGCCGACGCTGCGGCCCATCCGCTCGGAGAATATCTCCAGCACCGGGCGGCGCTCCATCAGCCCAAGGCCGAACTCCCCCTGCACCAGTCCCCGCCAGAACAGCAGGTACTGGTCAACGATCGGGCCATCGAGGCCCCAATAGGCGATCATCGCCGCGCGGCCCTCGGCGTCCATGCCCTCGGGCATCAAATAGTCGATCGGGTTGCCGGTCAGCCGGGTCGTCAGGAATACGACGCTGACAATGACCCACAGGGTGACCAGCAGACGCAGCACGCGGCGGAGGAGGAAGGCGGACATTCACTGCGGACCCGTTGGCGAAGCGCCGATTTAGCGGCGCTCGATGACGGTCCGATGGTACTTTGATGACGTGCGCGCAAAGTCTCGCTCCAGCGCCCGCCCGTCGTTGACGCCGAGAACAGCAAGATCGCGCGCGACGGGTCGCCGCCGCCTCGATGCGGTATCCCCGGGGTTCGCGCGCCAGCCCCTGCGCTGCGGTTTGTCCATGAGCGGGCCGGCAACACTGATTTGGCCTATGACAGCCTGTGTTCGGCCTGTGTTCGGCCTGGCCGGGGCTCAGTATTTGCCCAGCCACAACCCCTTGAGGACGGAAGCGTATTCGCGCGCTTCGTGGAACATCTCGGCCAGCTGGATCAGGAAAAACACCGCCACCGTATGGAAGGCCGCGGGATACCGCACCGCCAAGCGCTCGCCGGTTGTGCCGATCCAGACGCCGAGCGGCCCGACCAGGACGGCGAGCGCGCCGGCCACGCCGACGAAGCAGCCGGCGATGATGTCGGTCGGGTAGTGCACCCCGACATAGAGCCGCGGCAGCATCACCAATACAAAGGCATGCAGCGCAGTGAGCACGCCGAGGACCCGCGACAGCGCGAAGGCCAGGCACACGGCGGCGGCGAAAATGGCCGCGTGATCGGAGGGAAACGAACTCCACCCGCCTAGCGTCTCCGCCGACGTGAAAGCCGGCAGCTTGAGACCGAGCGCCGCGTCATGCACAGGGCGTAGCCGCGGAGGGAGGCCGACCTGCAATATGCGGCCAGCGACGAAAGCGACCAAAGTTCCGAGCATGCCGCGCAACACGATGTGCCGATGCGCACTCAGCGGCGGCCGGTTCCAGAACCACACGACGATGGCGATGAACGGCGCCATCTTGATGACATCAGCCCCTGTCAGCAGTACGACGAGGTGGTTGAACGTTCCCGGACGTGCAGCATAGACGTTCAACGCATGCGCCACCTGCGCGTCGAACCCAGTGATCACATCAACAATGGACATCGCCGACTTCCAGATTTTCTCGTTCAATACCGCACGGGCACTCGATCAGGCGGGCGATGCCGGTCCTCTCACGCCGGCGGCCGCTGCCAGCGCGGGTCGAGAAAGGTCTGGAATTCCAGCTTGTAGCCGTTCGGGTCACGCGTGAAGAAGGCGTAGACGTTGAAGGCCTCGCTGCGGGTGGGCGGTGCCTCGAGCGGGGCGCCGTTCGCGGCGAGGCGGGCGTACCAGCCATCGACGTCATCGGTGACGAAGGTGATCACCACGCCTTTCGGCTCCACCCAGCGCCCGGGCCGCACCTGGCAGACGCCGAGGAAGCCGGTGCCGCCCATGGAGAAGATACGGCAGAGGCCCTGGTCGAACACCATGTCGAGCCCGAGTGTCTCGGCGTAGAAGGCGGCGGTGCCGGGGAGGTCTTCTGTGTAGACCCAGGTGACGGATTGGCCGAGATGCGGGCGGCTCATTCGGCAGGCTCCGCCGGCTCGGGCGCGCGCTTCTGGTGCTTGATCTTCTCCATGGCCTGCTGGACGTGGCGGGAGAAGACGAATTCGGCGGGGCGCTGGCGGTCAAGCGAGATGTCGGGCGCCATGGCGCCGGTGGTTTTCGGGCCGCGCAGCGCGACGGCGGCGGCCTTAAGCGGGTGTTTCACGCTGTCCATCACCGCGGTGGCCTCGTAGCCGGAATGCACCATGCAGTCGGCGCATTTCTCGTAATTCCCGGTCCCGTAGGCGTCCCAATCCGTGGTTTCCATCAGCTCCTTGAAGGTTTTCGTGTAGCCTTCGCCGAGCAGGTAGCAGGG
>JAPLOH010000305.1 GCA_026400845.1 Alphaproteobacteria bacterium
TGCATCATCTGATTATCGGCAATGGTCCCGCCGGCGTGGTGGCCGCGGAAACCCTGCGGGCCGCGCGGCCGCTCGACAGCATCACCCTGCTCGGCGCCGAGCCGGAGCCGCCCTATTCGCGCATGGCGATCCCGTATCTGCTGGAAGGCAAGGTCGGCGAATCCGGCACGTATCTGCGCAAGGATGCCGGCCATTTCGAGAGCCAGCGCATCGCGGTGAAGCACGGCCAGGCCGTGAAGCTCGATACTTCAGCGAAATCCGTCACCCTCGTCGATGGCAGCGTGCTCGCCTATGACAAGCTGCTGCTGAGCGTTGGCTCGGTGCCGGCCTCGCCGCCGATCCCCGGCATCACCCTCCCCGGCGTCGTGACCTGCTGGACGATGGCGGATGCGCGGCGCATCGCTGCGACGGTGAAGGCGGGCACGCGGGTGATCCAGATGGGTGCCGGCTTCATCGGTTGCATCATCATGGAGTCCATCGTGGCCCGCGGGGCGTCGCTGACGGTGGTGGAAATGGGCGAGCGCATGGTGCCGCGCATGATGCCGCCGGGCGCCTCCGCCATGCTGCGCGCCCGCACCGAAAGCCACGGTGTGCGGGTGCTGACCGGCGCGCGCATCACGGGGATCGAGCAATCGGCCACCGGCTTGCGCGCCACTATCGGCAGCGGTGAGGTGCTGGAGGCTGAGGTGATCATCTCTGCCACCGGCGTGCGCCCCAATATCGGCTGGCTCGCCGGCAGCGGCATCGCCACCGCGACGGGGATCCTGGTCGATCACCGCCTCGCCACCAATATCGATGGCGTCTATGCCGCCGGGGATTGTGTGGAGTCCGAGGAATTCGGCACCGGGCTGCGCATCATCAACGCGGTGCAGCCCGATGCGGTGGACCAGGCGCGCATCGCCGCGCAGAACATGGCCGGCAATGCGGCCCGGCTCTCCGGCACCTTGCAGATGAACGTGCTGGACACCTTCGGCCTGGTCTCGGTCTCCTTCGGGCAGTGGCAGGGCGTGGCGGGCGGCGTGCGGGTGGAACGGGATGATCCGGCCGCCGAGCGCTATATCCGCCTCGAATTCGACGGCGACGTGCTGGTCGGCGCCTCCGGCGTCGGCCATACCGAGCATACCGGGGTCCTGCGTGGGCTGATCCAGAGCCGGGTCAGGCTCGGGCCGTGGAAGGACAAGCTGCTGGCCGATCCGCTCCAGTTGATGCCGGCCTATCTGGCCCGGGCGCAGATGGGCTGAGCATGCCCACGAACACCTCACCCGACACCATCCGCGTCACCCTCAAGCTCTACGCCACGCTCGGCAAGTATCTGCCGGCCGAGTTGCGGCGGAGCAACGAGGCGGCGCTGGAGGTGCCGGCCAGCGCCGTGCTGGGCGATCTGATCGGCCAATTCAGCGTGCCGCCGCCGTCCTGTTTCCTGGTGTTGGTGAACGGCGTGTTCCTGCCCCCCTCCCAACGCGGGACCGCCACCTTCGCCGATGGAGACGTGGTGGCAATCTGGCCGCCCGTCGCCGGCGGGTGATCCCGCCCGTCGAACGCCGCTATGTGATGACGGCTACGGAGGCCGATTTCCACCGCCTGATGCCGCTGGCCTTCCCCGATATAGGCTTCGACGCCACGACGCGCCGCTTCCTGCCGCCGGAGGGCGGCTGGTCGCTCGAACTCGGCGCAATCGGGAGGCTCGCGCTGACCTCGGTACGGATGACGACCATCGAGGTGGCATTTCGTTTTGATGGTGCCGAAATTCCGGCGGTTTTCGCCCGGTTCATGCAGTATTTTCAGCGGGGTGGAGGGTGAAATAAGCGGTTTCGAGGAGAAAGAAAATGTCCAGGTAGGCGTATTGGGACGACAAACGATGCGCAATTCCGAAATCAGACATCCTGGGTTGCCGGCCGGAGCGTTGACCACGTCCAAACTTCGTTTCCGTGCGGTTGAGACCAGAGCGCGGATGATGGCGAAAATCGCTGTGCGCCCGATTCGAGCTCTACCGGTGATTTTCAGCCGGAGCTTCCTCACTCGGCCATCTCGCACCGCCGTGTTGATGGTGAGCCGGACGTCGGGGCGGCAGCGATCACGGGAACCATGGGACCTAATTTCTGCTTCGCCACCGGCTTTGCCCGTGCGTAGCCCGCCGGCAGCGAGAACCGGCACATCTTCAACAGGGAAATTGTTCAGGCCCCATTTTTCAGAGAGCAGCTCCTCTTTCCCTTCCTTTCGAACCGTCCCCGCGATCAATCCGCCGCCGCGCCGAGCCTGTCGAGCAGCGTAGCCGCGCGGGCCCGCTTCGCGGCATCGGGATCGTTCTGGGTGATCCGAAGCAGCACGAACCGCACTGCCGCATCGCCGGACTCGGCGAGGGCGAAGGCGAGCTCGTCGCGTTGGTTGAAATATTTCATGTCGTATTCGACATGCCGCGTCGTCGGCCGACGCCAGTAGTATTGCAGCCGGTCCGACGACCAGCCGGCGTAGATCTCTGGCCAGGACAGCGAGGTCACGAAGGGCTCGCAACTCGCGGGGGTGATGGGGTCCGAGGCGCGCTGGAAGCGGAAATCGGCGGAAAGCCGCAGCCGGTTGGTCAGGTTGGGCGAACCGCGATGCACGGTCAGGCTGTGGAAGATGATCGCGTCGCCGGCGGCGAAGTCGCCCTTGCGCCAGGCGCCTTCCAGGGGATCGGCAACCTCGAGCGCGGTGGAGGCATGCTGGGAAATCCTGAATTCCCGCACGCCATCGAGGTGCGAACCCTCCGCCACCTGCAAGGCGCCCATTTCGGCCGGGCAATCACCCAGCGGTGCCCACAAGGTGAAGACCTCGGTGGTGCCCTGGACGTAGGGGTAGTCCTGATGCGGCGCGGTGGTGTGCTCGGTGCTTTCGGGAAAGAAGCAGCGTGGGATCAGCCGCGGCCGCGGCAGCACTGGCTCGCCGAGCAGGCGCTCGAACACGTCGATGACGGCGGGGTGGTGCTGGAGTTCGTGCAGCGCTTGCAGGCGATAGATCTCGGCCAGTGTTGCGAGATAGCGGGGTTCGGGATCGATGCAGGCGGCGGCCACGTCGGCAATCGCCGTTGCGGGGGGATGCGCGGCATCGAGCCAGCCGGAGCGCCCGGCGATTGCGAGCACCTCGTCCGCCAAGGCACGCACTGTTTGGCGCTGGATCAGTCCGCGAATGAGGAGATAGCCCTCGGCCACCAACCGGGCCTGCAACGTGGCGGTATCCGACAAATCAGGCGATGAATCGCGAAATTCCTGCATGGCGCCCCCCGGGAAACGGCTTGGCCGGTGCCCCCGGCCTTCATGCGGCGAGCGTAGTCGTCTTTCGCTGCCGCCAGCAACACGGCGCTGCTGTCGACAAACGAAAAGGGCCGCGGCGAACCGCGGCCCTTCGTGTCTCGACCGTCGCCCCGGATCAGCGCTTGCTGAACTGGAAGCTGCGGCGGGCCTTGGCGCGGCCGTACTTCTTGCGTTCCACCGCGCGGCTGTCGCGGGTGAGGAAGCCGGCGACCTTGAGGATGCTGCGCAGGCCGGGCTCGTAATAGGTGAGCGCGCGGCTGATGCCGTGGCGAACCGCGCCGGCCTGGCCCGACAATCCACCACCCTTGACGGTGCAGAAGACGTCGAACTGGTTGTAGCGGTCGGACACCAGGAAGGGCTGGTTGATCAGCATCCGCAACACCGGGCGGGCAAAATACTGGCCCACGCGCTTGCCGTTGACGGTGATTTCGCCTTTGCCGGGCTTGATCCAGACGCGCGCGGTCGCGGTTTTGCGGCGGCCGGTGGCGTAGGAGCGACCGAGGGCGTCGCGCTTCGGCTCGACCTTCGGGCGTTCGGTGGGGACGGCGGTGGCGACCGCGAGTTCCTTGAGATCGGCGAGCGTGCGGCTCGTGGTGCCGGATGTCGTTGCTGACATGGGTCTCAGCCTCGCTTGTTCTTGGGATTGAGCGCCGCGACGTCGAACGGCTTGGGCTGCTGGCCGGCATGGGGATGTTCGGCGCCGACATAGACATGGAGGTGCTTCATCTGAACGCGCTGCAGCGGACCACGGGTGATCATCCGCTCAACCGCCTTCTCCACCACGCTCTGCGGGTTCGCGCCGGCGAGCCGCTGGGCGATGCTGCGGCCCTTGATGCCGCCGGCATAGCCGGTGTGGTAGTAGAACAGCTCATTCGCGGCCTTGTTGCCGGTGAGCTTCACCTTGTCGGCATTGACGACGACGACGTTGTCGCCGCAATCGACATGCGGGGTGAATTGGGGCTTGTGCTTGCCGCGCAGACGATTGGCGATCACGACGGCGAGGCGGCCAAGAATCAGGCCTTCGGCGTCGATCAGCACCCAATCCTTTTGCACCTCCGCGGGCTTCAGCGAGAGGGTGGTTTTCATCGGGGGTATCCCTTCAAATAGAGGGCGGCTTATGGGTGCCGGATGAAGTCTGGTCAAGGGATTTTCATTGTGGTAATATGATACCGCGACCGTGACTCCTCCGGAAAACGTGCGTTGCGTTGACGCAGCGCACCCATTATGGCTCGCAACATGTCACCTATGTGTCAGTGTTATGACTGATGCGGTGTTCGTCCTCGGTGCGACCGGACGATGCGGGGCAGCCTTGTGCGGGCGGCTTGCGGCGGCCGGCCGGCAATTTGTGCCGGTGATCCGCGATCCCGAGGCATGGCGCCCGCTCGGTCTGCCCGGCGAACGGCGGGTCGTCGACCTTGCCGATACCCGCACGCTTGGCGATACGCTGGCGGATGCTCGGCAGATCGTCTCCTGCGCCCCGGCGAGTTTCCTGCCGGGCATACTTGCGGTGACCTCTCCCGAGGTGCGTCTGATCGCGCTGGCCGGGCCGATCCGGTACAGCCGCACGCCGGATGGTGAGGGGCTCGGGGTACGGGCCGGCGAGGCGGCGTTCATCAGCTCCGGCCGCTGCGGCGTGATGGTGCATCCGACATTCATATATGGCCGCCATAGTGTCGCAGGGCTGCTCGCCCGGTTGCGGAGCGGCAAGATCATCGCCCTGCCGGGCGGCGGGCGGCGGATCATCCAGCCGGTGTTCGAGCGTGACGTGATCGAGGCGCTGTTGGTGGCGATCGACCGGGAGTGGCCGGGGCCGCGCAACCTGGTCGCCGCCGGGCCGCGGCCGCTGCGCTTCGATGCCTTCCTCGCTGCCCTTGCCGGCGCGGCGGGGGTGGCGATGCCGCGACTGATGAGCGTGCCGGGGATGTTTGCCGGCATGCTCGGTGCCGGGGATTTCCATCTGCCGGACGAGGACCAGGCCTTCCCGCCGGAGCCCCTGGCGGAACTGCTCGGGCGTCCCCCCCTCGGGCTTGAAGCCGGCCTGGCGCATTGCGTCAGCTGAACCCGGCAATGCGCTTTGCCGTTGCCGGATCGAGAAACCCGGCGACGGTGGCCGCCGTCTCGGCCGCCATCGCCGGGTCGAGCCAGTCACGATCGGCCAGGGCCCGTCGCAGCGCGGCGACCGGTCCCGGCGGTAAAGCGGCGATGCGGCGCGCGAGGGCCAGCGCCTCCGCCTCCAGCGCGGCATCGGCGGCGACACGATAGACCAGTCCCCATTCCAGCGCCTCGGCGGCGGTGAATTTCTCACCCAGCATGATCAGCGCCCGTGTGCGTTGCAGCCCGATCAGCCGCGGCAGCAGGGCGGTCACGCCCCCGGTGACGAACAGCCCCCAGGACACCTCGGAGAAGAAGAACCGCGCCGTCTCGGAGGCCACCGCGAAGTCGCAGTTGATCATCCATTCGAGCCCGCCCCCCACCGCCCAGCCACGCACCGCGGCCACCACCGGGCAGCGACCATGCATCAGCGCGCGCGTGACGTCCTGGATGCGCTCGACATAGGCATGGGTTTCTGCCTCGCCGCTTGCCTGGCTCTCGAACTCCTTGAGATCATCGCCGGAGCAGAACGCCCGCCCGGCGCCGGTGAGCACGATGCAACGCGTCGCCGCATCCGCATTGGCGGCGTCGGTCGCGGCGATCAGGTCCTCCAGCAGTTCCGGCGTGATCGCGTTGAGCCGTGCCGGCCGGTTGAGGGTGACGCGGACAATCCCTCCGTCGAGCGTCTCGCGCAGTACCGTTCCCGTCATGCGTCCGCACTCCTGATCACCCGTCGGGTCTTGCCCTCGGTGCGCGGCAGCGTGCCCGCCGCCAGCAGCGTCACGCGGGCGGTGACTCCGAGATCGCGCTTGATCACCCCGGCCAGATGCTCCGCCAGCCCGTCCACCGCAATCCCCGCCAGTTCCGCCTCCACCGGTAGTGCGTCGTAAGGCGGCCGCCCCACCACGATGCGGTATTCCCCCGACAACGCCGTCTCGCGCATCAGCAAGGCGCCGATCTGGGTCGGGAACACGTTGATCCCGCGCACCACCACCATGTCATCCGCCCGCCCGATCACCCGGAAGCGCGGCGCGGTCCGTCCGCATGCGGCGGGGCCGAGCCCGGTGAGGCGGAGGATGTCCCCGGTGCGGAAGCGGATCAGCGGCTGGCATTCGCGGCTGACATGGGTGAGCACCAGCTCGCCCCCCTCGCCCTCGCGCCACGGCCGCACCGTGCCGCTCTCCGGGTCGACCAACTCGGGATGCAGCACGTCGAGCGCCATGAAATGCAGGTCGGTGTCCAGCTCGCTCTGCCCGGCGAAATTGCAGAACACGTCGGACACCCCGTAGTTGCTATTGCGGGGCTCCCAGCCCCACACATCGCGCAGCCGGGCGCGAAATGCCGGATCATCGAGCCCGGGTTCGCCGCCGAACAGCCCGAGCTTCAACCCGAGGTCGCGTGGCGCTAACCCTGGAAAATGCGCCGCGATCGCGGCCTCCAGCACCGCGGGGTAGGACGGCGTGCAGGAGAGGGCGGTGATCCCGAGCTCGCGGATCGTCCGCACCAGCAGTTGGGTATCGCCGACCCCGAACGGCACCACCGCCGCCCCCGTCGCCTCCAGCGTCGTGTGGTCGGTGAAGCCACCCATCCACATCCGGTAGTTGAGGCAATGGGCCACGATATGCCCCGGCCCCAGCCCCCCGGCCGCCTGCGCACGGGCGCCGACGACCGCTGTCTCATGCGCGTCCTTCACAGAGAGTGCGATGTTCATCGCCGTCCCCGTTGTCCCCGAGGTGCGGTGAATGCGCATGATCCGATCGGGCGCCGCCGCCAGATAGTCCCCGAACGGGGGATGCTCGGCCTGGCTCGTCCGCAGCATTTCCTTCTCGGTGAACGGCAAATCGCCGAGATCCTCCAGCCGCGCCGGCGGCCTGGCCGCCCCCCAGGCCCGGCGATGCAGGGCCGAGCGCGCGGAGACATAGTCGCGCTGGCCGTCCCACAGGCGCTGGCGATGGGCGGCGAGTTCGGCGAGCGGGGCGAAATCGGCGCGATTGATCAGCATTGGCTCAGCTCTTGGTCAGGCGCCGCTCGTACCACTGGGCGAAGATGGTCGCCGGGAACAGCAGCACGAAATAGATCAGCGCCACGATGGTGTAGGTTTCGAGCGGCCGGTAGGTATCGGCGGTGATCAATTGGCCCTGATACAGCAGATCCGGCACCGCGATGGTTGAGACCAGCGAAGTGTTCTTCAACTGGATGATCGACTGGTTCATGAACGGCGGGATCATCCGCTTCACTGCCTGCGGCAGGATCACCTGGCGCATCACCTGCCAGCGCGACAGGCCGAGCGCGCGCGCCGCATCCCACTGCCCGGGCTCGATCGAGATGATGCCGCCGCGGAAAATCTCGGCATAGAAGGCCGCCGTATAAAAAGTCAGCACCATCGTCGCCGCCGCGATGGCGGGGATCTGGATGCCGAGGATCACCGGCAGCGCGTAGTAGAACCACACGATCTGCACCAGGATCGGCGTGCAGCGGAACGCCTCGATGAAGCCGATCAGCGGCCAGTTGACCAGGCGGGACTTCGACAACCGGGCGATGCCGACCGCGAGACCGAGCAGCAGCCCGAGGATGATGGTGCCGGCGGTATAGGCGAGGGTGACTTCGATGCCGGTGACGAACAGCCACCGGTAGCGCCAGAGGAAATCGAAGCTCCACTCGTAGCCCATCATGCCCCCGCGCGCGGGAATGCGTCCGCGGTAATGGGGGCGGCAGGTCCGGCGGGTCAAGCAGCAAAACGGCGGTGGCGGGACCGGAGTGGGTATTATAATAACGATATCGAAACAAAAAAGGTATGCTTCTGATGAGCGCTCCGGCAGCGCGAAAAATCTCGGGGCGCGGCCACGGCGGCTCGGGTTGCGGCGCGGGGAATGCGTGGAATGGCTGGTCGCGCGGGGGCGGTGGCAGCGCATGCCGCACGGCGTGCGCCGTGGCGACGGGCGCCTGGGTCAAGGGCGCTTGGGCAACGGGCGCGTCGGCCATTTGGCTGCGGTGCTGGCCTGCGGCGGGGGCGCGGACGGAGGTCTCGCGTGGCGTGGTGGCGGAGCGGTCGCGGATGGGCGCCGGAGGCAGCGCGGCGGGCTCGGGAAGGCCGGCGGCGATGCGGGCCATGACGGCGGCGAAATCGCGGGAGAAGGCTTGCATCTGCGCCCATAGCGCGCGCCCACCGGGGAAGAACCGCCACAGACCCCACCGCCCGCCGCAGAGCGCTGCAATGAGCGCCCCCACAAGCTCCGCCAGACGAACCGCGGGATGCGGTTCGCCTTGGGCCGGCTCGGAGGAGGGCGGTGGGTTGTTCATGACGGAGAACATAGAGTGAATATCAGAAGAGTGCAACGCAATTTTTCTCTCAATGAGATTGATAGCCCATAATGTGGTATATTTGTCACGGTGTGGCGGTCTGTGCCGGCAGGAATTCGGACGCGAACGCCGGCTGCGCGCCGCGCGTCTCCGGCCGACAGCCCGATGGGCGTCAGGCAAAGCCCGACCACAAGGGGTGGTTCAGCGCGTGGTGGCCTGGGCGGCGCGGGCGCGGAGTTCGGTCGATGAGGTGTCGACGCGGAAGCGGTGCTCGGGGATTTCGCTGAACAGGTCGGCGAAGCGGTGCGGTACTGCGATGTCACCCAGCGTGCGAAGGCGGGCGGCGGCATCGACGCGGACCGCGACCAGGAAGGAGTTGCCGGCACTGCCCATTGTCTCCAGGGCGTTGTGCATACGGTCTTCGTCGTTGTCATAGTAACGGGGGGCAATCAGGCGCTCGGCGGTGTCGACACCAATGACGAAAACGGTGCGCGGGAACAGGCGGGACTTCTCGATGAAGGTCGGCGCGCGGGTCAGTTCGACGGGTGATTTCCAGGCGAACTGGGTGAGACGGTGGCGCACTGCCGACGCGGCGAGCGGCGGCTTGTCGACGTTGGTGACCGAAATCTCATAGGCGAGGGGCTGCTGGCGAATGTCCTCGACCGCCCTGGCGAGCGCGATGTGGCCGTGGTGCAGCGGATTGAAGGAGCCGGCGAAGACCACCGGCGGTGGCGGGGCCGCGAGGGCGAGTTGGCCATCGGGCTGGGCGGTGATGCGGGGATGGTGGCCGGCGAGCAGGTGGTCGATGGCGTCGCCGGCGGCCGTCGCGGTGGCGGTGGTGAACGGCTCGCCGGGGTCAAGCAGCTCGGCGGGGGAGGGGGCCTCGACGGCGCAGGCCTGGGCGAGCCACAGGAGGATTATGCGCGCGGTAAGTTCCTCCTCGGCGGCCCGGTCGCGGCGGCCTTTGGCCAGCGTGGCGGTGCAGTGGGTGACGCCGGCGGCGGAGGCTGCGGCGATGTGGACGCGGTGCTCGCCGCGGCGCGGGCGGTCGCTGACCAGGGCGGCAGTGGCACCGAGGCCAACGATGTCGCTGCCGGCGGGGAGCAGGGCGGCCGCGCGCGCATAGGCCGCGCGGGCCATGGCGATCGCGGTATCGGCGCTGCATGCCTGGTCCGGGTGATAGCCCAGGAAGGCCGCAAGGGCTTGCTCGTCATAGGGAACCTGGGCCTCGACCAGCAGCCGAGAGCCGCCGGGAATGCGCAGGAGTTCGCCGATCGCGCCACTGCCGCCGCCAGTGATGGCGAGCGCGGCCTTGCGGCCGGATGCGTGCATGGATGCGATCAGGTTTCGCCATGCGGCGTCGGAAAGGATCATGGGCGTGGGGTCCGAGGGATGGCCACAGGGGCGAGGCTGGAGCGCTTCTTTTTGAAAAAAGAAGCAAAAACTTTTTTGTCCGTTGGCTTCGCCCTCTCCATGGACGCCGCGGCCGGCGTGATCCTATGGTTGTGCACCGTCAAGGAGGGCTCAGCATGATCGTTTCCCGCAGGCGTGATGTCGTTTTCGGCCTTTCGGCATTTGCCGCACTGGCCGCCACCGGGAGGGCGGGTGCCGCGGCCACCATCAAGCCCGGCAATGAGGACGTGTTCGTCGTGATCGACGTGCAGAACTGCTTCGTCCCCGGCGGCAGTCTCGCGGTGACCAAGGGCGACGAGGTGGTGCCGATCATCAATCGGCTGTCGCGCGCCTTCGCCCATGTGGTGGCGACGCAGGACTGGCACACGCCGGGGCATGCCTCGTTCGCCTCGTCGCATGGCGGCAAGAAGCCGTTCGAGAGCATCAAGATGCCATATGGCAACCAGGTGCTGTGGCCCGACCACTGCGTGCAGGGCACGCCGGGCGCCGAACTGGTGAAGGAACTCGCACTGCCCACCGCGGAGTTGATCCTGCGCAAGGGCTACCGCAAATCGGTCGACAGCTACTCCGCCTTCAATGAGGCCGATGGCACGCCGACCGGGCTCACGGCCTATCTGCGCGAACGGAAAATCAAGCGGGTGTTTCTCGCCGGGCTGGCCACCGATTTCTGCGTCGCCTGGTCGGCCGTCGATGCGCGCAAGAACGGGTTCGCGGCGGTGGTGATCGAGGATGCCTGCCGCGGCATCGACGCCAATGGCTCGCTGGCGGCTGCCTGGGCCAACATGAAGAAGGCGGGGGTGCAGCGCATCCAGTCGGCCGATATCACGATGCCGGCCTGACGCAGGGCGCCGGCGCGGCGCTACGAGAGGGAACGCACAAGAATGAGCGAACGGAGCCTGCGCGGGAAAACCGCGATCGCCGGGATTGGCGAGACCACCTATTACCGTCATGGCAAATCGCCGGACAGCGAGTTCAAGCTGGCGCTGGAGGCGATCGTGCGGGCCTGCGAGGACGCCGGGGTGAGCCCGCGCGACGTCGACGGGTTCGCCTCATACGGCAATGATCGCAGCGATGGCCCACGCCTGGCGGCGGCGCTCGGCGTCAAGGAACTGCGCTTCTCCAACATGTTCTGGGGCGGCGGCGGCGGCGGGGTGTGCGGCGCGGTGGGCAATGCCTCGGCGGCGGTGGCGACAGGGATGGCGGATTGCGTGATCGCCTTCCGCTCCCTCGCTCAGGGCCAGTTCGCCCGCTACGGCCGCAGCGGCGGCTCGCCGTTGGTGGGGGGGGACGACGCCTTCCTGTTCCCCTATGGGCTGATGTCCCCGGCGCAGCGCTTCGCCATGAAGGTGACGCGGTTCATGCACGACCACGGGATCGGCCAGAACGCGCTGCGCGCCATTTCGCTCGCCTGCTACCATCACGCGCAAAACAACCCCAATGCGGTGATGCAGGGCCGCCCGCTCGACGAGGCGGCGTATGACGCCTCGCGCTGGATCATCGAGCCGCATTTCCATCTCTACGACTGCTGCCAGGAAAATGACGGCGCGGCAGCCGTGTTGGTGGTGCCGGCCGAGCAGGCGCGGGATCTGCGGCACGCGCCCGCCTACGTGCTCGCGTGCGGCCAGGGCGCCGACCATCGCAGCGCCGCCCCGGTGCACAACATGCCGGACTATCCAGGTTCGCATTTCCGCAGCCTCGCGCCGCG
Source organism: Alphaproteobacteria bacterium (assembly GCA_026400845.1). Lineage (GTDB taxonomy): Bacteria > Pseudomonadota > Alphaproteobacteria > Acetobacterales > Acetobacteraceae > CAIYPH01. The sequence continues at coordinate 11,800 of JAPLOH010000305.1, forward strand.
GCTCTACGCCATGGCCAAGCTGGCGCCGGCCGATATCGGCATCGTGCAGTGCTACGAGAACTTCACTGGCGGCGTGCTGATGAGCCTGGTGGAACATGGGCTGGTAGCCGCGGACGCTGCCAACGAGGTGCTGGTGAAAGACAACCTCATAGCCCCCAACGGCGGCATGCCGCTCAACACCAGCGGCGGCAATCTTGCGGAATGCTACATGCACGGGCTCGAACTGGTGATCGAGTCGGTGCGGCAGATGCGCGGCACAGCGATCAACCAGGTGAAGCGCAATGAGGCAGCGATCATCATCGGAGGCCCGATGGTGACCCCCGTGAGTTCCCTCATCCTCGGTTCGGAGGCGACGCTGTGAGCACCATTTATCTGCCGGCCGGGCTTCCCGCGCCGACCACCGCGCCCGACGGCCTCGCCGATCCGTATTGGCAGGGCACCCGCGAGGGCAAGCTGCGTATCCAGAAATGCCGCGGCTGCGGCGCCTGGCAATGGGGGCCGGAGTGGATCTGCCACCGTTGCCACAGCTTCGACCTCGGCTGGGACGAGATCGCCGGGCGTGGCCGCATCTACAGCTACGAGCGGCCGCACCATCCGGTACATCCGGCGCTCAATGGGCATGGGCCGTATATCGTCGTGCTGGTGGAACTGCCGGAATATGGCGGGGTGCGGATGGTCGGTAATCTGCTGGGCGACCCGCTCCAGGCGGTGCCGATCGGCGCCGCGGTGGAGGCGGTGTTCGAACCGCATGACGACGCCACGCCGCCGTTCACGCTGGTGCAGTGGCGGCTGGTGGGGTGATGCTCGCGACTGGTGCAGCGGGCCTTGATCGGCATGTCGTGCCGTGATGGGGCGTACGTGCTCGTGGTTCAGCCAGAGGTAACGAAGTGGACGGGTGGCCCGCGCGGGCATCGGCGTGGAGAGGGAAGATCGTGTTTCGTCGTGAACAGCGAGCCGCATATTCCTTACCGCAGCGCAAACCGGAGATTGGCCCGCGCCGCCCGCGACCGATCCGGTCCGGCCAGCGAAGCGGACGCGGTTCATCGTGCGACTTTTCCAGATTTCAGGGGGCATCGACTGTTCGGCTGAGCATTCGGCTATGCGTTCGGCGATCCGGGCGGGGTGGGAGTAGTTGGGTGGCATCAGCACGATGCCGTAGCCGAGGCGGATGCGCTTGGAGCGCTACGTGCAGGGGGGAGGAAAACCTCGGGCACTAGCCTGGCCGAGGTGCGACGGTCGCGTTCCCTCCCGGGACATGCTTATCGACCCATCGTCTGTAACAAATATCTGACAGAGCTTTCGTCCCGGGATTGCCTTGCGGTGTCGATCGGCGTTACGACGGTGTCACGCGGCCGCGCGGATGGAATTTGGTTTCAGTGCGTTCCATGACGGGCGACTGCGTGGGATGGGGCCTACGATCCACCGCTGACGAAGTGGAGTCGTGCCAAGTCTTGCGATTTCGGCACAACTCTCGCGGAGGACGGATATGGCGACGATTTCCTGGATGCTGGGGACCGGCGGAGCCTGGGACCAGCAAGCGAACTGGGTCGGTGGCGTCGCTCCGGGCAGTGCCGACACCGCGGTGATTTCGACCGCCGCGGCTGCGACAGTCGTGGTCGGGGCTGGGAACTTCACCGTGGGCCGGCTGATAACGGCGGCAACGGACACGTTCTCGATCAGCGGCGGCAATTGGACTGATAACGGCGCCTCCACTCTGGGCGGCGCCTTCGCCCTCAGTTCGGGTTCCGCGACCTTCAATGGCGCGACGCGCATCTTTGGTGCGGCGAGTATCACCGGCGGTACCTTCACGGTGGGCGCCGGCGCGACGGTTACCGCGACGGGTGGCGGCGCCTTGGCCGGTACCATCACCGGCCCCGGGACATTGACAACGGGTGGCAATTTCACGGCCGGCAGCGCGAACGGCACGGCGATGTTCATCGGCCAGGACATCACCTGGAACAATGGCGGCACCGCAAGTCTCATCGGTCCGATCTACCAGGGCATCGCCTCGGCGAGCGAGACGTCGGTCATTAACAACCTGGCCGGGGCCAGCTTCAACTTCGCAAGCGACAGCGCATCAATCTTTGCGCAGTATATCGCCGGCACCTTCAACAACTTCAGCACGCTGGCCAAGACCGGCGGCACCCGCAGCAGCGTTTTTGGCGCGATTCTCAACAGCACGGGCGCCATCCAGGTCTCCAGCGGCACGCTGAACCTCACCGGTGGCGGCGCCATCTCCGGTAGCGAAAGCGGCGCCGGCTTGTTGCGCA
>JAPLOH010000071.1 GCA_026400845.1 Alphaproteobacteria bacterium
GGAGGAATGCGGCATGGTCGCCGAGACCGTGGCCGCCTTCATGGCGACCCAGCATGGCTGAACCCGTCTTCAAGCGACTCGCCTTGCTGGGTATCGGCCTGATCGGCAGCTCGGTCGCCCGCATCGCCATGGAACGCGGGGACCTCGCCGGCGAAGTCGTCGCCAACGCCCGCACCCAGGCGACGCTCGACCGGGTGATGGAACTCGGCATCGCGCATCGTGTCGAGCTTGACCCGGCCAAGGCGGTCGCCGGCGCCGATTGCGTCATGCTGTGCGCCCCGGTCGGCGCCTATGCCGCGCTCGCCGAGGCGATTGCGCCGCATCTGATGCCAGGCGCCATCGTCACCGATGTCGGGTCGACCAAGCAGTCGGTGATCCGCGACGTCGGGCCGCTGGTTCCGGCGGGCGTGCATTTCGTGCCCGCCCACCCGCTGGCGGGCACCGAACACTCCGGCCCCGATGCCGGGTTCACCACGCTGTTCCAGGGGCGCTGGTGCCTCATCGTGCCACCGCCGGGCACCGACGAGGGCGCGGTCGAGCGTGTCGCCGAATTGTGGCGGCGCTGCGGCTCGATGATCGAGCAGATGGAACCGGCGCACCACGACAAGGTGCTGGCCATCGTCAGCCACCTGCCGCATCTCCTCGCCTTCACCATCTGTGGCACCGCGGACGACCTGGAGGACGAAAGCCGTCAGCAGGTGCTCCGCTTCGCCGCCTCCGGCTTCCGTGACTTCACCCGCATCGCCGCCTCCGACCCCGCGATGTGGCGCGACGTCTTCCTCAACAACCGCGAGGCGCTGCTGGAAATGCTCGCCCGCTTCATGGAAGACGCCCAGGCCATGGCCCGTGCAGTGCGATGGGGCGATCCCGCCTATATCGAGGAAAGCATCAAGCGCGGCCGCAAGATCCGCCGCAGCCTGATCGAGCTGAAACAGGCCTGATCGCGCTCAAGCTGGCCTGATCGCGCTCAGCCAAGGCCAAGCCAACCGAACAGACGCTGGCTCGGTGGCCAAACTGCCATCAGGGCCGCGCGCCACACGACGGCGGCGGCCAGCATACCGGCCAGAGCCAGCGTGCTCACCCCCAACGCCACCGGCAGCCCGCCGCGCGACGCCTTGCCGCCGGGCGGGCGGGCACCCGGCACAATCGCCGCGGGCTCTGTCACGGCCTCGGGTCGCTCGGCCAATTGCGGTTCGGGTGGCGGAACGGCGGGCGCGGGCATCACGGGCGGCGCAACCGGCGTCCGGGCAGTTGGTGCCGGGGCAAGTGGCACGGGGGTAAGTGGCGGCGGCGGCGGCGGTTCAGGCGGTACCAGCCCGGCGGCCTCTTCCGGCAGCCAGTTCTCGCCGCAGCGCGCGCAGCGCACCTTCTTGCCCGCCGCCAGTATGCGATCAGGCACCTCGTAGGCGGCGGAACAGGACGGGCAGACGATGCGCATGGGCCTCTCTTTAGACCGGGATGGCAGCCGATAGAAGCGGCCCGCAAAACCCCGCCGACTTTCATAGCCAGGCGCTATGATGGCAGAAGGGCAGCGTCAAAGGGGCCGAGTCGCCGGATGATCCGACTGGAATCTGTTGGGTTGCACTACGCCCAGGGCAGCACCCCCGGGCCCGACGTGCTGCGCGACATCACCTTCGTGGTGCCCGAAGGCGGGTTCCGCTGGTTGCTCGGCCCGTCCGGCGCCGGCAAGTCCTCGCTTCTTCGCCTGCTGCACCTCGCCGTCCGCCCCACCAGCGGCCGGCTCGCGCTGCTCGATGTCGACATCACCCTCGCCTCGCGGCGTGACCTCGCGCTGCTGCGCCGCCGCGTCGGCATGGTGTTTCAGGATTTCCGCCTGCTGCCGCAACTCTCCGCCTTCGACAACGTCGCCCTGCCGCTGCGGCTCGGCGGGCGGGCGGAAGCGCAACTGCGCGCGGACGTGGCGGAGATGCTGCGTTGGGTCGGCCTTGGCAAGAAATTCGACGCCTCGCCCGCCGAGTTGTCGGGAGGTGAGCAGCAGCGCGTCGCCATCGCCCGCGCCGTGGTCGCCCGCCCGCATGTGCTGCTGGCCGACGAGCCGACCGGCAATCTCGACGACGTGCAGGCCGAGCGGCTGATGATCCTGCTGAAGGAGATGAACCGGCTCGGCACCACCGTCATCGTCGCCACCCACAACGAGGCGCTGGTGGCACGCCATCCCGGCCAGTCCCTGCGCCTCGAGCATGGCCGGATGATCGAGCATGGCTAGTACGCGTCCGCCGCGTCGGCGGGGCGGGGATGATCTCGGCCTGCGCCCTGGGCTCGGCGAGCGCATGCTACCGCTGGTGGTGGCCGCGATGTCCTTCATCGCCGCTTTGGCACTGGCCGGATCGATCGGTGCCGCCTCGCTCGCCCAGCGCTGGCAGGACGGCGCGGCCGCGGTGCTGACCGTGCAGGTGCCACGCCCCGGCGCGCCGTCGGGGGACACCGCCGGCACCAATCGGCTCGACCGCACCTTGGCCCTGCTGCGCGGCACGCCGGGCATCGCCAGCGTGCGTGCACTGAGCGAGACGGAACTGACCGACCTGCTGCGCCCCTGGCTCGGCAGTGGCGCCGGGAAACTGTCGCTGCCACTACCGGCCGTGGTGGAAGTGCATCTCAGCGGCGCCGGGCCCGACCTTGTGGCACTCGCGCCCCGCCTCGAAGCCGCCGCGCCCGGCACGGCGGCGGAGGGGCATGGCATCTGGGTGCGTCGCCTTTCGGCGCTCGCCCGCAGTCTGGAGGTGTGTGCCTGGATGGCGCTCGCCTTGGTTGCCGCCATCGCCGCCGGGATCGTCGCAGTCGCCACTCGCGCCGGGCTCGCGGTGCGCCGCGATGCGATCGAAATCGTGCACGGGCTCGGCGCCACCGACGGCTATATCGCCACCCGCTTCGCCGCGCGTGCCACAAGCCAGGCCGCGCTCGGCGCCGCCGGCGGCACGCTCGGCGCCTTGCCGGTGCTGCTGGTGCTGGCCGATCTCACCGCCCCCTTCACCCCCGGCGCCCCGGCACTGATCGGCGCGGCATCCGGCGCCACCGAGCCGTTGCTGGCCTGGTTGCTCAACTTGCCAGCGCCGCTGTGGGCCGGGTTGCTTGCCCTGCCGATGGCGGGCAGCCTGATCGGCTACGTCACTACCCAGATCACCGTGCGCCGCTGGCTGCGGCAATTGCCGTGAGGCGCGCATTGCGTCGCATCGCGGCCGGGCTCGGTGCGCTTGCCCTTTTGTGGGGCGGTGGGTTCGGCTGGTTCCTGCGCGAGACCGCCCGCGAAGCCGCCCTGCCCGCCCATGCCGACGGTATCGTCGCGCTGACCGGCGGCGCCGGCAGGGTCGAGGCGGCGCTCCACCTGCTCGCCGATGGCCGTGCCGACCGGCTGCTGATCTCGGGTGTCGGCGGCGCGGCGGAATTCGGCGCCTTGGCCCAGCGTGCCAATGTTACTGCCGCCGCCATCACCGCAGCCCCCATCACCGCAGCCCTGGCACCCCGCGTCACGCTCGGCCGCGCCGCGACCTCTACGCGCGGCAACGCGGCCGAAGCGGCGGAATGGTCGCGGGCGAACCGGGTCGGCAGCCTCATCGTCGTCACTGCCGCGTTCCACATGCCGCGCGCCATGGCCGAGTTCTCCCGCGCCATGCCGAACGTCGCCCTGCATCCGGCCCCAGTGCGGGCGGGCTCCCAGCGCGACGATGCGGGCCTGCGCGTGCTGGCCGGGGAATACAGCAAGTTCCTCGCCGCCGAGGCCGGGCTGAGCGCCTTCGTCTCCCGTGCCGACGAGCGCTCGGCGGCGCGCACCCACCCCACCCAACCCAACACGGAGCGCGGCGGCGGATGATCTTCCTGCGATCTTGCCTATTCAACCTGTGGTTCTATCTGCTTACCTTCGTCTTCGTCGCGGCGGCGCTGGTGCCGCGGCTGATGTCCCGGCTGCTGCCTTCGGATTGGGCGTATCGCTATACAAGGCTATGGGCCTGGCTGCTGATCCATGTCGGGCTGCGCTACATCGCCGGCGTGCGTTACGAAATCCGCGGTGCCGAACATCTGGCGAAATCGGGCCCGGCGCTGCTGGTCGGCAACCACCAATCCGCGTTCGACACGTTCATCTGGTTTCTTATCCTGCCGCGCGCCACTTATGTGCTGAAGCGCGAGCTGATGCGGATCCCGCTGTTCGGCGGTATGCTGGGCGCGCTAGGCCTGATCCCGATCGACCGCAGCGCTGGCGCCGCGGCGATCCGCGCGTTGCTCAAGGAAACCGATCGCGCGGTCGCCGAGGCGCGCCAGATCATCATCTTCCCCGAAGGCACCCGCGTCGCCCCCGGCGTCGAGGCGCCGTTGCAGCCCGGCTACGCCGCCATGGCCGGGCGCAGCAAGCTGCCGATCATTCCCGTCACCACCGATTCGGGGCTGCACTGGGGCCGCCGCGCCTTCCGCAAAATCCCCGGCACCATAAATATCGACGTGCACCCCCCGCTGCCTGCGAGCCTGGGGCGGGCGGAGATGTCGGTGCGGATCGAGGCGCTGTTTGCCGCCGCCCGTGCCGATATCAATCGGCAAAGCGGCGCGGCCGGCTGATCGATGCCGCGGTTTCGTCGCTGGCACCTCGCACCCGCTGCCATCCTGCTGTTCGCCGGGCTGCACGGGGCGGCCTGGCTGGCGGCGGGCTGGCATCTCCGCGCCGCGCTCGACGATCTCGCCCGGCCCGAGCCCCGCCAGCCCTGGCGCATCGCGTACGGTGACGTGCGCCCAGGCGGCTGGCCATTCGCCGCCACGCTCGACGTCGATGATCTCCGCTTCGAGAACGCCGCGAACCGCACCAGCATCCGCATCGCCGGAGCGCGGGTTGCTATCGCATTACGCCATCCGACGCTGACGGGCATCACCATCACCGGCCCCGTCGTCATCGAGACCGATGGCCAACGCACCGCCGAGATCAACGCCCTACGCGCCGAGGCCAGCCTGACGCTCGCCGCGCCCCACGAAATCACCCTCGCTGTGCGTGGCCTGAACACCACAACTGGCGCCGGGCCGATTGCGCTCGACCGGCTCGACATTCGCGCCATTCCCAGGCCGGCGGCCAGCACCGCGGAGACCGCCCTCGCCCTTGATGCCAGCGCCGAGGGCATCGAGCTTGGCGGGCTGGCCCTCGTGCTGCGCGGCCCGCTCGGGACGAGGATCGCCGGCATCGCGCTCAACGCCACGCTCTCCGGGCCGATCGACCTCCGGCTGCCCGGCCCCGCCCATATCGCCCGCGCCTGGCGCAACGCCGGCGGGGTGCTGACGATCGCCGCGCTCGACGTGCAATGGAGCCGGCTCGACCTCAACCTCCAGGCCACGATCGGGCTCGACGCCGCCCTGCAGCCGGACGGCCGGGGCACCGCAGGCGCTGGCGGCATCCCCGAGACGCTCGACCGTGCGGTCGGCGAGGGGCTGATGCCGGCGGCCAGTGCACGCGCCGTCAAGGCGGTGATCGGCCTGATGCCGCAAACACCGGACCGCAAGATCTCGCTCCCGCTGACCCTGCAGAACCAGACGCTGACCGCCGCTCGCTTCCCGCTGATCCGCATGCCGGAGCTGCAATGGCCGTGACCCGCGCATGACCCTGCTGATCCAGGCCCTGCCGCTGCTGGCGCTCGTTGTGCTGCTCGGCAGCGGACGGGCGAGCGCGATCACCGCGTGCCTCGTGGCACTGGCGCTGGCACTGCCGGCGGCGGTGCTCGCGATCCCAGCCGACGCCGCCGGTCCCGCATGGCTCGGTGAATACGCGCGGCACAGCCTCGCCGAGGGGCTGTGGCTCGCCTTGCCGCCGGCCGGCATCGTGCTCGGAGGATTGCTGTTCCAGAGCGCGAGCGGAAGCGCTGCGCGCCCCGGCGGCGCGGAGAAGCCGGTCGACACGTTGTTCACCGGCGCCTTCCTGCTCGGCGGCTTCACCGAAACGGTGACCGGCTTCGGCATCGGTTCGGTCTTCGCGCTCACTGCCTTCCGCCGGGTCGGCGTGACGGGCACCAAGGCCGCGGCGCTGGCGCTGTTTTCACAGCTTCTGATCCCCTGGGGCGGGCTTGGCCCCGGCACATCGGTGGGCGCCGCGCTGGCAGGGGTGTTGCCCCAGGAGTTGGCGAGCCGCAACGCGCTGATGCTCGCCCTGGAGCTGCCGCTGTTGCTACCGCTGTTCTGGCAGCTCTGCCGCAAGGCCGGCCACCCCGTGCCCACGGCAACCAAGTTCGCGCAACTCGGCTGGCTGCTGGCGGAAGGGGCGATCCTGATCGTGGCGCACCGGCTGGTCGCGTGGGAGGTCTGCGGACTGCTGGCCACCGGCGCGGTGCTGGTGGTGCGGCTCCTGCTCGCCACGCCGCCGCGCGGCCTCGCGGGTTGGCGGGCGGCAGGCGCCGTGGCCGCTCCGTACGCGCTACTCGCCGCGGTGCTGCTCGGCAGCCGGCTGTGGAGCGAGGTGCCCCGCCTCACCGCCTTCGCCGGCCTGCCATCGCTGCCGCTGAACCACGCGATGGTCGGTCTGTGGATCGTCTCGCTCGGCCTCGTCGCCATGCGTGGCAGTGCGGCCACCGCGATCGGCGGGGCGCTGCGGCGGGGATGGCGGCCCGCGGTGGCGCTGACGCTGTTCGTGCTGCTGGCGCGCGTCCTGGTGCATGCCGGGGTGCCGCAGGCGCTGGCGATGGCGATGGCGGGCGCGTTTGGTACCGCCGCCCCCTTCGCCGCGCCACTGCTGGCCGGCGCCGCCGGGTTTTTCGCCGGCAGCAATGTCGGCTCCAACAGTGCCATGATGCCGTTGCAAGCCGAGCTTGGCCGGGTCGCCGGGCTCGGACCGCTGGTGCTGCCGACGGTGCAGAACGGCACGCTGTTCCTGCTGCTGTCGCCGCAAGTTTGCGCCATCGCCAGCGGGTTGGCCGGCGATGGGGCCACGCCACGCGGGATATGGCGGCTGTCCTGGCCAATTTTTTTCATCGCGATCGCGGTCGGGCTCGTCTTCGTCGCGGCAGGGTAGAGAACGCGCGGACTTGCGCCGCAGCGTACCTGTGCCATATGCCGATGGTGCGCCGCAGCATGGCGCGGTCGGGAGATGCAGGAATGCCGTTGAGTTCGCCGGTGGCGCGTCAGAAATTGCACACGCGCAGGATCATCATCGAGGGCTACGAGCGTGAGGACGGCAATTTCGACGTCGAGGCGCATCTCACCGACACCAAGCCCTTCGAGATCGACAACGAGGACGAGGGTATGCTGCCCGCGGGCAAGCCGCTGCACGAGATGTGGGTGCGCCTCACGTTCGATGAGCGGATGACGATCCTGGGTGCCGAGGCGTGCACCGATCACGGGCCATACCTGGCCTGTGCCGCGGGGGCCGCCGCCTATGAGCGGCTGGTCGGGCTGCGGATCAGGTCCGGCTTCCTGCGCGAGGCGAATGCGCGCATGGCCGGGGCACATGGTTGCACCCATCACCGCGAGATGCTGCAGGAAATCGCCACCACCGCCCTGCAATCCATGTGGCCGGCTCGGGAGCGGCGGATCAAGGCGGCCCGCGCGGCGGCGGTGCCCGAGGCCGAGGCGCTGATGGCAGCCAAGGCGAAGGAGGCCGAGGCCCGCGAGGCATCGCGGATGGTCGACACCTGCATCGCCTACGCCGCCGACGGGGCGGTGGTGCGCAAGCGCTGGCCGGAGCTTGCTACCAGTGACGTTTGATGTCGATTGGTGCTCGGACCAGAACCCATAAATACCTCGCATCGGCCCGTCTCAGGATGATTCTGGTTTGGGCGGAGAGTGCCGCCATGAGTACTATGATTTGATTGTCAAAGGAGCGGGTGCAGTGGATGGCGCCGTATGTTCCTCGGTCCCTCGGCAAGCCGCGTTTCGATGACAGGCGCGTGCTGAGCGGTATCCTGCATGTCATCCGCAAAGGCCTTGAGCGGGGCGGGGAGACAAGACAAAGGGCGTTTCGCAATTGAGAAAACGGACTCTCGCGGAGTCGAGATGTATTTGGCATCTTCTTTCACAAAGACGCGCTTTCGTCCCGTGCTACCCGAACGGCCAATGCCGTCGCTGCCCTTCCGTATGATCGCTATTCCTCGTAGGACGCGATGGCGGCGTTGGCGAGGCGGAGATTGAGCTCGATCTGCATCGCGATGGCTCGCAACAGGTGCCAGGCGCTGTCGGCCTCCGCCATCCGCAGCGACGCCAACCCGGCGGGATCGAGTTGCAGGCAACGCACGTCGCCCACCGCCGTCAGGTCGGCCGAGCGTGGCGCCTCCGACAGCAGGGCCATCTCCCCGAACAGCGTACCGGGCGCGAGGGTGGCGACCCGTACCGCGCGGCGCTCGCCGTCGCCGCCGGTGGCCAGCCTTAGCGACACGTCGACCCGCCCTTGCAGCAGAATGAACAGCGCGCGCGACAAATCCCCTGCCCGGATGAAAATGGCGCCGGCGGGGAATTCCACCTCCGCCATGCATCGCAGCAGCGCCCGGTGGGAGGCCGCGGGAATGCCGAGCGACGCCAGCGCCGCTTCGCCATCGAGCACCGGGTCGGCCACCGTGCCAAGCCGGTCGGCGAGCAGACGGGCCTCGGCATGCTCGATGGCATCCTCCAGCGTGGCGATGCCGCGGCCATCGGGGAGATGCACGTCAAGTCCACGGTCGCGCAGATAGTCCCAAGCCGGCACCCCGGCCCGCGCCCCGGCGAGCACCACCCAGTGCCCGCCGTGCCAAGCCCGCGCACAGCAGTCGAGCAGCCCTCGCGCGCCGGAGAGATCCATCCGGTGCACACGATGGAGATCGAGCACGATGTAGCGCACCCCATCCGCGAGCGCCGCCTCGATGGCGCCGGCCACCTGATCGGTGCTGCCGAAGAACAGCGCGCCCTGCAACTCGATCACCTCGATCGCCCCGCCCTCGCGCAGCAGCGTGCCGGACTCGTGGTCGCCGCGCCGGGTCCGCGAGCGCCCGATCGGGTTGGCGTAGCGGCGGCGCACCGGCCCCTCCGCCATGTCGGCGACGAACACCAGCAGCGCCA
>JAPLOH010000058.1 GCA_026400845.1 Alphaproteobacteria bacterium
CGAGCGCGACCAGAGCCATAAGCGGCACGGAGCGGCCACTCTGGCCCCTCACCGCTTCGGACGCGATGGCGCTTGGGTCGTTCATCGCGCTTTGATAACTGTCACGCTCCGCCGGAACAAGCCCGGAGGAGCCTTATCACGCGCAATGTTACTAGCCCGGGAGCAAGTATCCGCCCCAGGATCAGTACATATGCTGCCCGCCATTGATGGACAGGGTTGACCCGGTGATGAAGTCGCCATTGTCGGCGGTGAGAAAAGCGACTCCCCGGGCGATGTCGGAGGCGCGGCCAAGCCGGCCCATCGGGATGCGGGCGATGATCTTCTCCAGCACGTCCGGCGGCACCGCGCGCACCATCTCGGTGTCGACGTAGCCCGGCGCGATGGCGTTGACGGTGATTCCGAAGCGGGCGCCTTCCTGGGCGAGCGCCTTGGTGAAACCGTGGATGCCCGACTTGGCGGCGGCATAGTTCACCTGGCCATACTGGCCGGCCTGCCCGTTGATCGAGCCGATATTGACGATGCGGCCGAACTTGGCGGCGCGCATGTCGTCCCACACCAGCTTGGAGAGGTTGAAGCAGGAGCCGAGATTGGTATCGATCACCTGATCCCACATGTCGCGGCTGAGGCGGGACATGGTGGCATCGCGGGTGATACCGGCGTTGTTGACCAGGATCTCGATCTTGCCGACTTCGGCATGGATCTTGTCCACCGCCGCCTGGCACGCCTCGAAGCTGCCGACATCGAACTTGATCACCTTGATGCCGGTCTCGGTCGCGAAAGCTTCCGCCGCGGCGTCGTTCGAGGCGTAGGTGGCGACGACGGTGCGGCCGGCGTCCTTGAGTTCGCGGCTGATTTCGGCGCCGATGCCGCGCGTGCCGCCGGTGACGAGGGCTACCCTGCTCATGGTTCTCTCCTGAGGGATTGTGGCGCGCTCCGCCCCCCTTGCTGCCCGGCCGGCGCGCCGATGTCTTAAGGCGTCCCCGTATGGCGTGAAGCGTTGCCGTGAATCAAGCTCAGAACACCTTGCCGGGATTCATGATCCCCAGCGGATCGAGCGCCGCCTTGATGCGGCGCATTACCGCCACCTCCTCGGGGCTGCGGGAGTAGCCGAGGTAGGCGCGCTTCAGCAGGCCGATGCCGTGCTCCGCCGAGACCGAGCCGCCGAAGGCGCGCACCCGGTCATAGACGATGGCGTCGATCTCCTTCTTGGTCGGCCCGTCCGGCTCGATCTTGACCAGCAGATGCAGGTTGGAATCGGCGATATGGCCGAACCACAGCGAGCGGGCGGTGGCGTAGCGGGCGGCGAGTGCCGCCTTGCAGTCCTCGATGAACTCCTGCATCCGCCCGATCGGCAGCGAGACGTCGAAGCCGGCCTGGGGGTCGAAGCTCTGGCCGAACTGCGCCACCGAATCGCGCAGCCCCCAGATCTCGCGGCTTTCGCGGTGGGATTGCGAAATCACCGCATCCTCCACCTCCCCGGCGTCGAGCGCCTCCTCGATCAGCGCGCTGAAGGCCGGCTCGTCGATCGCCTGGTCGGAGCCCATGCCGTCCATCAGAACATAGACGGCGCTGCCGCGCGGCAGGGGCGCGCGGATGCCATGGGCGGTGGTGGCGAGCTCGTAGAACTCCGGCCACATCACCTCGAAGGCCGAAAGATTGCCGCCCAGCCGCGCCCGCGCCCGGCGCAGCAAGGCAAGCACGGCCGCATAGTCCGGCAGGGCGCAGAGCGCGGTGCACAGGCTGGCGGGCTTGGGGAACAGCCGCAGCACCAGCCGGGTCACCACCCCCAGCGTGCCCTCGGCGCCGATGAAGAGCTGCTTGAGGTCGTAGCCGGTGTTGTTCTTCTGCATTTTGTTGAGGCTGGTCAGCACCGTGCCGTCGGCCAGCACCACCTCCATGCCCAGCACCAGATCGCGCGTCATGCCGTAGCGCAGCACCCGGTTGCCGCCGGCGTTGGTGGAGACATTGCCGCCGATGGCGCAGGAGCCGCGGCTGCCGATATCGAGCGGAAACAGAAAGCCGGCGGCGTCGGCCGCTTCCTGCACGGCTTGCAGCGGCGCGCCGGCCTGCACCGTGATGGTGGCGGCAGCCGCGTCGATCTCCTCGATGGCGCGCATGCGGGAGAGCGACAGTGCGATCGCGCCGCCCCGTGGCGTCGCCCCGCCGGCCAGCCCGGTCAGCCCGCCCTGCGGTACCACGCCGATGCGTTGGGCCGTGCACAGGCGCAGCACCTCAGCCACCTCCGCGGTGCTGCGTGGCAGCACGATGGCGAGCGGATGATCGGCCGGTTCCGCCTTCACCATCCAATCGCCGAAATGGCTGGGCGCCATGGCATCGCCGGCCTGCACCGCGCCAGCGCCGAGGGCGGCGGTGAGCTGGTCAATGAAGGGGGAGGTGGCGTCCATTTCAGGGTTCCAATGCGGTGCGGCAGGTTGCGGAGGAAAAGGCGGAACGATAGGGTCCGCACGGCGTCACCCCAGGGGGAATGCGTGGTCACGATCATCTACGAAATTCTGAACGAAGTCCTCAATCTCTACAAATGGGCGGTCATCCTGTCCGCGCTGTTCAGCATGCTGGTGTCCTTCGGGGTGCTGGATACCCGCAACCGGGTGGTCTGGACGGTGGGGGATTTCCTGTTCCGCATCACCGAGCCGGCGCTGCGCCCGATCCGCAACCGGATGCCCAATCTCGGCGGCATCGATATTTCCCCGATCGTGCTGATTTTCGCCATCTGGATCGTCCAGGAGGTGCTGCGGCGGGTCTATTTCGCCGTCGCCTACGGCCAGATCCAGGGTCTCATCCTGTAGTGAGCGGCTTCTGGCGTATCGGGCAGGGCAGCGTCTCGGTGGCGGTGAAGGTGCAGCCGAAGTCGCGCCGGCCGGGCCTGCAGGGCCGCGCGCCTTCGGTCGACGGCGAGCGGCTGCGTATCGGGGTCACCGAGGCGGCGGAGGATGGCCGCGCCAATCGCGCCGCCTGCGCCACGCTGGCTGCCGCCCTCGGCATCGCGCCCGCGCTGATCTCGGTGACCCAAGGCGCCACCAGCCGGCAGAAGACGCTGCGCATCGACGGCGACCCCGCAACCCTCGTCTTCGGATTGTCCGCCCTATGAATGCCATTGTCATCGACGGCAAATCCGTCGCCGCTCGCCTGCGCGCCGCTGTCGGCGCCGAGGTGGCGAGGCTGCCCTACCAGCCCGGCCTCGCCGTCGTCATCGTCGGCGAGGATCCCGCCAGCCAGGTCTATGTCCGCAACAAGGAGAAGGCGGCGCTGGCCGCCGGCATCGCCGGGCGCACCATCCGCCTGCCGGCCACCACCAGCGAGGCGGAACTACTCGCCGTGGTACGCGGCCTCAATGCCGACCCCGCGGTGGACGGCATCCTGGTGCAACTCCCCTTGCCCGCGCCGCTGCGCGCCCAGCCGATCATCGACGCGATTGACCCGGCGAAGGATGTCGACGGGTTGCATCCGGTCAATGCGGGGCGGCTGGCCAACGGGCTGCCAGGGCTGGTCGCCTGCACCCCGTCAGGCGTGATGAAGCTGCTGGCCGAGGCCGGGGCCACGCTGCGCGGGGCACGGGCCATCGTGCTCGGCCGTTCCGTCCTGGTCGGCCGCCCGGTCGCGGCATTGCTGACGAATGCCGACGCCACCGTGACCATCGTCCATTCGCGCACCCGTGACCTTCAGGCCGAGTGCCGCCGTGCCGATATCGTGATCGCCGCCATCGGCCGCCCGGAGATGATCCGCGGCGATTGGATCGGCCCCGGCGCGGTCGTCATCGACGTCGGCATCAACCGGATCGCTGACGGCTCATTGGTGGGGGATGTCGCCTTCGCCGAGGCATCGGCGGTGGCCGGCGCCATCACCCCGGTGCCCGGCGGCGTCGGGCCGATGACGATCGCCTGCCTGCTGGAGAACACCGTCATCGCGGCAAAAGCCCGCCGGGTATAGTCAGAAGTCGATGCAGCGGCCCTTGTGCTCCCAGTCTCCGTAGCGGGTCGGCTCCAGCCCGGACGGACCTCCTGTCTCCTTTCCCCCCGCACTCTTGACGCGCGATGCTGGCGGTTTGGGCGCCAAACGCGCTGCCGGATCGGCAATATTCGACGGAACGGTGTCTTGGGGTGATGACTGGTCGGACATGCAAACTACATTGGCATGCATTCGGCCGGCGGCAAGATAGAATGGCGCGGAACAGGTGCCCCCGCGGCGGCGGGCAGATAATCGGACGATGACGAGAATGGCAATCGGCGCATGGCGTCGCATCGCCGCGGCCGGGTTGACCGTCGCGGCACTGGCTCCGGCAGCACTGGCCCCAGTGTTACTGGCCCCTGCGGTGCATGCGGAGACCCCGCGCCCGCCGCGCGCACCGCGTGCGCCGGTGGCCGTGCGCGAAGTCGCCGTGATCAATCACAGCCAGCACCCGGTTTTCCAGCTCCACGTGTCATCCAGCGACGCCGACCAGTGGGGCGATGACCGGCTGGGCGAGGCGACCCTGCACCAGGGCGGCACGTTCCGCGTGCGCCTCGGGCGGACCGGGGATTGCCTGTTCGACATCCAGGTCGTCTACGATGACCTCAGCCACGAGGAACGCCGCGGCATCGACCTCTGCCGCACCCGCGCCGTCACCTTCGACGGCTCGACCGCAACCGCGCCGGCGGAATTATTCGCCATGCCGCGCTCGATCCGCCTCGACAACCGCTCGCCACGGCCAATCCGTCAGGTCTTTGTCTCCAGCGCCAGCGCCGACCAGTGGGGCAACGATCTCGCCCCGGCAGGGGAGATCCCGCCGCGGACGGTGGGCGGCCTCATTTATCGCGGCGGCTGCGTGGCGGATCTGCGCGTCGTCTACGACAACCGTGCGGCCGAGGAGCGGCGCGGGATCGACCTGTGCGCCACGCCAACCCTCATCATCCGGCCGGGCTGGACGACGGAGGACGCCCCCCCCGCCCCGCCGCCGGCAGGAACCATCCGGCTTGTCAACCGCACCGGGCGGACCATCACGGCGCTGCATCTCCGCCCGGACGTACCTGCCGCCCTTGAAACCGACGACCTGCTGGGCGCCCTGCTGCTGCCCGCCGGGACGAGCCTCGATATGCCGTTCGAGCCCGGTGACCGCTGCCGCTTTATTGCCCGCGCCGCCTTCGGCGGTGATCAGCGCGACCTGGTGCTGCCTGGAGTGGAGCTTTGCGGCGAACCGGTGATCGATCTCATGGAACCGCCGGCGATACGATAGTCTTTGACAATTCCGCGGGAATCCGCTTCTAATTCCAGAATGGTTTCAGTGCGTTCCGTGAACCGGCCGTTGCCGAACATCAGACCGATGCGCCGCAGCAAGCGCTGGTGGCGCATGTTCGCATCCCCGAAGTGGCTGCTGCTCGGGGTTCCCGCCTTGTTGTTCCCGATCTTGCTGGTGGTCGCGCTGGACGAGGATGCGCCGCGCTCGGCGGTGGACATCGCCGTCTCCGCGCTGCCGATCGCCGGTGACGCGGCCGGATCCGATCCGTCGTCCGCCGGAAAGCCGGCCAGCGCGTTCGGCGACCAGTCGCGCATGGTCCCGGTGAACACCGCAAGCTCGTTGTACAGCCGCTCGGCGCAGGTCGCCGCCGTGCATTCTGGCGTGCGCGACACCACCGCGCAGAAGGAGCCTGAGGTCACCGACTACAACGTCACCGTGTTCAACGCGCTGCATCCGCGCGATCTGGCGGCGGAGGATCTGCTGAGCGTCGGTGCCACCTTGCGGCAGACGCCGTTTGGCGCCGATTTCGCCCGGATCGTCTATCGCGAATTCTGCACCGGCGGCCTCAACTCCCAGGGCGCACCCGGCGAGTTCGGCAAGCTCGGCATCAGCAACAACCTCGTCGGATCACTGCTGAACTACATGCCGCTGGCGGAAATCGCCCGCGCCTGCCCGCAACTGCGCTGAGTTTCAGCCGCCCGGCTTCCACTGGCCGGTTTTCTTCAGCGCCTCCGCGACCTCCTTGGGCATGTAGGTCTCGTCGTGCTTGGCCAGCACTTCCGAGGCGGCGAACACGCCATCCGGCCGCAACGCGCCGAGCGCGACCACGCCCTGCCCCTCGCGAAACAGGTCCGGCAGGATGCCGATAAAGGTCACCGCGACCGACGCCGGCCCATCCGTCACCCGGAAACTTGCCGCCGGCTTGCCGTCCACCCGAATACGAGTGACGCTGCCGGCCTCGACGAGCCCACCGATGCGGAAGCTGCGGCCCGGCGGTGGCGCCTTGGTGGCGATGTCCGAGGGGGCGACGAAAAACGTCAAATTGTCGTTGAGCGCGGTGAGCACCAGCGCCACCGCCACGCCGAGGCAGGACAGCCCCGCCAGCACTGCGATCAGCCGCCGCCGCTTGCGGCTCATGCGGCCGCTCACGCGTCCCGCCCGCGCGGATCGACCGCTGCCAACCGCCGCCGCGCCTGCCCGGCCCGCCGCCATGCCGATATCGCGAAGGCCAGGGCCGTCACCACGGTCAACCCATAGGCCGCGAGGATGAAGGGTAGATGCGTCATGCCCCCTCCTGCGCCCGGGCCATCAGCAGGCCGCGGGTCCGCCGCTCCATCACGGCCGCCCGCAGCCGCGCCACCACGATCGCCGCGAAACCGAGCGAGAAGCCGAGGATCGATATCAGCAGCGGCCACAACATGCCGGAAAACACCGTCGGCGCGCTGGAGAACGTGATGCTGGCGGGCTGGTGCAGCGTGTTCCACCATTCGACCGAGAACTTGATCACCGGCAGATCGACCACCCCGATCAGCGCCAGGATCGCCCCCGCCCGATAGCCGCGCTCGGGGCTGTCGAAGGCGCGGACCAGCGCGATATGGCCGAGATACAGGAACAACAACACCAGCATCGAGGTCAGACGGGCATCCCACACCCACCAGGTCCCCCACATCGGGCGCCCCCACAGGCTGCCGGTGGCCAGGCACAAGGCGGTGCAGCCGGCACCGACCGGGCCGATCTCCACCGCCGCCAGATCCGCCAGCGGATGGCGCCACACCAGCGACAGCAGCGAACACAGCGCCAGCCCGAAATACCCCCCCGAGGCGAGCCAGGCGGCCGGCACATGGATGTAGATGATCCGCACCGCGTCGCCCTGCTGGTAGTCCGCCGGCGCGAAGAACAGGCCCCAGCCGAGGCCGGCCAGCGTCAGCGTGATCCCAGCCACCGCAAGAAACGGCAGGATGCGCCCGGAGAGCCGCAGGAACTGGCCGGGATTGGCGAAACGGTGAAGCGTGCGGGCCATGCGGTTCCGATAAACAGAGACTTTGCGTCCGGCATCAAGTCCGGGGAGAATGCTGCGTCTTATCCCACGCCTGCCGCCCGGAATCCAAGGACCTCGCGAAGATGCAATACTGGCTCGTCAAATCCGAACCCGACGCCTTCTCCTGGACCCAGCAGGTCGCCAACAAGGTCGAGCCCTGGACCGGGGTGCGCAATCACATGGCGAAGAACAACCTCAAGGCGATGCAGAAGGGCGATCTCGCCTTCTTCTACCACTCCAATATCGGCAAGGAGATCGTCGGCATCGTCGAGGTCGCCCGCGAGGCCTATGCGGACCCGACGATTGAGCCCGGCGAGAAGGGCGACTGGGTCTGCGTTGACATGAAAGCCCGCCGCCCGCTCAAATCCCCGGTCACCCTCGCCGCGCTGAAGGCCGACCCGCAATTCGCCGAACTGCCGCTGATCCGCCAGTCCCGCCTGTCGGTGATGGCGATCGGCGCCGAGCATTGGCTGACGATCTGCGCGCTTGGTGGCGTCAAGCCGTGATGTTTCCGCCCGGCTGGCGCGTGCTGGGCAAAGTCTCGGACATCACCGACGGCGGTAGCGCCGGCTACGAACCGGCCAAAGGAGCCTTCAACGGCCTGCTCGCCGTGCGCCGCGGCGATGACGTGAAGGTCTACGTCAATTCCTGCCCCCATATCGGCGCCCCGCTCGACTGGGTGCCCGGCCGCTTCCTCTCGCTCGACGGCACCCGCATCATCTGCGCCCTGCACGGCGCCGAATTCGAAATCGATACCGGCTTCTGCCTCAGCGGCCCCTGCCATGGCGACCGTCTGGATCCCGTCATGATCCAGATCAAGGACGGCATGCTGCTGGTGCCGGAGGATGCCGGCGTATGACGCGAAACCGCGCCGGGCGGAGCCTGTAGGAAAGCAAGGCCAGGGGCGCTGCCCCTGAGCCCCGCTGGGGGCTGCGCCCCCAGACCCGCACCCGTTGAAGAGGGTGCCGCATGAGAGAGGGGGCCAAC
>JAPLOH010000115.1 GCA_026400845.1 Alphaproteobacteria bacterium
TTGCCACCATCGAGTAGACCCCCTCCCTCATTCCAAACCTTCCTCTTAATGCATGAGGTCCAGGGGCTCGGCCCCTGGCGGGGGTCGAGGGGGCAGCGCCCCCCGCCTTGCTTCCTTCAGTCGAGGCCGCACCAAACCCTAGTTCAGGCGCGCGCGCAACTCGGCGGAGTCGCGTTGCAGGCGGGCGTCATCGGGGGCGATGGCGAGCATGGCTTCGGTGCTGGCGAGTGCGTCGCGCAGGCGCCCGGCCTGGAGGTGGCGGCTGCGCACGTTGTTTTGCAGCCGCAGCAGCACGGCGCGGCGGGACATCGGGCGGAGCAGACCGGGGCGCAGGTCGGCGGTTTCGCCTTCGACTTGCTTGACGAGGGCGCGCAGGTCTGCCGCCGAGAGGACAATGCCGCCGGCGAAGGGATCGACGACCAGCTGGTCCTTTTTGCCGGCCAGGCCGATGAGGAAATGGCCGGGGAAATCGAGCCCGTGGGCATCCCACCCCGCCGCGTGCGCGGCGTGCAGCCAGAGAATGCCAAGCGCCACGGGCAGGCCCTGGCGGCGCTCGATGACGTGGATGAGGTTGGCGTTGGCGAGGTCGTCATAGGTCAGCGCGTCGCCGGCATAGCCGTGATCGGCGACCAGGAGTTGGCGGAGCGCGCGGGCGCGTTGCGACAGGCGCGGGGCGTCGAGCTCGCCGGCCAGTGCCACGGCACCTTTGGCGAGTTCGGAGAGATGGGCACGCGCAGCCGTCCAGTCCGCCTCCGGCGCATCGGCGCGGGCGAGTTGCAGGGCCGCGCCGGCGAGATCGATCTCGCCGTCGGTCAATTGGCCAATGGCATCCAGGGCAGTACGGGCGTCGATCATGAACCGAGTTTCGCCCGGCAATGGGGCGCCCGCAAGACCCCGCGCTACTCCGCGGCGGCCTCGGGCTGGTAGATCTGGCTGCCCTTGGCCTTGAATTCCGCGCTCATCTGCTCCATCCCCGCCATCCGCACGGTATCGGCGCGGATGTCGTGGCTGATTTTCATCGAGCAGAATTTCGGCCCGCACATGGAGCAGAAATGCGCCACCTTGTGGGCCTCCTTCGGCATGGTTTCGTCGTGGAACTGCCGCGCCGTATCCGGGTCGAGCCCGAGGTTGAACTGGTCCTCCCAGCGGAATTCGAAGCGCGCCCGGCTGATCGCGTCATCGCGCAGGCGGGCGGCGGGGTGGCCCTTGGCGAGGTCGGCGGCGTGGGCGGCGATGCGGTAGGTGATGACGCCGATCTTCACGTCGTCGCGGTTGGGCAGGCCGAGATGCTCCTTCGGGGTGACGTAGCAAAGCATCGCGGTGCCGAACCAGCCGATCATGGCGGCGCCGATCGCGGAGGTGATGTGGTCATAGCCCGGCGCGATATCGGTGGTGAGCGGCCCGAGCGTGTAGAACGGCGCCTCGCCGCATTCGCGCAGTTGCTTGTCCATGTTGACCTTGACCTTGTGCATCGGCACGTGGCCCGGGCCTTCGATCATCACCTGGCAGCCCTTGGCCCAGGCGATCTTGGTGAGCTCGCCGAGGGTTTCCAGCTCGGCGAACTGCGCGGCGTCATTGGCGTCGGCGTTGGAGCCGGGGCGCAGGCCGTCGCCGAGGGAGAACGAGACGTCATACTTGCGCATGATGTCGCAGATCTCACCGAAATGCTCGTAGAGGAAGCTCTCCTTGTGATGGGCCAGGCACCAGCGCGCCATGATGGAGCCGCCGCGGGAGACGATGCCGGTGGTGCGCCGCGCGGTCAGCGGCACATGGGCGAGGCGCACGCCGGCGTGGATGGTGAAGTAGTCAACCCCCTGCTCGGCCTGCTCGATCAGCGTGTCCTTGAAGACCTCCCAGGTCAGCAGATCGGGGTTGCCGCCCACCTTTTCGAGCGCCTGGTAGATCGGCACCGTGCCGATCGGCACCGGGGCGTTGCGCAGGATCCAGGAGCGGATGTTGTGGATGTTGCGCCCGGTGGAGAGGTCCATCACCGTGTCGCCGCCCCAGCGGATCGCCCAGACGAGTTTTTCGACTTCCTCGGCGGCCGAGGAGGTAACGGCGGAGTTGCCGATATTGGCGTTGATCTTCACCAGGAAGTTGCGCCCGATGATCACCGGCTCCAACTCGGGGTGGTTGATGTTGGCGGGGATGATGGCGCGGCCGCGGGCGATCTCGGAGCGGACGAATTCGGGGGTGACGAATTCGGGGAGTTCGGCGCCAAAACTCTCGCCATCGGCGATGGTGGCGGCGGCACTCTCCAGCGCCTTGGCGCGGCCGAGGTTTTCGCGGTGGGCGACGTAGATCATCTCCTCGGTGATGATGCCGGCGCGGGCGAATTCGTACTGGGTGACCATCTGGCCGGGGGCGGCGCCGAGCACCGTGCGTTCCGCCGGGCAAGGGGCCACCAGCTTGTCGCCGGTGACGAAACCGTTGTCCTCGGGTTTCACTTCGCGCGCGGCCACGGTGGCGAAGCCGCGCTTGGCGATCCAGGTGGCGCGGACGGGGTCCAGGCCCTTTTCCAGATCGATGCTCACGGCATCATCGGTGTAGGGGCCGGAGGTATCGTAGAGCCGCAGCGGCTCCTCGTTGGCGCTCGGATGCAGCGCGATCTCCTTGAACGGCACCGCGATATCGGGCCGGCCCTCGGGGCTGGAATAGATTTTACGGGTCCCGATCACGGGGCCGGTGGTGACGGTGGCGGGTTTTGCTTGCACGTTCATGGCGCGTCCTCTCGCAATGGGGATGACGGCGGAGGTGCGGGGTACGCGGAGTGCGAAGAATTCCCGTCCCTACGCCGGCATGACCCGGATCAGGTTCTTAGGGTTCGCTGCACGACAGCGTCTCAGCCCCTGATGGGGCGCCCCTCGGATGTGCGCACCATGATCCGGTTCGGCGCGGCGAGTCAATCCGGCAGGAAAAGCGCGCAGGCCGGGCGGGGGATGGCGATGTCGGCGGCCGGGGTGAGGTCCCCGGTTTCGGCGTCGCGGCGGAAGCTGGTGACGCGGTCGCTGGCCTGGTTGCAGGCGAGCAGCCAGACGCCGTCACGGCTCAGCGCGATATGGCGCGGCTTGGCGCCGCCGCATGGCGTGTGGCCGAGGGCACTCAACCGCCCATCGGGGGCGATAGCGAAGCGGGCGATGCTGTCTTGGCCGCGGTTGGAGCCGTAGAAATGGCGGCCGTCCGGGCTGATGCGGATTTCGGCGCCGCTGCGCGGGCCGTCGTAGCCGTCCGGCAGCATGGAGATTGCTTCGTGCTGGGTGAGACGCCCGTCGGTGCCGATGGAGTAGCGGATCACGGTGGCGTCGATCTCGCCCAGCGCATAGGCGAAGCCGCCGCCGGGGTGGGTGATGATGCGGCGGGCGCCGGAGCCGGGCGGGGTGGTCGCGTCGGCGCCGTCACGCTCCAGGCCAGTTGGGGTGATGCAATAGGGGCGGATCACGTCCATGCCGAGGTCGCTGGCCCAGAAGCGGCCCCCGGTTGGACTGGGCAGCCAGGCGACGTGGTGGGCGTGCGGGACGGTCTGGCGGATCGGGTGCACGCTGGTGCCCTGATGGGCGATCACCTGCGCCGTGCCGAAGCCGCCTTGGGCATCGAGCGGGATCGCGGTGATGTGGCCAGAGGTGTAGTTGGCCACTGCGAGCATGCGCCCGTCGGGGTCGGCGCGGAGGTGGCAGGGATCGGCGCCGCCGCTCGGCAGCGTCGCCAGCATTGCTGGCACCCCCGCGGCATCGAGCGCCCAGGCGGTCACGCCGCCACCGGATTGGCCGGTCGCGTCGCGCGTCTCGCTGACGGCGTAGAGTAGCGGGAGCTTCGGATGGCGCGCGAGGTAGGAGGGATTCTCCGGCCCCGCCACCGCAGCGGTCTGCGTGAGACGGCCCGATGCGGGATCGAGCCGCAATGCGTGGATGGTGGTGGCGTAGGTGCCGATCAGCAGGCGCATGGCGGTTCTCCCTTGGGTCGCCTAACCTATGCCGATGCGCGCGCCGAAGGAACGGCGGCCGGTGAGGGGAATTGGACGATGCGGTGGTGGGTGCTGCTGGCGATCGGATTTTGGGTACAGCCGGCGCGGGCCGAGACTGTCACGGTGCTCAGCGCGGGCGCCTTCCGTGCGGTCGTGGAGGCGGTGGCGCCGGGCCACACGGCGGCGACCGGGGATCGCGTGATCGTCCTCACCGACACCGCCGGCGGGCTCACGCGGCGGATCGCGGCGGGCGAGGCGTTCGACCTAGCGGTGATCACCCCCGGAGCGATCAATGATCTGGCGGCCAAGGGCAAGGTGATTGGCCCCGCCATCCCGCTGGCCCGCGTCGGCATCGGCGTTGCGGTGCGTACGGGGGCGGCGCTGCCGGATATTTCGACCGCGGCCGCGTTCAAGGCGAGTGGCGGTGCGGCGTATCGCGATGATCGATCCGGCGGCTGGCGGGTCGAGCGGGATCTATCTCGCCGGGCTGTTCGAGCGGCTTGGTATCGCCGACCAGGTCAAAGGCAAGCTGGTGTTGCAGGCCGGGGGCTACGTTGCCGAGCAGGTCGCGCAGGGCAAGGCGGATATCGCGCTGCACCAGATCAGCGAGCTTCTGCCGGTGAGCGGCATCACGCTGGTGGGGCCGTTGCCGCCGTCGATCCAGAACGAGACGATCTATGCGGCGGGGGTGGCGGCAGGGGCGCCGCGCCCGGCGGCGGAGCGCTTGCTGGCACGGTTGCGCGCGGCGGACATGGTGGCGGTGCTGGCCGGCAAGGGAATGTTGCCGGCGAAGTGAGGCGCGTTCAGGCCGTCAGGTTCAGCAGCGACCCGCGCGGGAGTTTCTGGCCGGGCGGGGCGAGCGGCGGCTGGGCCGGGGCGGACGAATGCGGGCCGGCCTGGGACGGCGCCGCGCGGGCGGCGGCCGGTTTCGCGCGGGTGGTTGGCACGCCGGCAATGCCGCCATGGGTGATGCTGGCCGAGAAGGCCGCGAGGGAGGTGGGCGAGATCATGCGGAACAAGCTACGGCGCATTGGTTAATTGACCATGAATCGGCATGGCCAGCGATAGGTTCTTTTTAAAGAATTGTCTACGAATTAATGCGTTTGGGGTGGAGGCAGATTTTTGCTCCCGGCGTCGGTTTGCCCTTGTAAATAACTTGCCAGTTATCTATATTCCTGATGACCAATCAGGAGCAACCCGGACCCTATGACCCAACCGCCCGCCCATTCACCCCACGCCGCGCAGGATATCGCCGCCGTTCTTGGTGGGATGTTGTGCGCGCTGCTGGCCGCCCTGCTGGGCCTGGTCCGGTTTGGCGGGGTGGGGGCGCGTGCTGCGCGCCCGGATGGTTACAACGGCGTGATGGCGGGGGTACTGCGTGCCGCGGCTGACGCGGATTTTGAGGCCGAGCCGGAGGTGGAATGGATTGCCGTTCCGGCGCCGTGGCGTGCGGGGCAAGGCGCGCTGCGATCCCGCGGCCGCGCCTCAGATGCGCCGCCCCCCGGCACAATGCCGGCCGCGCGGGGGCCTCCTTGGGGCCATGCCATGTTCGAAGCCTTACCAACCGGCATTGCCTGACGGCGATGCGCGGGCGCGTACGCGCGCCCTTGCTCTTTCACATTCGAATACGGACGGCACACCGGTGCGGCGCTAGCCGAGTGCAGCAACGCCCGGCAGCGTCTTGCCTTCGAGCCATTCCAGGAAGGCCCCGCCGGCGGATGAGACGTAGCTCATCCGCTCCATTACCCCGGCATGCTTGAGGGCCGAGACGGTATCGCCGCCGCCGGCCACGCTGCGCAGCTTGCCGGCATCGGTGGCCGCCGCCACGGCGAGGGCGAGGGCGGTGGTGCCGGCATCGAAGGGGGCGATTTCGAAGGCACCGAGCGGGCCGTTCCACACCAGGGTTTTTACTGATGCAAGCTCGGCCACCAGCGCGGCGACGGTCGCCGGGCCGACGTCGAGGATCATGGAATCGGCGGGAACCGCGTCGATCGGCACGATCTTGGTAGCGGCATGGGCCTTGAATTCGGTGGCGGTCACCGCGTCGGTCGGCAGCATCACGGTGCAGCCTGCGGCCTTGGCCTTGGCCAGGATGTCGCGCGCGGTGGCGTGCATCTCGCCTTCCTGCAAGGACCTGCCGACCGCGACGCCTTGGGCGGCGAGGAACGTATTGGCCATCGCCCCGCCGATGATCAGCACATCGACCTTGGCGACGAGGTTGCCGAGCAGATCGAGCTTGGTGGAGACCTTGGCGCCGCCGACGATGGCGGCAACCGGGCGCTCCGGATGGTCGAGCGCGGCGCCGAGGGCTTCGAGCTCGGCCTGCATCAGCCGCCCGGCATAGGAGGGCAGCAGATGGGCAACGCCTTCGGTGGAGGCATGGGCGCGATGGGCGGCGGAGAAGGCGTCGTTGACGAAGATATCGGCCAGCCCAGCCAATTCCTTGGCCAGCGCCGGATCGTTCTTTTCCTCGCCAGCGTGGAAGCGGGTGTTCTCCAGCACGGCGACATCGCCGTTGTGCATGGCGGAGATCACCGAGCTGGCCGGGGTGCCGATGCAGTCCTCGGCGAAATGCACGGTGCGGCCGAGCACCTTGCCGAGCGCGATCGCCATCGGCTTGAGCGACATCTCGGGCACGCGCTTGCCCTTGGGACGGTCGAAATGGGAGCACACGATGACGCGTGCCCCCTGTTCGGCCAATTCCTTGATGGTCGGCGACAGGCGCTCGATGCGGGTCAGGTCGGAGATTTGCCCGTCCCGCACCGGCACGTTGAGGTCGGCACGGACAAGCACCCGCTTGCCCGCGACAGCCACGCCATCGAGCGTCCGATACGCCGCCATGTGGCCTCTCCCTTACAGGCTGCCGAAGAGGGCGGCCGTGTCGGACATGCGGTTGGAGAAGCCCCACTCATTGTCGTACCAGGTCATCACCCGGGCGAGCTGGCCATCGACCACGGCGGTCTGCGTCGCGTCGAAGGTGGACGAGGCCGGGTTGTGGTTGAAATCGATCGAGACGAGCGGGGCGGTGTTGTAGCCGAGGATGCCCTTGAGCGGGCCGGCCTCGGAGGCGGCCTTCATCACCGCGTTGATCTCGTCCTTGGTGGCCGACTTGGCGAGGTTCACGTCAAGCGAGACCAGCGAGACGTTGGGGGTGGGGATACGGATCGAGGTGCCGTCGAGCTTGCCCATCAGTTCGGGCATCACGAGGCCGATCGCCTTGGCGGCGCCGGTCGAGGTCGGGATCGCCGAGACGGCGGCGGCGCGGGCGCGGTGGAGGTCCTTGTGCAGGGTGTCTACCGTGTTCTGGTCACCGGTATAGGCGTGGATGGTGAGCATGTAGCCGCGCAGGATGCCGAAATTATCGTGCAGCACCTTCACCACCGGGGCCAGGCAGTTGGTGGTGCAGGAGGCGTTGGAGATGACCGTCATCTCCTTGGTCAGCGACTGGTGGTTCACGCCGTAGACGATGGTGGCGTCCACGTTGTCGCCGGGGGCGGAGATCAGCACCTTGCGGGCGCCGGCCTGGAGCAGGGCGGAGGCCTTCTCCTTGCTGGCGAAAATGCCGGTGCATTCCATCGCCACGTCGACGCCCTGGTAGGGCACCTTGGTCGGGTCGCGCTCGGCGGAGACGGTGATCGGGCCGTAGGTGCGGCCGTTGTAGGTGATGGTGATGGTCTGGCCATCGACATGCACTTCGCCGGGGAAGCGGCCATGCACGCTGTCGTAGCGGAACAGATGGGCGTTCGCCTCGACGGAGCCGAGGTCATTGATGGCGACCGGGACCACATCCGTGCGCCCGCTCTCGATGATGGCGCGCAGAACCAGGCGGCCAATGCGCCCGAACCCGTTGATGGCGACCTTGACGGCCATGTGCGTTTCTCCTGTTGGGGTTTTTCAGCCGAGCCGACGCTTGACCGCGGCTGCAATAGCATCCGCGGTGATACCGAAATATCGGTACAACTCCTCAAAGGGGGCTGAGGCGCCGAATCCGCTCATGCCGATGAAAATACCATCGGGGCCGAGCCAGCGCTCCCAGCCGAATCCGCTGGCAGCCTCGACGCCGACGCGGAGCACATTGCCGAGAACATCGGCACGGTAGCTCTCGTCCTGCAGGGCGAACAGTTCCCAGCAGGGGAGCGAGACCACGGCGGTGGGGATGCCGTCGGCCTGCAGCGCCTCGCGGGCGGCCATGGCGATGGCGACTTCGCTGCCGGTGGCGATCAGGGTGGCGGAACGCGCGCCATCGGCCTCGGCGAGCACGTAGCCGCCGCGGGCCGAGCGGTTTTCGCCGGCGTCACCGCGCATCGCCGGGAGGGCCTGGCGGGAGAGGGCGAGCAGGCTCGGGCCGTCATTGCGGCGGATGGCGAGTTCCCAGCATTCGGCGGTTTCCAGCGCATCGCCCGGCCGGAACATGAACACGTTGGGCATCGCGCGCAGGCTGGCGAGATGCTCGACCGGCTGATGCGTCGGGCCATCCTCGCCGAGGCCGATACTGTCATGGGTGAGCACATGGATCACCCGCTGGCGCATCAGGGCGGCGAGCCGGATGGCCGGGCGCATGTAGTCGGTGAAGACGAAGAAGGTGCCGGAATAGGGGATGATGCCGCCATGCAGCGCCATGCCGTTCATGGCGGCGGCCATGCCGTGTTCGCGCACGCCCCAATGGATATAGCGCCCGCCATAGCTGCCGGGCGTCACCGCCCCCATGCCTTTGACGAGGGTGAGGTTGGAGCCGGTGAGATCGGCCGAGCCGCCGACGAGTTCCGGGATCGCCGGGACCAGCGCCTCCAGCGCCTTCTGGCTCGATTGCCGCGAGGCGAGCTTCGGGCGCGAGGTCGCGATATCGCCACGCAGGCCGGCCACCGCCTCGTGGAAATTCTCCGGCAGACGGCCGGCCATCACGCGCTCGAACTCGCCGCGCTGGGGATGGTGGGCGATGCGCTTCAGCCAGGAGCGCCGGGGGGATTCGCCGCGCGCGCCGGCAGCGGACCAATCGGCCGCGATGCCTTCGGGGATCTCGAACGGGCCATGGTTCCAGCCGAGCGCCGCCTTGGCCGCCTGCGCCTCCACGGCACCCAGTGGCGATCCGTGGCTGCCCGCGGCTTGGTGGGAGCGCCGAAGCCGATGATGGTGCGACACGCGATCATGGTCGGCTTTTTCGAGCGCATCGCCATCGAGAGGGCGGCGGCGATGGCGGCGTGGTCATGCCCATCGACCCGGCGAACGGCCCAGCCATAGGCGGCGAAGCGCTTCAGCACATCCTCGGAGGTGGAGACGGACGTATCGCCGTCGATCGAGATTGCGTTGTCGTCCCACAGCACGGTCAACCGGTCGAGCTTGAGATGCCCGGCGAGGCTGCCGGCCTCGTGGCTGATGCCCTCCATGAGGTCCCCGTCGGAGGCGATCACCCAGGTACGGTGATCGACCAGGGACTTGCCGAAGCGGGCGGCCAGCATGCGCTCGGCAAGCGCCATGCCGACGGCGGTGGCGATGCCCTGGCCGAGCGGGCCGGAGGTGGTCTCGATGCCTGGATGCTCGCCGAACTCGGGATGCCCGGCGGCGGGAGAGTGGAGCTGGCGGAACTTCTTGAGCTCCTCGATGCCCATGCCGGCCTGGCCGGTGAGGTGCAGCAGGGCATAGAGCAGCATCGAGCCATGGCCGGCGGAGAGCACGAAGCGGTCCCGGTCGGCCCAACGCGGGTCGGCGGCGTCGAACTTCAGGAAGCGGGACCACAGCACGGTCGCTACGTCTGCCATGCCCATGGGCATGCCAGGGTGGCCGGATTTCGCCGCCTCGACCGCGTCGATCGCCAGCGCACGGATGGCGTCCGCCATCCGCCGCTCCTTGGTGACGGGGCGTGCCAGAATCTCCGCCTGGGCAACCAAAGCGGGGTTGTCAGCGTTCAGCGCATCTATCGCGGCCATGGGACCTCCTGCTCGCGCCCGCTCTTAGAAGCGGGCGCCCGGCGAGGCAAGTCGCCGCTCATGGCGTGGCCACCGGGATCAGCGGCTCCTCCGCGCAATCGTCGTCGATCCCGATGCACCCTATCAGCCGTGTGCCCCGTGCCTCGGCGACCCGGCGCGGCAGCAGCAGGCGCAGCGCCACCGTGTCGCCGTCGCGCCAGGCGCCGGTCATCGGCAGCACCTGGAAGGTCGGGATGGTCGCCCCGGCCGTTGGCGGCGCCGGCGTATAGGCCAGCAGCATGTTGCACAGCGGCCGGCGGCAGGACAGCGAGGTCTCGAGCTCGAAGGCAGTGCCGATGTCGCGCAGCAGCGCCGGCCGTCCGGCCGGGGAGGTCCATTCCCGCACCACCTTGCCACCCGACAGCCCGGCGACTTCTGAGGGTGGCCAGATTTCGACGACATCCTTGCCGGCCGCCCAGCCCAGCGCCTCGCCGCCGGTTTGCACCAGAAACCAGGCACCGCCATCGAGCTTCTGACCGATCTCGTAGGCGCCCCGCCGCCATGCGTCCTGCGGCAGGTACATCCCGGCCGGGATGCCGCCGACCACCGCCGAATCGCGCCGTGGCGAGGCCAGCAACCGAACCGGCGCTTCCGCCCAGGGCGACAGCCGGGCGCCCTTCGGCACCCAGCTCGACCGGGTGGAGATTTCACTCGCGAGCAGGGCGACGAGGCGGATCGGCGCCAGT
>JAPLOH010000081.1:0-357 GCA_026400845.1 Alphaproteobacteria bacterium
CATGGCGGACGGCACTTCACCCGGTAGGGTTTTCCGCTGCCGTCACTGACGACATAAAAGCCTAATTCACCGTTGGCGGCTTCGTAACCACTGTAGATCTCACCGGCGGGCGGCTGCACGCCACCGATGCCACCAACGCCAGCCGTACCATGCTCTACGATATCCACTCCGGCACATGGGACGCCGATCTGTTGCGGCTGTTCCGCATTCCCGACGCCTTGCTGCCCGAGGTGCGGGACAGTTCGGGGGATTTCGGCCAGACCGATCCCGGTATCCTTGGCGCCTCTGTGCCGATCCGCGGGATTGCCGGCGATCAGCAGGCGGCGAGCGTCGGCCAGGCCTGCTTCTTGCCCGGCA
>JAPLOH010000081.1:377-5450 GCA_026400845.1 Alphaproteobacteria bacterium
GGTGAAATCGACCTATGGCACCGGCTGCTTTCTGCTGCTCAACACCGGCGAAACCGCGGTTCCCTCCCGCGCGCGCATGTTGACCACGGTGGCGCTGCAACTGGCTGGCCGGCGCACCTATGCGCTGGAGGGCGCGATCTTCATCGCCGGCGCCGCGGTGCAGTGGCTGCGCGACGGGCTTGGGGTGATCGGCCGGGCGGATCAGAGCGGCGACCTCGCGGCGGCGGCCGACCCGACGCAGAATGTCTATCTCGTGCCGGGCTTCGTCGGCCTCGGGGCGCCCTGGTGGGATGCCGAGGCCCGCGGTGCGCTGTTCGGCCTCACCCGCAACACCGGACCGCGCGAATTGGCCCGTGCCGCACTCGAAAGCGTGGCCTACCAGACCCGTGACGTGATCGAGGCGATGCGGGCGGATTGGCAGGGGGCTGACAGGCAGGGGGCCGGGCAGACGGTACTTCGGGTGGATGGCGGGATGGTGGCGAGCGACTGGACAATGCAGTTCCTGGCCGACCAACTCGACGCGCCGGTGGACCGGCCTGCCGTGTTGGAGACGACCGCGCTTGGCGCGGCCTATCTCGCGGGATTGGCCGCCGGGGTGTGCCCGGGCCCCGCCAGCTTCGCCGCCACCTGGTCGCTCGAACGGCGCTTCACGCCCACGATGGCACCTGCCGAGCGCGCGCGGCGCTACGCCGGTTGGCGCAACGCGGTGCACCGGACCCTCTCCACGCCCCCGGCAAGCCAGGAGGTTTGACCGGAAAGACCATGACGGCGAGAATGCTGGCCATGATACTTCTGATCGACAACTACGACAGTTTCACCTTCAACCTCGTGCACTACCTCGGCGAGGTCGGTGCAGTGTGCGATGTGCGGCGCAATGATGCGCTGAGCGTGCAGGACGCGATGGCGATGGCGCCGGAGGCGATCGTGCTATCGCCCGGGCCGTGCACACCCAACGAGGCCGGCATATGTCTCGACCTCATCAAGGCCGCCGCCGGGCGCATCCCGCTGCTCGGCGTATGCCTCGGCCACCAGGCGATCGGTCAGGCGTTCGGCGGCGAGGTGGTCCGCGCGCCGGAGCCGATGCACGGCAAAATGAGTGCGGTGACCCATGATGACAGCGATATTTTCGCCGGCATCCCCTCGCCTTTCCAGGCAACCCGCTATCACAGCCTGATCGTTCGTCGCGATACGCTGCCCGACGCCCTGGTCGAAACGGCGCGAACCGGGGAGATCATCATGGGGCTGCGCCACCGGAGCCTGCCGGTGTTCGGCGTGCAATTCCATCCCGAAAGCATCGCCAGCCAACACGGCCATGCGATGCTGGCCAATTTCATCGCCATCGCGCGCGGCAGCAATGCTCCGGCGCGGGCCGCCTGAGGGGAGCGCAATGTCGACCAATCTGAAGCCGGTGCTGGCGCGGCTGGCGCTCGGTGAAACCCTGAGCGAGGCCGAGGCCGAGGCGGCGTTCGGCATCATCATGTCCGGCGAGGCGACGCCGGCGCAAATCGCCGGTCTGTTGATGGCGATGCGGGTGCGGCGCGAGACGGTGGCCGAACTGACCGGCGCGGTGCGGGCGATGCGGGCGCGGATGACGCGGATCGAGGCGCCGGCGGATGCGGTCGACGTGGTCGGCACCGGCGGAGACAATGCCGGTTCGCTCAATATATCGACCGCGGTGGCCTTCGTCGTGGCCGCCCTCGGCGTGCCCGTCGCCAAACACGGCAACCGGGCGCTGTCGAGCCGGACCGGTGCGGCCGATGTGCTGGCAGCACTCGGGGTGGATATCGACCTGCCGTTCGAGCGGATGGCCAAGGTGCTGCGGGAAACCAACTGCGTCTTCATGTTCGCGCCCCGTCACCACGCCGCCCTGCGCCATGCCGCGGGTCCACGGGTGGAACTCGGCACGCGGACGATCTTCAATCTGCTCGGCCCGCTCGCCAATCCAGCCGCGGTGAAGCGCCAGTTGACAGGGGTGTTCGACCCGTCCTGGTCGCGTCCGATGGCGGAAACCCTCGCCAATCTCGGCAGCACCGACGTGTGGGTGGTGCACGGCCAAGGGCTCGACGAACTGACGACCGCCGGGCAGTCCAGTGTCGTGGCGTTGCAGGACGGCGTGATCCGCGAATTCACCATCACCCCTGAGGACGCCGGGCTGCCGTGCTCGCCGGTCGAGGCCGTTCGCGGTGGGGATGCGGCGTTCAACGCGGCGGCGATGGAGGCGATGCTGCGGGGCGCGCCAGGCGCCTATCGCGATACCGTGGCGCTGAATGCGGCGGCAACGTTAATCGTCGCCCGACGGGTGGCAGACCTGCGGGAGGGTGTGGCGATGGCGCTCGGTGCGATCGACAGCGGTGCGGCCTATGCGGCGCTCGACGCGATGCGCAAGGCGAGCGTGGCATGAGCGACACCCTCGCCCGGATTTGCGCCGATACGCGGATCGAGACCGCACGCCGGAAAGCGGCGACGCCGCTCGTCGAAATCGAGCGCGCCGCCGACTCCGCTTCGCCAGCACGCGGCTTCGCGCGCGCGCTGGACGANTTTTTTTGATAAGTGGTCGCCGAAATCAAGAAGGCGTCGCCCTCGGGCGGGATGATCCGGCCGGTGTTCGAGCCCCCTGCCCTCGCCGCCGCCTATCGCGACGGCGGTGCTTCCTGCCTGTCGATCCTCACCGACGGGCCGTATTTCCAGGGCCATGTCGACCATTTCATGGCCGGCCACCGCGCCGTGCGCCTGCCGGCGATCCGCAAGGACTTCATGCTGGACCCCTGGCAGATCATCGAAAGCCGGGCGATCGGGGCGGATTGCGTGCTGCTGATCCTCGCCTGCCTGAGCGACGCCGAGGCGGCCGAGCTTGAAAGCGTCGCCATGGCGCTGGGGATGGATGTGCTGGCGGAAGTGCATGACGGTGAGGAGTTGAATCGCGCGCTGCGGCTGAGCACGCGGCTGATTGGCATTAACAACCGCAATCTCAAGACCTTGCAGACCGATATCGCCACCACCGTTGAACTCGCGCCGCGCGTGCCGGCGGATCGCGTGGTGGTGGGCGAGAGTGGCCTCAAGGTGCATGCCGACCTGATGCGCCTCGCCGATGCCGGCGTGCGGCGCTTCCTGGTCGGCGAAAGCCTGATGCGGCAGGACGACGTGACGGCGGCGACGCGGGCGTTGCTCGGGGCATGAGCGGGCTCACCCATTTCGACGCCGCGGGAAATGCCGTCATGGTCGATGTCTCGGCCAAGGCGGAGACCACGCGGGAGGCCACCGCGAAGGCACGCGTCACCATGCTGCCCGCCACGTTGGCAATGATCCTGGGCGGCACCGCGAAGAAGGGGGACGTATTTGGCGTCGCCCGCCTCGCCGGCATCATGGCGGCCAAGCGCACGGCGGATCTCATCCCGCTCTGCCACCCCTTACCGCTGGCTGCCGTCACCATCGATCTCGCCGCGGATGGCGTTGACGGGGTGGCGATATCCGCGACAGTGAAGACCACCGGGCGCACCGGGGTCGAGATGGAGGCGCTGACGGCGGCCTCGGTCACCGCCCTCACGGTCTATGACATGTGCAAGGCGGTCGATCGCGGCATGCGCGTGGAGGGGCTGCGGGTGGTGGCGAAATCCGGCGGCAAGTCGGGAGATTTCCGGCAGGATTAAGGGGTTACGGCCCCGATCTCGCGTGCCGCCTGATCCAACGCATCGGCGATTTCGTCGGCCACGCCCGGCCCCGCCGTCAGCACCGGCATGAACTTCACCATCGGCGGGCCGGCCACCGAGACGGAGTGGACCAACACGCCGAGATCGAACAGCCGCCGCGCCAGGCGCTGGGAGGTCGGCCGGTCCACCACCCCGATGGTCGCGATGCCGCCCTGGACGCTGCCTTCGCCGAACACGCCTTGGTGGCGCTGGCGCAAAGTGGCGAAACGCTCTTGGAAGCGCGCGGCGATGGCGGCCACCTCGGCCTCCCAGCCCGGCGCTGTCACGACGCCCAGCACCGCGCGCCCCACCGCCGAAGCCAACTCGTTGCCGCCGAGGCTGCTGGTATAGGCGTAGGCGTGGGTGTTGATGCAGGCTTCGTGGATCTCCCGCGTAGTGACCAGCGCCGCCACCGGGTAGAGCCCGCCCGAGAGCCCTTTGCCGCAAACGATCATGTCCGGCACGAATCCGTCCGCGTCGCACATCCAGAACTTCCCGGTGCGGCCGATGCCGGTGCGGGTCTCGTCGATGATGAGCCGCGCACCGCGGGTGCGGCACAAGGCGGCGATCCCAGCGAGATAGCCGGCCGGTGCCGGGATGAAGGTCTCGTAGTCCATGGGCTCGAGGATCACTGCTGCGGTCGTGGCGTCCAACAGCGCGTCAATGGCGGCGAGGTCGCCATAAGTGTCGAAGAACCGCGATGCGCCGTCCGGCAGGTTGTAATGCGCGCGGATTCCCTCGCTCTCCCCGCCGGTGGCCATGGCGGAGAAGCCGGTATTGCCGTGATAGCCCTGGCGGAAGGCGACGATCCCGTGCCGTCCGGTGAGACGGAAGGCGAAAGAGAGCGCGAGATCGGCCGCCTGGGAGGCGCTTAGCGTGATGACGCTACGGCAAAGCTCCGGCGGCGAGGCGGCGGCCAGCGCGTCCTGCAGCGCCAGCGTCTCGGCATTGGGCAGCATCCACAGCCCGCCATCGAGCCCGCGATCCAACGCATCACGCATCGCCGCGAGGACAGTGGGGTTGCGATGGCCAAGCGTATGGACACCACCGGAGCAGGTGGCATCGAGCAGGCGATGGCTGCCATCGAGGTTCCATACATAGGCACCCTCGCGCCGCCCGGCGACGAAGTTGGTGCCGGCCGTGCGCTGGGCCTGCGCCGCAGCCCGCCAGGCGCGATCCTCGTAGCCGGAGAGGATCGCGCTGGCGTCGTCGCTGCTCACCCGGGGATGCGCACCGGCAACGCGGTGATGCCGTGCACGAAGGAGGAGAAAATGCGGCTCGGCTCATCGACCATCTCGATGCGATCGAAGCGCTTGAGGATCTCCTCCCAAAGGATCTTCAATTGCATCTCGCCGAGGCGGTTGCCGACGCAGCGATGAATGCCGAA
>JAPLOH010000145.1 GCA_026400845.1 Alphaproteobacteria bacterium
CCTTGAGATCGGCCTCACGCTCCGGGCCGAAATGCGGCGGCTCGGTGCGGGAGAACTGGACCTCGATGTCCGGCGTGATGCCGAGGCCCTGAATGGAGCGGCCGGACGGCGTGTAGTAGCGCGCCGTGGTCAGCCGCATGCCGCCATTGCCGGGCAGCGGCATCACCGTCTGCACGCTGCCTTTGCCGAAGCTGCGGGCGCCCATGATGATGGCGCGGCGATGGTCCTGCAGCGCGCCGGCGACGATTTCGCTGGCCGAGGCGGAGCCGCCGTTGATCAGCACCACCACCGGCAGGCCGCCGGTGATGTCGCCGTCCTTGGCGTTCCAGCGCTGGCTGTCCTCGGTGTGGCGCGCGCGGGTGGAGACGATTTCGCCCTGGCTGATGAAGTCGTCCGACACCGCGATTGCCTGGTCGAGCAGCCCGCCCGGGTTGTTGCGCAGATCGAGCACCACGCCTTTGAGCTTGTCGCCCGACTGCTGCTTGAGGGCGGCGATCGCCTTGCGCAGGCCGGCATCGGTCTGCTCGCTGAAGGAGACGACGCGGATGTAGGCGATATCCCCTTCGAGGCGGGACTTCACCACCTGGATCTTGAGTATCTCGCGCTGCAGGGTCACCTCGATCGGGGTGTCCACGCCGCTGCGCTTGATGGTGAGGATGAGCTTGCTGTTGGCCGGGCCGCGGATCTTGTCGACCGCCTCGTTGAGGCTGAGGCCGAGCACGGTTTTGCCGTCGATCGCGGTGATGAGGTCGCCCGACTTCACGCCCGCACGCATCGCCGGCGTATCGTCGATCGGCGCGATCACCCTGATATAGCCGTTGTCCTGCGTCACCTCGGTGCCGATGCCGCCATATTCGCCGCGCGTCTGCACCTGCATTTCGCGAAACTGCTTGGCGTTCATGTAGCTGCTGTGCGGGTCGAGCCCCGAGAGCATGCCGTTGATCGCGTTCTCGACCATCTCGCGGTCATTGGGCTGCTGCACGTAGTCGGCGCGGATGCGCTCGAACACGTCGCCGAACAATTTCAGCAGCCGGTAGGTGTCGTTGCTGAGCCCGGCGTCCTGCGCCAAAGCGGGGGGGAACAACGTGACACCGAACTGCCGCTCGAGCAGGCCGGTGGCCGGCCCCGCGGCGACGCCGGCCGCGAAGGCCGCTCCGAACATCATGCCAGTACGAAGCTTCATGCTGTATCTACCTCTCATCACGCCGCGCCTAGCCTAGCGCAGGCATCAGCCTTTCGCACGCATATATGGCGCCGGATTGATCGGCTGACCATCCCGGCGCAATTCCACATACAGCGATGGCCGCCCGCTGGATGCACGCGGGTCCCATCCCGCCATCACGCCCACCGGTTCGGCGGCCTGGACCGCCTGGCCAACCTGCACGTGGAGATGTTCAAATCCGGATAACACGAAGTGAAATCCGCTGCCACAATCGACGATCAACAGCAGCCCGAAGCTGCGGAACGGCCCGCCATAGACTACCCGCCCGCCGCAGGGCGAAACCACCCGCGCGCCGGGCACCGGTTGATACGACAGGCCGGTCGCCGGCCCCGCATCGGTCGCCTCGCCGAAGCCGCGCGTCACCGTGCCGGCGACGGGGGCGACCAGCGCGCCTTTGGGCGCGCCGAGTCCCGGCCCCGCCGATTTGGCCAGCGCCTCCGCGCGCAGCCGGGCCGCCTCGGCCTCGGCCTCGCGCTTCTGCTTCAGCGCGGCCTCGGTCTCGGCCCTCGCGCGCAGTTCGGCGGCGCGGCGCTCCTCGTCGATCCGGGTGAGCGCGGCGCGCAGGTTCACCGCCTTGGCGCCCTCCGCCGCCGCCCGCCGTTCGGCTTCGGCCGCGGCGCCCTCGGCGTTGCGCCGCGCATCGCGCGCCTCGGCGATCTGCGCGTCGAGGGCGAGGGCAGCCTGGGTCTGCGCGCCCTGGGCGGTGGCGAGGACGGGCATTTCGGCGTCGATCTGCCGCTGCACCGCCTCGACTTCGGTCTGCTCCGCCCGCACCGCAGCAGCCTCCGCCTCCAATTGCCGGGTGATCGCGCCGAGCACGATCAGCCCGCGCACCGTCTGCTCCGGCGGCAGCGGCACGGCGAGCAGCGTCTCGGAGGGGTAGAGCCCGAGCCGCTCGATCAGCGGCAGGAAGGGGGCGAGATCGGCAGCGCGCGCGGCCAGCCGCGCCTCGGCCTCGCCGCGGCGCAGCGCCAGCGCCTCGATCCGCGCGGCGATCTCGGCGGTGGATTTCTCCAATTCCCGCAGCCTCGCCGCCGCCGTCACCCGGGCGCGGCCGAGCCGCTGTTCCTCGGCCGCCGCCGCCGCCGCGCGAGCGCTGGCCGATTTTTGTGCCTCGATCTCCGCGGCCCGCGCCCGCTCCGCCTCCTGCACCTGCTGCGGAGTGGGCGGACCGGCGGCCGCGAGCAGCATACCGAGCAGGCCGAGCGCGGCGCGGCGCATGCTCAGCCCGGCGGCGTGGCGAGGCTGCGCCCGGTCATCTCGGCCGGCTGCACCAGCCCGAGAAGATGCAGCAGCGTCGGCGCGATATCGGCCAGCCGCCCGTCATGCAGCGCGGTTGCGTCACTGCCGACCAGCAGCACCGGCACCGGGTTCAGCGTGTGGGAGGTGTGCGGCCCGCCGGTCACCGGGTCGCGCATCATCTCGCAATTGCCGTGGTCGGCGGTCACCAGCAGGGCGCCGCCCTGGGCCGCCACCGCCGCGGCGATGCGGCCGAGCCCGGCATCCACCGTCTCCACCGCCTTGATTGCCGCCGCGAGATTGCCGGTATGGCCGACCATGTCGGGATTGGCGAAATTCAGGATGATGAGGTCGAACTTCCCCGTGCCGATCGCCGTCACCGCCTGGTCGGCCAACTCCGGCGCCGACATTTCCGGTTGCAGGTCATAGGTCGCCACCTTGGGCGAGGGCACCATGATGCGCTCCTCGCCGGGGTTCGCCACCTCGATGCCGCCGTTGAGGAAATAGGTGACGTGCGGATATTTTTCCGTCTCGGCCATGCGCAACTGCCGAAGTCCGGCGGCGGCGACCACCTGGCCGAGCAGATGCTCCATCGTCTGCGGCGCAAACAAAGCGCCGAGGCGTGGGGCGAGATGGTCGGAATACCGCGTCATCCCGGCCATGGCGGCGAATGCGATGCGGCGCGGGCGCGCAAAACCGTCGAAGTCGGCGTCGATCAGCGGGGCGAAAATCTCGCGCACCCGGTCGGCGCGGAAATTGAAACACAACAGCCCGTCGCCATCCCGCATGCCGCGATAGCCGGCGACCACGGCGGGGACGATGAATTCATCGCTGACGCTATTGCCGTAGGCAGCATCGATCACCGAGGCGGCGTCGGCGAAGCTCGGCCCCTGCGCCTCGGCGATGGCGACATAGGCCCGCGCCACCCGCTCCCACCTTTTGTCGCGGTCCATCGCATAGTAGCGGCCGCTGACGGTGGCGATCGGCACGCTATCCGGCAGCGCCGCGCGCAGGCGACGCAAATCCTCGCCGGCCGATTGCGGCGGCGTGTCCCGCCCATCGGTGAAGGCGTGCACCACCGCCGGCACCCCGGCGGCGGTGACGATGCGGGCCAGCGCCGCCGCATGGTCCTGGTGGGAATGCACCCCGCCCGGCGAAACCAAACCGAGCAGATGGCACGTGCCGCCGCTCGCTTTCAACTTCGCAATGAAATCACCCAGCACCGGATTGGCGCCGAGGCTGCCATCGGCCACCGCCTGGCCAATGCGCGGCAAATCCTGCATCACCACCCGCCCGGCGCCGATATTCATGTGCCCGACCTCGGAATTTCCCATCTGCCCCCCGGGCAGCCCGACATCGAGGCCGGAGGTGTGCAGCAGCGCATGCGGACTCGCCGCCCACAGCCGGTCGAAATTCGGCGTGTTGGCCAGCTGAATTGCATTGTCCGCAGTCTCCTCGCGCCACCCCCAGCCGTCGAGGATCACGAGCATCACGGGCTTCGGGGCGGGCATGGCGACTCCGGGGATTTCATCGCAGGATGCGCCTTTATAGCACCATGTCGCGCCGCCAGATGCCCCTTTTCCGGAGGCTGCCGTGCCGGGTTCCTTGGTGCTACGGGATTTTGAAGTTGACACTAATAACTCAAATGTTATAGGATAAAAAACGTCAAGCAAATGGGATGCATCATGCGCGGGAATGACCATTGGCAGTATCAGGGCCGTCAGTACCACGGCTGGTTCAGGCATGGCACCGGGCCGGGCGGCCGGGGCGAAGACGCCATGACGGCAGCGCTCGACGGCGCCATCGGCGCTATGCCGGCGGCGGAGCGCAGGCGATACGAGGCAGCGCTGGCCGACGGTGCGCGGGAGGACTTGGCCGTGGCGATGCGGGCGTCGGTGGGGCCGCATGGCACCATGGCGCGCGATGGGCAGGGGAGTGCCGGGGGTGGCACAGTTTCATCCGGGATCGGCGCGGAGCTGCGTGCCGCCGCCCTGAACGCCGTGGGCACGCCGGCCCAGCGCGTCGCCGCCTCGTCGGGGATTGCCGACATGGCGCGGAAGCTCGGCACCGGCAATCTCCGCCGCGTCGCGGCGCAGCTTGCGCGCGACGCAGTGACGGAGCGTGAGCGCAATATCAAAGACTTGACCCGGATCATCTACCACGAGGCCGGCGGAGAATCGGGTCTGGCCCAAGTGGCGGTCGGATGGGTCGTTGTGAACCGGACGCGGCGGAACCGAACGGCCGCGGTTGAAGACGTCGCGGCGGGCTTCGCCCGCAGTCGCATCGAGCCGGACTTGTCGAAGAAGGAGAACGACGTGGTCAGGACTATTGCAACTGCCATCCTTGATGGTCTGGTCCCTGACCCGACCAATGGGGCGACGCAGTTCTACACACCGAGACGGATGCCCAAAGAGGGGCAGCCGGTCGGGAAATCCGATGTGCGTGGCGGCCTGGAGTCGGTTTCCGGTGTGCTGGGTGCGCAAGATCGTCCTGTCCGGAACTATCGACCGGGCTGGCCTGACAGCCGGCTGCCCTCGGGGAAGCCGGCTTTCACCGAAGTTGCGGTGCCTGGCGTGCCTGTAGCGAGTTTCAGGTTCTTCCGGGCGGCGGGGGACGGCCATGTCCGCTAGAAGCGGTGCTGCGTTCGTAGCGGTTCTCGTCGCCTGGAGCGCGGCCGCCCTGGCTGACCTGACACCGCGCCAGTACGAGGAGCTGCTGGCGCGGCCGGCGACCTTTGAGTCTCAAGCGGCGCCGTTTGAATCGGGCCAATGCTCCTATGAGACCTGCCGGGCGCTCGTCGATGTCCACAACGGCTTCCGCGCAATCGATGATCGCGACATCGCCAACTCCATGGGCACAAAGGGTCCGCGCCCATCGGAACGAGTGCGGGAGCGTATCGCCACCGAGGCGATCCGCAGGGCGATGCTGATGCACAAGGACCGTCTCGATACCTACTGCACCATCCTGGTCGCCCTCGCACGCAACTATCGGGATAGGGATGTAGGCTGGCGCGTCGCCCATTTGGCATGGAGAGTCAACCCGACCGGGCGCAACTGTGCCGCAGAAGTCGCAGCCGCATTCCCGTATCTCGGCAGCACCTATGGCCTTCTTGAGGACGCCGAGTGGCAATGCCGCACCTTCGGGCATCTCGGCTGCGATGACATACTGCCCAAGCGCCCGGCGCCCGACCTGACGGCGGAGGAATACCTGGCGCTCCTGAACCGGCCGCTGAACGAGAAGGCACTGGGGAGGGTCTCGAACTCGGCGGCCTGCGAGGCTTCGCTGTGCCCGTCGCTGTCGGGCATGCACTATGCAATGAGGGGTATCTTCCTGACGCCTGACGGGAGCCGTGAGTACGAGCGCGTGCTGTGGGAGCACCGCTGGGAGGACGAGCGCCGGGCCGCGAAATATGCCCATGACGGGGTGCTCTCTCGCCCCGAGCGCCTCGGCCTCATCTGTACGCTGCTGGTTACCATCGCGCGCAATGCGGAAGGCGCCGATTTGCGCTGGAAGGCGATCGACCTCTCCCGGCGCGTCACCACCCGCAGCCGCGACTGCGCCGGCGAGGTCGTCGATGTCCTGCCGGCGACCGCCGAGACCGTCATGCTGCTCGCCACCGCGCGGCTGATGTGCCGCGGCGTCGGCGGCCGCTTCTGCGAGCGGCTGGCGCGCCCGAGGGCGGAGAAGCAGTGAGCCCGGGTGGCCGCATAGCAAGCGCTGTTGACCCATGAGAATGGGTTAACAGCGCTTGCTATGCAGCCACCCGCTGCGCCCGTGGCAACGGCGGCGTACCTGGTGACGGTGCTGTTCGGCCCCGCCGCCACCGGCTAGTATTGCGGCAACCCCGGCCGCCATACGGCCGGACCTACGGGAGAAACCGCCATGGCCGTCATGCTTCAGGTCAATTTCGAATACACCAACATGTCGCCCGAACTGCATGCGGCGAACGGCGCGCCGGAGCGGGCGCAGCCCTTCCTGCAGGTGCCGGGCCTGTTGTGGAAAATCTGGCTCAACACTGGCGGCGGCCCCAAGGTCGGCGGCCTCTATTGCTTCGCCAGCCGGGCGGATGCCGAGGCCTACCTCGCCGGCCCCATCGTCGCCCGCATCAAATCCACCCCCACCATCGCCAACCTCACGACCCAAATCTATGAGGTGACGGAAGGGCCGAGCCGGGTGACCAATGCGCCGGTGCCGTTCCTGGCGCAGGCTGCGGAGTAGGCCCCTGGCGCCACTCCCCCGTTCGGCAGCATAGTTGCGGCGGCGAAAGGCGGGGAGCGCATGCAAGAGCCGGAGCGGCGCCTGGCGGGAATCGTGGCGGCGGACGTCGTCGGCTACTCGCGTCTGCTCGGGCAGGACGAGGCGGCGACGCTCGCCCGCGTGCGCGCCTTGCGCAGCGAGATCATCGAACCGCAAGCCGCCGCCCACGCCGGCCGCCTGTTCAAGACCACCGGCGATGGTTTCCTCCTCGCCTTCCCCTCCGCCGTGCAGGCGCTGCGCTGCGCGCTCGCCATCCAGGCCGCCCAACGCGCCGAGGGCGCTCTGCAACTCCGCATCGGCGTCCACCAGGGCGAAGTCATTCCCGACGGCGATGACCTGCACGGCGACGGCGTCGTC
Source organism: Alphaproteobacteria bacterium (assembly GCA_026400845.1). Classification (GTDB taxonomy): domain Bacteria; phylum Pseudomonadota; class Alphaproteobacteria; order Acetobacterales; family Acetobacteraceae; genus CAIYPH01. The sequence continues at coordinate 7,076 of JAPLOH010000145.1, forward strand.
ATCGCCGCCCGCCTCGAACCCCTCGCCGAACCCGGCGGCATCGCGCTCTCCGCCCGCGTCCGCGAGGATGCGATGGGCAAGGTGGCGATCGAGACCGAGGACCTCGGCACCCCCACCCTGAAAAACATCGCCCAACCCATCCAGGTCTTCCGCATCCGCCCCGCCGCGCCAGAACGGCAGGCGCTGGCGCTGCCGGACAAGCCGTCCCTGGCCGTGCTGCCCTTCCAGAACATGAGTGGCGACCCCGAGCAGGAGTATTTCGCCGACGGCATGGTGGAGGAGATCATCACGGCACTCTCCCGCTTTCGCCAGCTTTTCGTCATCGCGCGCAATTCAAGCTTCACCTACAAGGGCCGTGCGGTCGACGTGAAGCAGGTCGGCCGCGATCTCGGCGTGCGCTACGTCCTCGAAGGCAGCGTCCGCAAGGCGGCCAACCGCGTGCGCATCACCGGCCAGCTCATCGACGCCGCCACCGGCGCCCATCTCTGGGCCGACCGCTTCGACGGGCCGCTCGAGGACATCTTCGAGCTGCAGGACCGCATCGCCGAAAGCGTCGTGGCATCGATCGCCCCGACCGTCGAGAAGGCCGAACTGCTGCGCGCCCGCCGCAAGCCGACCGGCAGCCTCGATGCCTATGACTGCTATCTCCGGGGGATCGCGGGCGCGGCCTGGCTCGTCAGTCGGGAGGGGAACGAGGAAGCGTCGCACTTCTTCTATCGTGCGATCGCGCTCGATCCCGAGTTCGCATCCGCCTACGCGATGGCGACCCATTGCCTGACGATACGCAGGGTCAGCGGCTGGCGCACGGATGCGGCCGTGGAAACCGCCGAAGCCCTGCGACTGGCCCGACTTGCCGTGGAACTCGGCCACGACGACGCCGACGTGCTCGCGAGAGCCGGCATGTGTCTGGCCCATATGTCGCGCGATCTCGATGCCGGCCTGGCACTCACCGAACGTGCCCTCGCGCTCAACCCGAACAGTGCCTGGGCGGCGAACTACGCCGGCTGGCTGAAGC
>JAPLOH010000066.1:0-2843 GCA_026400845.1 Alphaproteobacteria bacterium
CATCGGCATCGCCTCGCAATCCTGCGCCTATGGCACCCATCTCTACACCGCCGCCGGCAATCGCGGCATCGGCGTGCCGATCTGCGTGACCACCGGCAATGAAAGCGACGTCACCATCGGGGATGTCATCGGCTGGCTGGCGGAGCATGACGGCACCGACGTGATTGCTGCCTACGCCGAGGGAATTCGGGAATCGGAGAGCTTCACCACCGCGCTCGCCGCGGCGCGGGCCGCGCGCAAGCCGGTGGTGCTGATGAAGGTCGGCCGCTCCGGCCTTGGCGCCAAGGCCGCCGCCTCGCACACCGCCTCCATCGCCGGCGATGACGCGGTGACCGATGCGGTGCTGGCCGAATACGGCGTGGTCCGCGCCCGCACCACCGAGGAGATGCTGGATATCGCCCATCTCGCGACCCGGCGGATCTATCCCGTCGGCGGCACGCTCGGGGTGATGACGGTGAGCGGCGGGGCGGGGGTGCTGATTTCGGACGCCGCCGATGCCGCGGGTGTCGCGATGCCCGAGATGCCCGCGGATGCGCAGGAGAAACTGCGCGGGCTGATCTCCTTCTGCGCCCCGCGCAACCCCGTCGACTGCACCGCCCAGGCGTTCAACGAGTTCCCCAAGGTGGGCCTGTTCCTCGATTCACTCTGCGGCGATGGCGGCTATTCCACGGTGATGGGTTTCTTCTCACAAACCGGCGGCGCGCCGTCAGTGTGGGAGAAGCTGCGCGCCACGCTGCGCGAGACGCGCGATAAATACCCCGACCGGCTCTACGTGCTCTCCATCCTCGCCGACGCCGAGAAGACGGCCGCCTATGAGGCCGACGGGTTCGCGGTGTTCGAGGACCCGACCCGCGCGGTGGTGGCGATTTCGGCGATGCACCGCTACGGCGAGGCCTTCGCCAAGGCGCCGGGCGCCGCACCACCTTCGGTGCCCGCCGTCATCCTCCCCGCCGCGACACCGACGGAGGCCGAGGCCAAGCGGCTACTGGCCGAGGCCGGCATCGCCAGCGCGCCCGAGCGCGCCTGCGCCAACGCGGATGCGGCGGTGGCTGCGGCGGCGGCGTTCGGCTTCCCGGTGGTGATGAAGATCCTCTCGCCCGACATCATCCATAAATCGGAGATCGGCGGCGTGCTGCTCGGGGTCGGCGACGCCGATGCCGTGCGTGCCGGCTATGTCACCCTGCTCGATCGCGCCCGCGCCCATGCGCCCGCAGCCCGCATCGAGGGCGTGCTGGTCGCCAAGCAGCTTTCCGGCGGCACTGAATGCATCATGGGCACCGTGCGCGACCCCGTGTTCGGCCCGGTCGCGATGTTCGGCCTCGGCGGTATTTTCGTCGAGGTGATGAAGGACGTGGTGTTCCACCGCTGCCCCTTCGGGCCAGATGTCGCCGAGGCGATGATCCGCTCCATCAAGGGGGCGCCCCTGCTGCTGGGCGCGCGCGGGCGCAAGCCGGCCGATATCGCGGCCTTGGCGGCGATGCTCTCCCGACTCTCGGTGTTCGCGACCCAAAGCGGGCCGCGGCTGCAATCGATCGATCTCAACCCTGTCTTCGCCATGGCTGATGGCGAGGGCGCTTTCGCCGCCGATGCGGTGCTGGAAATCGGAGACGCCTGAATGGCCATCAACAAATTCGTTCGTGACATGGCCGAGGCGCTGGCCGGCGTGAAGGACGGCTCGATCGTCCTGCTCGGCGGCTTCGGCGCGGTCGGCCAGCCCAACCAGTTGCTCGACGGGCTGATCGAGCATGGCGCCAAGGATCTCACGGTCGCCGTCAACAATGCCGGCTCCGGCCGTGTTGGCCTCGCCCGGCTGATGGAGCTGAAGCGCGTGCGCAAGCTGATCTGCACCTTCCCGCGTTCGCGCGATCCGGTGGTGTTCGAGACGCTCTATAAGGCCGGCGAGATCGAGCTCGAAATCGTGCCCCAGGGCACGCTGGCCCAGCGCATCCAGGCCGCCGGCTACGGCATGGGCGCCTTCTACACCGCGACCTCGGTCGGCACCCCGATCGCCCGCGGCAAGGAGCATCGCGAGTTCGATGGGCGGGAGATGGTGCTGGAATACGCGCTGAAGGCCGATCTGGCGCTGATCGAGGCCTGGCAGGCCGATCGCTGGGGCAACCTGACCTACAAGGACGCCGGGCGGAACTTCAACCCGATCATGGCCCAGGCCGCCGAGCTGACCGTGGTGCAGACCCAGCACGTCGTCGAACTCGGTGATCTCAACCCCGAGCACATCATCACCCCCGGTATTTACGTCGACCGGGTACTTCACGTTCCCTACGGCGATCCGCCGATTTTCTGAGGAGAATTCCCATGGACGCTGCAACCGAGTTCAAGCCGTGGTCGCGTGACACGATGGCGTCGCTGGTGGCCGACGACATTCCCGAGGGCTGGTACGTCAACCTCGGCATCGGCATTCCCACGATGGTGGCCAACCACGTGCCGCTCGACCGCGAGGTGATTTTCCACTCCGAGAATGGCATTCTTGGAATGGGCCCCGCGCCGCCGGAGGCCGAGATCAACCCCTGGCTGATCAACGCCGGCAAGCAGTACGTCACGCTGCGCAAGGGCGGCTCCTACGTGCATCACGCCGACAGCTTCGGCATGATCCGCGGCGGGCACCTTGATCTATGCTGCCTCGGCGCCTTCGAAGTGGCTGATAACGGCGACATCGCCAATTGGGCGACCTCGGAGAACGACACCGCCCCGGCCGTCGGTGGCGCCATGGATCTCGCCGCCGGCGCCAAGCGCCTGTGGGTGATCATGGAGCACATGACGAAGGACGGGCGGTCGAAAATGGTGCGCAAATGCGACTATCCGCTGACCGCGCCCCGTGCGGTGAA
>JAPLOH010000066.1:2855-20644 GCA_026400845.1 Alphaproteobacteria bacterium
CACCAATTTCGGCATTTTCGACGTCACCCCGCGCGGCTTCGAGGTGCGCTCCATCGTGCCGGGCATGTCGCGCGAAACTCTGCAGGCGCGCACCGACGCGCCGCTCTACTTCGCGGAGTGAGACTATGAGCGCCGCCGAGGACCGGGCCGAAAACATCCGGCTGTTGCGCGAAAGTGCCGCCGCCGTGATTCCCGGCGACTATCGCCGCATCCGCGCGTTGCGCTTCCAGGACCCGGGCTTCGACCCGGCGACCTGGAAGGAGATGTGTGACATGGGCTGGGCGGCGCTACGGGTGCCCGAGGCCAAGGGCGGATCGGGGCTCGGCGTCGCCGAATACTGCGCGCTGGCCGAGGAGCTGGGCCGCGGCCTGGTGCCCGAGCCCTTCATCGGTGCGGTGACCTCGGCCGCCCTGCTCTCGGGCGGCGCGCTGTCCGAGGTGCTGGCGGGCGACAAGGTGATCCTGCCGGCGTGGCAGGAGCGGCCGAATTCGCTGGATACGGCGGGTGACACCACCGTGGCCGGCGGGCGGGCCAACGGGCGCAAGGCCTTCATCCCGATGGCCGCCGGCGCCGATGGCTTCATCGTCTCCGGGCGGGACGGGCTGGCGTTGGTGGCGCGCGATGCCGCCGGCGTGTCGCTCGCCATCGAACGCACCCAGGATGGCGGCAATTTCGGCACCCTCACTTTGGACAACGCCGCCTGCACGCCGCTCAGCGGCGACATGGCGGAGGCGCTGGAGGAGGCGGCACTCGCGACCGGCGCCTATTTGCTCGGCGTGATGGACCGCGCCTTCGCGATGACGCTCGACTACATGAAAACCCGCAACCAGTTCGGCCGCGCCATCGGCAGTTTCCAGGCTCTGCAGCACCGGGCGGCCGATCTCAAGATCCAGGTGGCGCTCACCCGCGCCTCGGTCGAGGCGGCCGCCGTGACGCTCGATACCTCTGTGCATCCGGCAATCCGCCAATCCGCCGTCTCGCGCGCCAAGGCCCGGGCGGCCGAGGCGGCGATGCTGGTGACGCGCCAGTGCATCCAGCTCCATGGCGGCATCGGCTATACCGACGAGGCCGATATCGGGCTGTTCCTGCGCAAGGCGATGGTGCTCTCCCACCTCTTCGGCGGCGCTGGTCTGCATCGGGCGCGGTTTGCGGCGGTGGCGCCCGAGGACGATGAATGAAGGAAGCGCTTCTTTTCTGAAGAAAAAGAAGCAAGAAGACCTTTGTCCGATTTGCGACGATCTCCCCCTGGTTAACACGGCGCCGGTGTATGAAACTCCGTTGTCGTCAGTGTTTATCCAAGAAGCCGCAATGTAGTTATCGATTTCGCGACATAAAAATTGCCCCTTGAGGTGGTCCCGCTTGTCTGGACAGCATTTCGGCTTGGACAATACCAACCCGCGCAGTCTCTGACTGTCTGAGGATTCCCCCGGGTGTCGTTTTCTGATTCGATCATCGCGGTCGAGATTCGCGGATGGGAGGCATCGGATGGGAGCGGCGTTGACGATCACACGGACAGACTATTCAGCGGGTGAACTTCGGGCGGTTGCTGGGAAGTACCATGAACTGTCAACGCCGGAGAGAAAATGCATCGGCGCGCCGGAGTAAAGATGCATCGGGGACGCCCGCAGAAGGCCCCCGCGGGGGCCTTCTGCGTATCGGTGCGGGATGCCCACTGGGGGGCTGCCGGCGCGAGGCGCGGAGAGCGTGGGACGTTGATGGTCAGTCTCTGCCAAATCCTCGTGGCGAGTCGATCGCCTGAAGCTCGGTCAGGTCGAGGACACAGACGGCGCGCAGGGCATCGGCGATGGCGCTGTCCATCAGATTGTCCGGCAAAGCATCCAGCCAGACCGCATACTGCGCCTGCAATTCCGCCAGTTCTGCGACGGCATCATGCCAGCGCCGTGCCCGGCCGCGACGATCGGCCGAGCGGCCTGTGCGAATTGTCGGGTTGCCGGCTGTGCACAAGACACGGTGTCGGGCCTGGCGTTCGGCGTCGGTCATCGGGCATCGGTCTCTCGCCGATCGATTTACGCGGCATGGTTCCACTCCAAAGCGTGACGGCACGAAACCCGGAGCGCACGGCGCGCTTCGGCATCATCCTGCGGATGGGTGATCCGGGGGTTCGGCGGAGCGGCCGCCGCGCTGACGTCGCTTGCTCTGCTTGAGCCGATAGCTGTCGCCGTTCATTTCTAGGATGTGAACGTGGTGGGTGAGCCGATCGAGCAGCGCGCCGATGAGCCTCTCGGAGGGCACCGGGCTCGGGTTTCCATCATCTACGACGTCGTCACCAAGCAGCACGGCGGCACCATCACGGTTGACAGCGCGCCCGGTGTGTTCACCGAATTCACCGTCACCCTGCCCCGCACCACGCGAGGAACCGCCGCATGAACCTGCTCATCCTCGTGGTTGACGACGAGCCCGACGTCGAGGCCCTGTTCCGCCAGCAATTCCGCCGCGACATCCGCAGCGGCCGCTTCGCGCTGGATTTCGCGACCTCCGCCCCCTCGGTGCTCAGCATGGTCGAGAGCGCGGATGACAGCGCGCTGATCCTGCTGCTGTCGGACATCAACATGCCGGGGATGACCCGCCTCGAACTGCTGCCGCGGGTAAAGGCGTTGCGGCCGGACCTGCCGGTGATCATGATCACGGCCTATGGCGACGCCGAGACGCGGCGGCTGGCCCGCGAGGGTGGCGCCGAGGACGTCTACGCCAAGCCGATCGACTTCACGGCGCTGAAGGCGGAGATCGACCGCCGCATCGCCGCCAGGGGAGTATCCGCATGAGCCCGCCGGACGACACCGTCGCCGACCTCCAGCGCACCGTCATGTCGCTGCGCGCGGAACTTGCCGCCCGCGACAGCGATTTTGCGGAGCGCATCGACCAGCAGGCGGCGACGATCGACGTGCTGAAAATCATGTCGGCGTCACCCGACGATGCCCAGCCGGTGTTCGACCAGATCGTGCGCCGTGCCCGTGCCCTCTGTGACGGCGATTCGTCATGTGTTTTTGAATATGATGGTGAGCGCGTTCATCTGCGGGCGGTCGCCATGCAATGGGGAAACTCGCGCGCGGAAGTGGCGGCGTCAGGTCCTGAAGGCACCGCCTTCATCGCCGAGTTCCCCCGGATCCTGGACACCAATACTCCGCGCGGCCAGGCGATCCATGAGCGTCGGATGGTCCACGTGCGCGACTGGGACCAGTATGACGGCACAAAGACGGGGGCGGTCATCGGCGTCGGCTTGAAGTCGTCACTGATTATCCCCTTGCTCCTGGGCGATGCGGTGGTGGGCGTGATCACGCTGTCGTCGAAGAAGCCCGGCGGCTTCTCCGACAGCCAGATTGCCCTCCTGCAAACCTTCGCCGAACAGGCCGTCATCGCCATTGGCTCGGTGGCGACGTGGCGGGCGCTGCAACAGCGCACCGCGGATTTGCAGGAATCGCTCGACTACCAGACGGCGATCTCCGACGTGCTGAAAGTCATCAGCCGCTCCACCTTCGATCTGCAACCGGTGCTGGACACCCTGGTGGAGGCTGCCGGGCGGCTGTGCGGCGCCGAGCAGACCGCCTTGTGGCACGGCGACGAGGCGCACTGGTCGTTCGGCGCCATGTATCCACCCAACGTTGCGCGCGAACAGGAGAACCGGGCACTCGGCACATTTGCGCATCGCCCCGACGCACCCGGGGCCGCAATGCGTGCCTGGGGCGAGCAGCGCGTGGTGCAGATCGAGGATGTTACACAGGTCGATGGATATTACGAAGCCGATATCCGGGCGGGCATGCGCACGGTTCTGGCAGTTCCCTTGCTGCAGGCCGGCAAGCCACGTGGCGTGTTCGTACTGTGGCGCCGCCATGTCGAGCTCTTCACCCAACGGCAGATCGACCTTATCAGTATCTTCGCCGACCAGGCGCTCATCGCCATCGAGAACACCCGCCTTCTGATCGAACAGCGGGAGGCGTTGGAGCGGCAGACGGCGGTTGCCGATGTGTTGCAGGTCATCAACGCCTCGGCCGGGGTTCTCGTGCCGGTGTTCGAGACCATACTCGAAAGAGCGATGCGGCTGTGCGGCGCGGCGTCGGGGCTCATCGACGTCTTCGATGGCGAGCAGCGCAACATCACGTGCCTCCTCGGCGTCCGCGACGAGTATCGGGCGCACAAGATGGCGAACATTCCGTGGCGACCTCGCAGTGGCGATATTCTGGCAGCGGGTAAGTCGCGCCAGACCCTCGATCTACGGGAATCCGAGAGCTACAAGGCGGGTAGCGTTCTGACGTGCGGGGCCGTCGACATCGAGGGCGTACGCACGCTCCTGGCCGTGCCGCTGATCAAGGAAACGGTGTTGCTCGGGGTTCTCTGGGTTTACCGCCGGGAGGTGCGCGCCTTCGCCGACCGGGAAATCGCCCTCCTCGAAGCCTTCGCCGCCCAGGCGGCGATCGCGGTCGAGAATGCCCGGCTGCTCGGCGAGTTGCAGTCCCGCACCGAGGAACTGGCCTCTCGCAACAGCGACTTCGCCGAACAGATCCACCACCAAGCCGCCACCATCGACGTGCTCAAGGCGATGTCGGCTTCGCCCAGCGACCCGCAGCCGGTGTTCGACCAGATCGTTGGACGCGCCCGCGATCTATGCGGGGCGGCCAATACGGCCATTTACGGCTTTGATGGCGAGCAGATCACGCTTCTGTCGGCAATCGCACCATTCGATTCGGTCATCTTTGAGTCTTACAGGCGCGCGTTCCCGATGGCGCCGCTGCCCGGCGGCCTGTTGGGCCGCGCGCTCCTGGAGCGCGAGATCGCCCATGCCCTGGGCGATGCCGATAGCGCGCTATTGACCGATGCCGCGCGGCAACTCGGCGTGCGCTCCGGCGTCGCCCTGCCGATGCTGAGCGAGGGAAAGGTGGTCGGCGCCATCAGCATCGGCAAGCAGGAACTCGGCGGCTTCTCCGCCACGCAGGTCGCTCTTCTGCAGACCTTCGCCGAACAGGCCGTCATCGCCATCCGCAGCGCCGAGACGTTCCGCGCTCTCGAAGCCCGCACTGCCGAACTCGCCGCCCGCAACAGCGACTTCGCCGAACGCATCGACCAGCAAGCGGCCACCATCGATGTGCTGAAGGTGATGTCCGCTTCGCCGGATGATACCCAGCCGGTGTTCGACCAGATCGTGCAGCGGGCGGTGCAACTTTGCGAAGGACACTCATCGGGGGTGTGGGAGTATGACGGTGAGCTCCTGCATTTCCGAGCGATTTGCAACCCGCTAGGAAACTCGCCTGCGCAAATGGCGGCATCCGGACCCGAAGGCGCGGCCTTCGCGGCGCGATACCCGGCCCGGCCCGACGCGCTCGGTCTGGTGGGTTCGGTGATCCTCGAGCGTAAAATGGTCCTTATCCGTGATCGGCTGATGGAGGAAAGTTACAAGAATCAAATCCCTTCTGCCGGCCTACGGTCCTCATTGATGATTCCGTTGCTGCGGGATGGCGAGCCCATCGGGGTCATCAGCCTGTCGTCGCAGCGGCCAGGCGGCTTCTCAGACAGCCAGATCGAGTTGATGCAAACCTTCGCCGAACAGGCCGTCATCGCCATCGGGTCGGTCGCCACCTACCGGGCGCTGCGCGAACGCACTGCCGAACTCGCCAGCCGCAACAGCGAATTCGCCGTGCAGGTTGCCCACCAGGCCGCGACCATCGACGTGCTCAAGGTGATGTCGGCCTCCACGAACGACACCAAGCCGGTGTTCGATATCATTCTTCGCCGTGCCCTCGAACTCTCGGGCAGCAACCAGGGCGGCCTCTATGAGTTCGACGGCACGCAATTGCATATGCGATCGGCCCTCGGCTGGGACGTCGATAACGAGGTGCTGGCGGCATGGGCGCGGGAGTTCCCCAGGCCCCCGAAGCCCGGTGACATCATGGATCGCGCTCTGCTCAGCAGGCAGACGGCCCACAATCGCGATCAGCCCAAGAATAGTTGGAACTTCCGGTCCGTTATCGTTGTGCCGCTGCTGCGCGACGGCGTTCCGATCGGCACGATCAACGTCGGCAACCCCAGGCCGAACGGGTTTACCCAGGCGCAGATCGAGCTGGTCCAAACCTTCGCCGAACAGGCGGTCATCGCCATCGGCAGCGTCGCCACATTCCGCGCCCTGCAGGATCGCACCGCCGAACTCACCCGCTCCGTCGCCGAGCTTCAGGCGCTGGAAGAGGTGCTCCGCGCCGTCAACTCCTCGCTCGACCTCGAAACCGTGCTCGCCACCGTCATCAACCACGCCGTTCCGCTGGCGGGGGCCGAGGAGGGGCTGATCTATGAATTCTCCGAAGCGGAGCAGGTGTTCGTGCCGAAAGCCGCCTATGGCATGAGCGAGGACCGGGTCGCCGCATTGCGCGAGCGCCGCATCCGTATCGGCGAGACCTATCTCGGCCGCAGTGCCGCCGAGCGCGCACCCGTCAGCGTCGATGACGTGCAGGCCGACGGAGGCACCCCCGAGGCGCGCACCCTTCTCCAAGGCATCCACGCCGTCCTCGCCGTCCCCCTCTTGCGCGAAAACACCGTCGTTGGCGGCCTGGTCATCCGCCGCCGGACCGAGGGCGCCTTCGCGCCCGCCACCATCGCCTTGATGCAAACCTTCGCCGCCCAGTCGGTGCTGGCCATCGAGAACGCCCGCCTGTTCGAGGCCGCACGGCGCGCCCAGGCAGCTTCCGACGCGGCGCTGGCGGACCTGCGGCGCACCCAGGACCGGCTGATCCAGACCGAAAAGCTCGCATCCCTCGGCGCGCTGACCGCCGGCATCGCCCACGAAATCAAGAACCCGCTCAATTTCGTCAACAACTTCTCCGCTCTGTCCGTCGAACTCCTCGACGAACTCAGCGAGGCCATCGAACCCGCCCCCCTCACCGATGGCATGCGTGAGGAGGTGGCCGAGCTCACCACCATGCTGAAAAGCAACCTGGAAAAAGTGGTCAGCCACGGCAAGCGCGCTGACGGCATCGTCAAGAACATGCTGCTGCACTCGCGCGAGAGCGGCGGCGATCGCCGCGCGGTCGATCTCAACGCCACCGTGGAGGAAGCCCTCAACCTCGCCTACCACGGGGCGCGGGCGGAAAAGCCCGGCTTCAACGTCACCCTGGAACGGCACTACGACCAGGCCTGCGGAAACGTCGCGCTCTACCCGCAGGAGTTCACCCGAGTGGTTCTGAACCTGATCAACAACGGCTTCTACGCTGGCGCCCGCCGCAAGGCCGAGTCCGGCGACCCCGCGTTCGAGCCAACCCTCACCGTCAGCACCGAGGCCCGCCCCGACGCCGTGCTCATCCGTGTGCGCGACAACGGCATTGGCATGCCGGACAGCGTGAAGGCCCGCATCTTCGAGCCGTTCTACACCACCAAGCCTGCCGGCGAAGGCACCGGGCTCGGGCTTTCGCTGAGCCACGACATCATCGTCAAGCAGCACAACGGCAGCATCGCCGTCGAGAGCCGGGAGGGCGCATTCACCGAGTTCACCGTCACCATCCCCCGCAGCAGCGCGGGAGACACGCCATGACCGTCCGTATCCTAGTCGTTGACGACGAACCCGACGTCGAGGCGCTGATCCGTCAGAAGTTCCGCCGCGAAGTGCGCCAGGGGCAGTATGCGCTGGAGTTCGTGTTGTCCGGACCGGCAACACTTGCAGCATTGCACACTGACGCCGACGGGCCAGACCTCCTGCTGCTGTCCGACATCAACGTGCCGGGAATGAGCTGGCTGGGATTGCTGCAACAGGTGACATCGCAGTGGCCTGAGCTTCCTGTCATCGTGTTCATCAGCGATGACGACCCGGCGACGGTGCGCCGCGCGAAGGAGGCCGGCGCCCATGCCGTTTATGCCAAGCCGATCGATTTTGTTGCGCTCAGGGCAAAGATCGACCGGCGTCAGGAGACGCACGGCGGGGGTATGTGACCCGGAGCACTCGCTATGTCATTGCGGCAATGGATGCTGCGGTCAGGCCTCGCGCGGCGTTGCAGAGAGAGCAGCGATGGCGCCGTCCTCGGAGGTACCGGCGCAGCCGCGCATGTCGGGCCGGCGTGCCACGCGGCGCAATTCATCGAACGTGTTGGCGGCGTTCATCTTGAGCGCCGTACCCGCCATGTGAACCAGCCGCGTGGGTCTGAATGCGCGCTCCAGACGGACGCCGTTCCGGTGCAGCCAATCCTGCGCGATGGGATCGGGGCCGATCACGTCGGTCGCCAGCCGCGTCACCGCCTCGTATGTCTCATGCATCCTCATGCTGACCCTGCTGGCGCCGGATATCGTCGAGGCGATCCTAGACGGCCGGCAGCCGACGGAACTCGGGGTGCACGTGCTGCGGGAGGGGTTTCTGGTGGAGTGGGGGGGGACAACGCCATGAACTCGTCGCTGCCCTGGTCTGGTCAGTCAACCCGACCAGGGCGGCTGCGTTGCGGGGCAGGAGGGATGACGATTAACTTGGCGAGGCCGCACTTTGGCGGCGGGAATCTGGGAGCGTGCGATGGACCGGCTAGCAGGCAGGACGGCGTTGATCACCGGGGGCGCGAGCGGGATTGGGCTGGGGATGGCCAAGGCGTTCATCGCCGCGGGGTTGCGGGTCGCCATCGCGGACATCAACGATGCCGCGCTGGACGCGGCCAAGGTAGCACTGCCGGGCCTGGGGAAGGCGGTGAAGCTGGACGTAACGCGCGGCGCGGAGTGGGAGCGCGCGTTGGACACGGTGGAAGCGATGCTGGGGCCGGTGGAGATCCTGTGCAACAACGCCGGCGTGGGCCAGGGGCGGTTTGCCAACGGGCGGGAGATCACGGTTGCCGAGATGCCGGAGGCGCTTTGGCGCATGGTGCTGGAGATCAACGCCACCGGCACGTTCCTCGGCGTGCGGGCCGTGGTGCCGCGGATGCTCGCGCGCGGACAATGGGGCCATATCGTCAACACTGCCTCCACCGGCGGGTTGATGGCACCCGGTGGTCTCGCGGCCTATTGCGCGTCGAAATACGCCGTTGTGGGGCTCTCGGAATCGATGCGGGCCGAACTTGCCGCGGCGGGGATCGGGGTGAGCGTGCTGTGTCCGGGAGGGGTGCGGAGCAACCTGTTCGCCAGTTCCGTCGCAGTCCGGGCGGGTGTGCCTGGCGCGTCCGAGGGGATGGCAACGGTTGGGTCTGAAGCGCTGCGGATCGAGCAGGCGCAGCGCATGGCCCCTGTCTTCGTCGGCGAGAAGGTGCTGCGGGCGATCGCGGAGAACGCGATGTACATCATTCCGCATCCGGAGTATCGTGGACATATTGAGGAACGCCATGTCGCACTGGTCGCCGCCTTCGGCGAGACGGCGCAGCCGGGGTATCGGGATACGGATGTAACGTTCGAGCGGTTCCGCAATCCGGAGTATGCGCGGGCGCCTCAGTAGCAATGAGGCAACGCGCGCGTGCCGGCCGGCGAGATCGAGACCGCGGTGATCGATCAGGCCCGCGCGCTGCTACGCCAGCCCGATGTGGTGACCGCCACGTGGCGGACTGCGCGGGCTGACGCTCCAGACCTGACCGGGGCCGAGACGCGGGAGGCGCTGAAACGGCTGGCCAGCCTGATGCGGGACCTGAACCCCGCCGGCGCTACCGTGCATCGGACGGCGGCATGAGCGCCGCGGCGACTTCGCGGCCGGCCGCGGTGACGATTATCACTGTCCACGTGCCGATGACCATCCGTCAACGCGGTGGGCGGAACCTGGCCGTGGCACCGGATGGTGCGCCGGCCTGGGCGCCGGCGAACGGACACCACCGTGGTGAAGGCGCGCGCGCGATCGTTCCGGTGGCGCCGGATGCTGGAGACCGGCGCCGTGGGCACGGTCAGGGAGATCGCGGCGAAAGAGAAGATCAGCGGGTCCGATGTCTGCCGGGTGCTACCGCCAACCCTACTTTCAGTACTATCGCGCGAATGACGTGAGGGACAAGAGAAATGCGCCACCGGCGCGCGCTCCACAGACGGCGCAGTGTGCCGGTCACATATGGGCCGAGAGCCGTCGAAGCTGATGTGGGTGGCGATCGAGTGGCGCGTGACCGGGCTGACGGTGCCCTTGCGGGAAAAGGGGTATCGCCCACGTCAAAACATGACCTCACATGCCATCAAGGCGAGGCAGGACGCCGCAGCGACCGGAGGCGCCCAGGCCGGCGCATGGAAGCTGTCGTCCGGTGGCGGCCCTTGCAGTCGCAGCTTCCATAGTGCCAGGTTGACCAAGGTGAAGATCGCCAACGTGATCGCGTTGCTCAGCGCCAGCAGACGCTCGAAGGGCACCGCCACCGTAACTAGCAGTACTATCGCGCCAGCCAGCAGAGTCGCGGAGACCGGCGTTTGTGTGCTTGGATGGATGCGCCGTAGGAAGCCAGGAAGTTGGCCTCTGTTCGCCATTCCGTAGAACAGGCGGGCGAGCATCATGATCTGCACAAGCACGCCATTGCCAACCGCGAGGGCGCCGACGATCGCGAAAACGGAGATAACGTTCCCCTCGAACAATCCCGCCAATGGATTGGCCGTTGCCCGATCACTCAGCACTACCGCGGTCACGACCAGAACATACAGCCCGACGCTGATCCCGACCGCCCCCAGAATGCCCAGGGGTAAAGTGCGGCGAGGGTCCTTCACTTCTTCGCCCATGTTGGCCAATGTCTCGAAGCCGATGAAGGCGAAGAACGCGATGAACGCCCCCGCGACCGTGCCGCCCCAGCCCGGAAGGGTCGAAGGAATCATGCCGGTCATGTTGAAATCCGGGGCCGCCAGCAGACCTGCGCACACCGCCACGACAAGCCCGGCGATCTCGATCGCGCCGACCGCACCGGCCAGTCCCACGCTTGCTCCCACGCCCATCATCGCGATGGCGGTAAAGCCGCCGATCATCAATGTCATGAGCAGAGGGACGGGTAGTTTCAGCAAAATGGTCAAATACTGGATTGTGCCGGAGGCGATTGAAGCCGCTGAGACAGCCACTGCCAGGGTCATCGCCAGTCCCGTCAGCTGTGATAGTCGGTCCGAGCCGAATCCATGCCGCACATAGGCGACCCCGCCGGACGCCTCGGGGAACCGGCCAGCAAGTTCAGCATAGCAGAGGCCGGTGAGGCCGGCGGTCACCCCTGCAAGCAGGAAAGAGAGCGGCGCGGTCTCACCCGCGCGACGTAGGACGGCGCCGAGTGCGACGTAGATCCCGGCGCCAACTATGACGCCCAACCCATAGAAGATCAGAGGCCAAAGCGTCAGAACACGGCGAAGTCCAGCGGCGTGTTGGGGCGTGCTCATGAGCTTAGCTTCCAGACATGAAGGCGTTTGGGCGAGCCGACTCGATCATAGGGCTGTGGAGCTGATGCTGAAGGTCAGAACATAGCAAAATTTTGATTGTGGACGGTCAGAGGGAATCATCGTCGGCGTCGTACGCGCTCGCCAACCGGTTGGCATCGGGACAATGAAGTCGCCGTATTCGGCCGGTCTGCGGACTGGCGCGAGCAACCCGTTTGACGTTTTTGGGCGCTCATTGAAGGATCATTGGCATCGCTACCGCCCAGGCCGCCCCGATCGAAAGGACGATCCCCGGGACGATGCGCAGTGCAAAGCCCGGCGCACCGGCCCCCACGGCCATCGCCATTTTCGCCACGGCATTGCTCGTCATGGCCGCCAGAATCGGCAGCGCGGCCTCCATTGGCGTCAGCGTTGCCGAGGGCACCAATGAGGCGACCGAAATTGCCGCAGAATGAGTATCAATGAACCCGGCGACGATCGCCCCGGCGATGATGCCAGTTTCCCCCAGCCAGCGCCTCAACGCAGCGGCAATCAGCAACATGACGACCATCGTTCCCGTGAGCCAGAGGGTTGTCCCGATACTGAAAGCCCGTCCCGGATCGGCAGCGGTCGGCGTCTCGGGTGCTGCCCTGCGCGGTAGGAATGCGAGCCCGTAGATCGTCGCCACGATCATCCCCGCGGCCAATGCTGGCGCCATCAGGACAAGTGTCGGTTTGGAAATTGTCATGAGCAGCAGGGCCATCTGGACGAAGGTCGCTACCGATGAAAGGGCCGCCCCGGCGACCGCTGGTCGGATGCTGGCAGCATCCTTCGCCGCCCTGCTTGCCATTGAGCCGATCGTCGCCGTGCTCGAGACAAAGCCGGAGGCGAGGCCCGCGATAGGCAACCCGAACCGCTGACCGAGTGCCCTTGTCGCGATATGGCCGCATGCTCCCAGCGCGAGCAGGAGGACGACCAGCAGCCACACGCTGTGTGGGTTTATCGCATCCAGTGGGCCGAGATAGCGATCCGGCAGCTGAGGCCAGATCACGACCGTCGCGACCGCAAAGACCAGCCCGTCATTGACCTCGGCGTCTGAAAGCACGCGCCTGACGAAGCCGTGCAATGGCGCCTTCGCGGCAAAGACCACCGCGATCGCCACCCCCAAGGTCGCCGCGAGGCCGGTATCGGACATCGCAACCCCGCCGAGAAGCGGCATCGTGACAAGGCCGATTTCGGTCGTGAGGCCGGGATCCTCATCGCGTGCCCGAAAGTGGGACAGTGCAGCGAGCGCGATGACGCCGGCGGTCACGACGACAAGGAGCGAAACGCCGCCGACATGGATGGCGATCGCGCCAAGGAGCGAGGTGAGACCAAATGTACGAATGCCCGCTGGCCGACGGGTCGGCCCCTCGCCCTTCTTCCGTTCGCGTTCAAGCCCGATCAGCAGGCCAAGGCCCAGGGCAACAGCAAAATGGAACCAAGGTGTGGTTATCATGGCTTAACGACCAGGTGCGCACCGGCTTGTAGATGAGGAAATGTCGGGTGTTGTTGATCGACGGGTGTTTGCACGATCCTACAGCCGCCATCCGAAGAACAGCGCTCCTGGCATAAGAATGCCAGCGGCCCACACCAGCGCAGAGGCGACGTTCGCAATTTGGAACTGAACCGGATGCATTGCGAAAATGCCGGCCACGAGTGGCACGACAGAGCGTAACGGCCCGAAGAACCGGCCCACGAACACGCCCATCACCCCCCACCTTTTGAAGAACGCCTCGCCCGTGGGTAGCAGCGCAGGGTGTCGCGTGAGCGGCCAGATCCCGGCGATGCGCCGCTGGTAGCGCCGTCCGAGCCAGTATGAGACCCAGTCTCCAAGGATCGCTCCCAGCGATGCCGCGGCCCACAGCGACCAGAAGCCAATCCCGCTCGCGCCGATCAGGCCGCCGATGGCAAACAGCATGACGGTGGATGGCAGCACCAGCGAGACAAAGGCGAGCGATTCCCCGAACGCCAGAGCCAGCACGATCGGGGCCGCCCAGATCTCATGGGTCCTGATGAAGTCGAGAACTGCGTCAGTCAGATCGCCGATCGCCCTATCCTCCGCGTGACTGCCGGCGCGACGGTCCATGTCAGGCGGAAGGCGGTCAAATCGCCCGCCCGACCAGGGCCCCGATCCCGGCGGTCAGTGCCATCGCCGCGGCGCCCCAGAACGTTACCCGCGCTGTCGCCCGGAGCACGCCGGCGCCGCCTGCATGCGCCCCGATGGCTCCGAGCGAGGCCAAAAAGACCAGTGACGACGCCGTGACCATCAGGGTCAGCGCGTTCGGCGGTGATACCACCACCATCAGCAGCGGCAGGGCGGCGCCGACAGAAAAGGTTGCCGCCGAGGTCAGTGCTGCCTGGATGGGCCGGGCAGCGGTGATTTCGGAGATGCCGAGCTCGTCACGGGCATGGACGCCGAGGGCGTCCTTGGCCATCAACTGCTGGGCCACCAGGCGCGCGAGGTCCGCGTCGACGCCGCGCTGCATGTAGATCGCAGTGAGTTCCTCGAGTTCGTGGGCGGGGTCGCTGAGGAGCTCGGCCTGCTCCCGCCTCAGATCGGCCTGCTCGGTGTCGGCCTGTGAGCTGACTGACACGTATTCGCCGGCCGCCATCGCCATGGCTCCGGCGACGATACTGGCAACGCCCGCGACGAGAACCTCTGATGGCGGCGCCGCCGCGGCTGCGACGCCGAGAATCAGGCTCGACGTTGAAATGATACCATCATTTGCGCCGAGCACGGCGGCGCGCAGCCAGCCGATACGGGAAACGACATGCCGCTCGTCATGGGTGGAGAGGCGCATCATGCCGCGCGGTCCGCTGGTCGGCACCGATCAATCGTCGTCATCGCGGTGTCCCTCTCCCGCCTTGCCACCGTGGCCGGACCGCTCTTTCGCACTGCGGTGGCAGGCGACGCAGTTCGTGAAGTCACGGATGCCTTTGCGCGTGTGCTTCGCGGTGATGCCGGCGACCTGATGCTCGTGGCATCCGTAGCAGGTGTAGCGGCGCGTATCCCCGCCGACATGACAGGTGGCGCAAGGGGTGTTGTGGTCGCCGTCCAGGGCGAAGTACTTGCTGTGTTCGAAGCTGGCAGGCTTCCATCGCGACGTGGTGTGGCACTGCGTGCATTGCGCGACGGGCGCGCGATGGACGCTGGTGGCGGGAGCAGTGTGGCAGGAGGCGCAATCGGCCTGGACGTTGAGCGGCAGGAGGCCGTGGGAAAATGCCGTTCTCGGTCGACCGGCGAAGGCGGGCAGTGCGTGGTCGGTGTGGCAGCCCATGCAGTCCTGCTTGGCCAGGGCCTGATGGAATGCGGTCTTGCCGGATGAGGCGGTCAGCGGGATGCCCTTGGTGGTGCGTTTGCCGATATCCGCCGACCGGTGGCAACTCGCGCACTTGGCCGCCGTGGCACCGCGGAAGGCGGTGTGACAGCTGAAGCAGTCGGTCGCGAGGGACTGGTGGGCGGCGATCAGGGGGCCGGGGCTCACCATTGCGGTCGGATAGACAAAGGCCAGGGCGACGAGCACCACGAGATTGGCAGCGACCAGCCAGAGCACCCAATGTCGCGTCATCGCCAGCGCCAGAACAGGAAGATGCTGACCAAGTGCGCGGTGGCGAGCACGGCGAAGGCCAGCGTGATGGGGAGATGGACGCGTCGCCACGCCGCGATAACGTCGAAGGTCAGGCTTTCCCAATAGAGGAGTTGTCGGGTTTCGGCGGCGGACAGGTTCTGCCCGCGGATGCGCTGGCGGGTCGCCTCCATGTGGCGGCGGGCGCGCTGGAGGAGGAACTTCCCGGTCAGTCCGCTGGTGACCGTGACCAGCATCGCGCCGACCGCCAGCCAACCCAGCAACGCATTGAAATGCACGCCGGCGTGGACCAGCACCAGCAGCGACCCGAGCCACGCCAGGCCCTCGTGCCAGGCAAGCAACGTCGCCGGTGTGCTCATCCGGATCAGCTTGCGCTTGCGCAGCGAGTAGAGTGTCGAGGCGAGGATCAGCAATGTGCCGGGAATACCGAGATAGCGGCCGACCCAGACGGCATCAAGCAGATGCAGTCCGACATCAGCGATCACCGCCGCGACGGCCAGAGCCAGCAGGATCAGCAGGAATGGCCGCACTTCGCGGTTGAACAGGGTGCCGGTCATGCGTCGAGCACCAGGTTGGAGGTGGGTGTCGCGATGCACAGCAATCCGAATCCGGCGTCAGGGGGCTGGTCGGGCTTCATCGGATAGCGCAGGTCACCGGTCAGGACACGGGTGGCGCACGTGCCGCAGGCGCCCGCGCGGCAGCCGGACTCGATGGGGACGCCGTGGCGTTCGGCAAAGTCGAGCAGGCTCGCGTCCTGGCCGTCCCAGAGCAGGGTGCGGCCGCTGCGCTTGAACTGCACCGACAGCTTGGCGGCGTCGCCGACAAGGGTCAGAGGCTGACCGGGCGTGGCGGGACCAAATGCCTCGGACCGGATGTCCCCCTCGGGAACACCTGAGGCTCGCAAATCGCGGGTAAGCTCGGTCACCATCGCGGGTGGTCCGCAGAGGTAGTAGCGGTTGCGGCCCAGTGGCAGCACGCGGCGCAGCAGCACGATACCGATACGGCCCGCGAGATGCCCCGGCGGGCTGTCGGTGTCGCGCCGGCTGCAGGCGAGGTGGAGCACAAAGCTGGGATGCGCCTGGGCGAGTGCCTCAAGCGCGGGCCGGAAGGCGCACTCCTCAAGGGTACGCACGCCATAGAACAGGTGCATCGGCCGGTCCGGATGCGTGCTCAGGGCCTCGGCCAGCATGCTGATCATCGGCGTGATGCCGATGCCGCCGGCGATCAACACGGACACAACGGTGGGATCGGAATCGAGCGTGAATTGCCCGGCGGGGGCTTTGGCCATGACGATATCGCCAACTGCCAGTCGGTCATGGAAATGGCTGGAGGCGACGCCTGCCGGCACGTCGGGCTTGTCGTCCGGCGCGCGCGCGTACTTGATCGTTATGCGGTAGCTGGCAAGGCTGGGGCGGTCGGACAGCGAGTAGCAGCGGACGGTGTTTCGGGCGGCGTCCTCACCGATTTTCAGACTGAATGTGAGGAACTGCCCGGGCATGAAGGGCGGCAAGATTGCGCCGTCGACCGGGGCAAGATGGAATGAGCACTGGGTTTGCGCGGCATCCTCGAACCTCCGCGCGGTGATGCGAAAAGGACGCCAGCCCGGCCAGGCCGCGACGTCCAAGGTCGGGTCACGGGTGGCCAGGCCGTCGACCGGATCAGCCTGACGTCGACGACTCACGGCTACAGCGAATCCAATTGCCAGTTGCAGCAAAAGGCCCAGGCTGATGACACCGAGCAGGAGAGAGGCCGTCACGCCGTACCGTCCTTATCAGACGCACGAAATGTAGGCCGATTGACTGCTGGTAGCCACCCAAATTTTCCACGTACACGAGTGCACAGGAGCGGACGACAGATGCTAGCTCTACGAGGACCACAAAGTAATTTGGCGTTGTTTAAGTCGACGAGGGTTGCGCTAGATCAATGGATTTCTGGTGTCGGCGGCCTAAGACTTGCCTGAAAGGAGTGTGGCCGATGTCAATCCGAACGATCCTTGTGCCCGTCTTCCCCGCCGTATCGGAGACACCCCAGTTGGCGGCAGCGCTTGCCGTCGCTCGGCGCATCGGCGGCCATATTGAGGCCGTCTTCATCCGGCCCCAGCCCGATACCTTGTTTAATGAATTCCCCGAGTCCGTACTAATCTCCCAACTCGGCCGCGATGAACTCAGCCGCGAGGAAGAAGCAACGGAAGCTGCCGCGCGGGCGCGCTTCGACGCATGGCACCGAGGCCATGAACTGGCAACGGGCCGAGTTCGGACAGAGGAACCGCGCATCGTCGCAAACTGGTCGGGCCGGCTGGGATCGGTGGAACGCATGACGGTACAATGCGCGCGGTTGAGTGACCTCGTGGTCCTGAGTTTCCCGACCGGCCGGTTGCTTGCCGCCGGGCAAGCATTCGATGCTGCTGTGTTCGATGGTGGGCGTCCGGTACTTCTGGTGCCTTCGGTCGCGCGAGCAGATATGTTTGCCCACGTCGTCATAGCCTGGAGCGGGAGCCTGGAGGCGACCCGCGCCGTGGCCGCCAGCATGCCTCTGCTTTGCGCCGCCGACAGAGTCTCGATATTCTGCGCCCCGCAATCGAGTGAACCCTTCCTCAGTGCGGATGACCTAATTGAGGCGCTCAGTTGGCATGGCGTCAGCGCGCGTGCCCTTCCGGAACCCAATATAGGCGGTCAGGTCGGCGAAGAACTCCTGCGGATGGCTGATGAGGCAGGCGCGACGCTGCTTGTGATGGGAGCCTATACACATAGTCGGATGCGCCAGTTGTTCCTCGGTGGTGTAACCGACGCGATTGTTCGCGCCGCCGCGCTGCCGACATTGCTGATGCACTGAGAACGCGGCTTCAGGATCGCAAACGAGTCTTACCAGACCACGTTTGCCGGTGAAGTATCTGTCAGAGCGTGTGGGATTGCT
>JAPLOH010000275.1 GCA_026400845.1 Alphaproteobacteria bacterium
CCATGCGCTTGGCGTTCGGATTGTAGGGGCGCTGCACCGGCATCCACCAGATGTCGATCTTGAGGTTCTCGACGCCGGCGGCCTTCAGCATTTCCTTGGCCTTGTCCGGGTTGTACTCGACGTCCTTGATCGAGTCGTCGTACGACCACATGGTCGGCGGGATCAGGTTCTTGGCCTTCTGGCCGGCACCCTGATAGACCTCCTTGATGATCGCGTCGCGGTCGATCGCCATGGCGAAGGCCTCGCGCACTTCCTTCTTGTCGAAGGGCGGCTTCTGGTTGTTCATGGCGTAGTAGCCGATGTTGAGTCCGGCCTGCTCGAGGACGTTGATGTCAGCGTTGGCCTTCATGTCAGGAAGGTCGGCCGGGTTCGGCGCGATCATCACCTGGCACTCATTGGCCTTCAGCTTGGCAACCCGAACCGCGGGGTCCTTGTTGATGGAGAACACCAGCGTGTCGATCTTCGCCTTGGCGCCGAAATAGGCTTCGAAGCGCTTGAAGCGGATGTTGGCGTCCTTAACGTACTGCACGAACTCGAACGGCCCGGTGCCGATCGGCTCCTGATCGATCAGCTCGGGCTTGCCGGCCTTCAGCATCGCGTCGGCATATTCCTTGGACTGGATCGAGGCGAAATCCATCGCGAGATTGGCGACGAAGGGGGCGTTCGGCTCGTTGAGCACGAAGCGCACCGTGTTGTCGTCCACCTTGTCGATCGACTTCAGCAGCTTCGGCATGTCCATGTCGGTGAAGTAGTCGTAGCCACCGCCGGAGACCTTGAAATAGGCGTTCTCCTTCTTCCACTGCCGCTCGAAGCTGAAGATCACGTCGTCCGCGTTGAAGTTGCGGGTGGGCTTGAAGGTCTTGCTGGAGTGGAACTTGACGTTCTTGCGCAGATGGAAGGTGAAGGTCAGCCCATCGGGCGAGACGTCCCACTTCTCGGCGAGATTGCCGACCACCGCGGTGCCGCCATATTCGAAGCCGGTGAGCTGGCTGTAGATCGGCCGCTGGGCGTCGAAGCTGGTGCCGGTGTAGCTGATCATCGGGTTGAAGTTTTCCGGCGATCCTTCCGAGCAATAGACGAGAGTCTTGGCCTGGGCGGACCCCAGGAAGGCGGTCAGCGCGACGGCGCAGGCCGCTGCAATGGCCTTGTTGGTCATGCGGGAACTCCCCTTTTGGCTTGCCGGCGCCGGACTGTCCGGAGCGCGGTCGAGGGAGGTGTTGTATCGTTCCCCGGCGCCGCCGGCTACCCCTGCGCCGCTCGGGTGAAGAAGGCAGTGAAGCGCTTCTTTTTGAAAAAAGAAGCAAAAACTTTTTATCCGTTCGCTGCGCTCTCTCCAGGGAGAGTGCGGAGCCAACGGATAGAAGTTTTTTGGTTCTTTTTTTCAAAAAAGAACCGCTTCCCTTACGCCTCAACCGGCCTGTGGATTGGATGCCCGGCAATCGCCGACGAACCCTGCCGAGAGGAATTCCGGCTGCTTGTAGAGCCCCTTGAGCCATGCGGCGAGCATGCATAGTTCGTCGAGCTTCAACACCTCATTCAGCGTCGCCGGCGGAAAGCGGATGCCGAAGGCCCGCGCCGTATTGCTGAGCAATTCCTCGACCTGCTCGATACCCAGCCCGAGCTCGGTCTCCAGCACCGCCCCGCGAATGAGCCGCGGTTCTTCGATGCCGAACTCGTCGCGAATAAGCTTCACGATCCATCGGAACATGTTCATCCAGTTCTTCACGTCATCGGTCGGTGGCAACATCTGTCGCGGTTCAGCCTCCGTGGTGGAGCGGCCGAATATTGCGGGCAAAACCCTGACGGCCGGTTAATCCGCGCCTTACCCCGTGATATTGGCGGCCGAGCGCAACAAGGCGACCGAGCGGCGCACGCCATCCTCGGGCGGCAGAAGAAGGTCCTCGTGTTCGATCGACAGAACATCGTCATAGCCGGCAAGCCGGAGCGCGATGCAGAACTCGCGCCACCAGGATTCGCCATGGCCGAATCCCAGCGTGACATACCCCCAGGACCGGCGAGCGAGATCGTGCATCGGCGTGGTGTCGATCGCCGAGTTGACCCCGGCGTTGGCGGCGTCGATCCGGGTGTCCTTGGCATGGACGTGGTAGATCGCATCGCCGAGGGCACGCACCGCGGCCAGCGGATCGGCACCCATCCAGAACAAATGGCTGGGGTCGAAATTGGCGCCGACGACCGGCCCGACGCCAGCGCGCAACCGCTGCAACGTCGCGACATTATAGACCGCCTGGTGGCCATGCAGTTCGAGGCAGAGCTTCTCGACCCCCTCCGCCGCGGCCTCCGTCACCAGGGACGACCAGTACGGCAGGATCACGCCGTCCCACTGGTAGGCCAGCGCCCGGGCGGTCTCCGGCGGCCAGGCGGTGGTGATCCAGTTCGCCGTCGTGTCGCCGGGCGCGCCGCCGGGAAGCCCGGACATCATCACCACTCGCTTCACGCCGAGCAGCCCGGCAAGGCGGATCGTCTTGCTGGTGACCAGCCGATGCTGCACGCCGGAGTCGCCGGGGTGCAGGGGATTGCCTGAGCAGTTGAGCGCCGAGAGGGCAAGGCCGCGCGCCTGCAACGCGCTCAGGAAGCGAGCACGCGCCAAGGGGTCGTGAAGGAGGGCGTCGATGTCGAGATGCGGCGCGGACGACCAGTTGCCGCACCCGAATTCCAGCATGGTGATCCCGGCCGCCTGCGCGCTCGACAGCATCTCGTTGAGCGACAGATGGCCGAGACTATCGGTGACCAGGCCGATCTTCATGACAAGGCCACCGCGCGATGAGTGGCCGCCGATTCCGCTGCCGCATCGGCGAGCACCAGCGCCTTGAGCCCATCCGCACCGTCCGGCGTCGGCTTGCGCCCTGCCGCAACGGCGGTGATGAACGCGTCGATTTCGGCGCGATAGGCCGCGGCGTAGCGTTCCAGGAAAAACGGCAGCGCCGGGTCGGTGACAAAGCCGCGTCCGTCGGCGAATTCGACGGTGGTGGCGGTCATGTTGCCGGCCCGCAGCAGCCCGACGGAACCATGCGCCTCGATCCGCTGATCATAGCCGTAGGTGGCACGGCGGGAGTTGCTGATTTGGCACAGCCGGCCGGACGCGGTACGCAGCGTGACGACGGCGGTATCGACGTCACCGGCCGACGCGATCGCCGGATCGACCTGGCAGGAGGCGGCGGCGAACAGCTCGACCGGCTCCTCGCCCAGCAGGAATCGCGCCATATCGAGATCATGGATCATCATGTCGCGGAACAGGCCGCCGGAGGCCGCGACGTAGGCGGGCGGCGGCGGATTGGGGTCGCGGCTGATGATCGTGAGCAGTTCCAGCCTGCCGGCCTCGCCGGCATCGAGCCGGCGCTTGAGGGCGGCGAAATGCGGATCGAAGCGGCGGTTGAAGCCGACCATCAACGGCGTTCCGGCGGAGGCGACCACGGCAAGACAGGAGCGCACCCGGGCCGACGAGAGATCGACCGGCTTCTCGCAGAACACCGCCCTGCCCGCCCTCGCCGCCCGCTCGATATAGGCGGCATGGGTCGGCGTCGGTGAGCCGATCAACACCGCGCTGGCCTCGAAGGCCTGGTCGAGCGTGATCACCGGCGCGCCGCAGGCGGCGGCCAGGCTGGCGGCGGCTTCGGGCTGGCCGATGCGGCCGGCGCCGATGACGGCAATGTCGAGCATGGCGTATTCTCCCAATCCGGCATTTGTGTATCGGCCGCAGGCGCGAGACAATGGCGCACCGCGCGAGGAGGATCGAAATGGCAACACGTCGGCTTACCATGGCCCAGGCCCTGGTTCGTGCCCTGGCCGCCCAGATGACCGAGATCGATGGGCAGCTGGTGCCGTTGTTCGCCGGAGTCTGGGCGATTTTCGGCCATGGCAACGTCGCCGGCCTCGGCGAGGCACTGCACGAAGCGGGCGACGCGCTGCCGACCTATCGCGGGCACAACGAGCAGTCGATGGCCCTCGCCGCGATCGGCTACGCGAAGACCATGCGGCGCCGGCGGATGATGGCCTGCACCAGTTCGATCGGGCCCGGGGCCACCAACATGGTCACCGCTGCGGCGGTCGCCCATGTCAACCGGCTGCCGGTGCTGTTTTTGCCCGGCGACATCTTCGCCGGCCGCCAGCCGGACCCGGTGTTGCAACAGGTCGAGTCCTTCGGCGATGGCACGGTGTCGGCCAATGACTGCTTCCGCCCGGTCAGCCGTTTTTTCGATCGGATCGCGCGGCCCGAGCAACTGCTCACCGCCTTGCCGCGCGCCCTCGCGGTCCTCACCGACCCCGCCGAATGCGGCCCGGTGACCCTCGCCTTGTGCCAGGACACCCAGGCGGAGGCGTTCGATTATCCCGAAAGCTTTTTCGCGCCACGCCAATGGCACATCCGCCGCCCGCAGCCCGATGCCCACGAAATGCGCGAGTCGGTTCGCCTGCTGCGTGCCGCCAAGGCGCCGCTGCTGATTGCCGGTGGGGGCGTCCATTATTCGGACGCGACGGATACGCTGACGCGGTTTGCCGAGGCGCATGGCATCCCCGTGGCAGAAACCCAGGCCGGCAAAAGCGCGATGGCCCACGACCATCCGCTCAACCTCGGCAGCATCGGCGTCTCCGGCAGCAGCGCGGCGAACCGGGCCGCGGCCGAGGCCGACGTGATCCTGGCGGTGGGCACGAGGCTCGGCGATTTCGCCACCGGCTCGTGGTCGTTGTTCGCCAACCCCGCGCGCCAGATCATCGGCCTCAACGTGCAGGCCTTCGATGCCGGCAAGCATTTCGCCCAGCCGCTGATCGCAGATGCCCAGGCCGGCCTCGATGGACTTTCCCGCAGCCTCGCCGCCCACCGCGCGCCCCCGGAATGGACCGCAGCGGCGACCGACAGCCTGCTGTCCTGGCGGGAAGATGTGGCGCGCGCCACCGCGCCGACCAACGCCGCCCTGCCCTCGGACGCCCAGGTGATCGGCGCGGTTCAGCGCACCGCGAGCGCCGAAACCATCCTGGTCGCGGCGGCCGGTGGATTGCCTGGCGAGTTGCACAAATTGTGGCAGGCCGGCCAGCCCGGCGGATACCATCTCGAATACGGCTTCTCCTGCATGGGCTACGAAATCGCCGGCGGACTCGGGGTGAAAATGGCCGCACCGGAGCGGGACGTCGTGGTGATGCTGGGCGACGGCTCGTGGCTGATGATGAACTCCGAAATCGCCACTTCGGTGATGCTCGGGCTGCGCCTTACGGTGGTGCTGCTCGACAACGGCGGGTATGGCTGCATCAACCGTCTGCAGGTCGCCTCGGGAGGTGCCAGTTTCAACAACCTCCTCGCCACCGCCCGCCATGCGGCGCGCACAGGCCCGCGGCCTCGGGGCGATCGGCGTGACGGTGGCCGGCGTGGCGGAGCTTGAGGCGGCCCTGGCGGCGGCGAAGACCGCCGATCGCACCACGGTGATCGTCATCGCCACCGACCCGGGCCCCAGCACCGAGGCCGGCGGGCATTGGTGGGATATCGGGATCCCCGAGGTTTCAACGCGCCCCGAGGTTCGCACGGCGCGCGCGGGCTACGAGGCGGCACGGGCCGCGCAACGATTGGGAGATTGATTATATGGGCGTGAAACTGGGCATCAACCCGATCGGCTGGTCGAACGACGACCTCCACGAGCTCGGCGGCGAAACCCCGCTCGACGTCTGCCTCGCCGAGACCTTGCAGGCCGGCTATGACGGCATCGAGCTCGGCCACAAATTCCCCCGCATGGCGAGCGAACTGGCGCCGATCATGGCGCGGCACGGGCTTTCCATCGTCTCCGGCTGGTATTCAACCGCGCTTCTGGTGCGTGACGCCAAGGCCGAAATCGCCGCCATGCAGCCGCATCTCACCTTGCTGAAGGCGATGGGGTGCGGCGTGCTGATCGCAGCGGAGTGCTCCAACACGGTGCACGGCACCCGCTCTACCGCCCTGGTAGACCGTCCGGTTCTCCCGGCGGGCGACTGGAAGCAGTTCGGCGCCCGCATGACCGAACTCGGCAAGGCCGTCGCCGATGCCGGGCTGGAACTCGTCTATCACCACCACATGGGCACCGTGGTGCAGACCGGCGAAGAGATCGACCGGCTGATGGATGCCGCCGGCCCCGAGGTTCGGCTGCTGCTGGACACCGGGCATGCCACCTTTGGCGGCGTCGACCCGGTGCACCTCGCGCGGACCTATCGTTCCCGCATCGGCCATGTCCATTGCAAGGACATCCGCGCCCCGATCATGGCCCGGGTCTGGGCTGAACGGCTGAGCTTTCTCGATGGGGTAATCGAGGGTGCCTTCACCGTGCCCGGCGACGGGATGGTGGATTTCGCCGCCGTGCTGGCCGAACTGCCGGACTATGACCGCTGGCTCGTCGTCGAGGCCGAGCAGGACCCCAAGAAGGCGCATCCGCTGACCTACGCGACGATGGGGCGCCAGAACCTCACCGCCTATGCGCGAGGCGCCGGATTGCTGTAACAGGGTGTCAACGAACTCAGGGAGGCGAACATGAACTCATTCTCCGCCGGTCTGCGCGGCCTCGCCGTCGCGGGGGTGGCGACCTTGGCCGGCATGACCGGGGCCGCCGCCCAAGGCACGCTGGTGCTGTATTGCGGCGTCGACGAGGCGTGGTGCCGTGCGATGTCGACCACCTTCGAAAAGCAGACCGGCGTGCATGTCGACATGACGCGCCAGAGCAGCGGCGAGATCTACGCCCGTCTGCGCGCCGAGAAGGCCAATCCGCGCGCCGATATCTGGTGGGGCGGCACCGGTGACCCGCATTTGCAGGCCGCCGAGGAGGGCTTGACCGAGGAATACAAATCCCCCCGCCTCGCCGAGATGAACGACTGGGCGTTGAAACAGGCCGAGCGCGGCCAGTTCCGCACCGTCGGCATCTACATGGGAGCGCTCGGCTACGGCTACAACAAGGAGGAACTGGCGCGGCGGAAAATCGCGGCACCGTCCTGCTGGGCCGATCTGGTGAAGCCGGAGTACAAGGGCGAGGTCCAGATGGCCGATCCCAACTCATCCGGCACCGCCTACACGGCGATGGCGACCTTCGTGCAGCTCATGGGCGAGGAACCGGCTTTCGTGTTCCTCAAGAAGCTGCATGCCAATATCAACGAGTACACCAAGGCCGGTGCCGCCCCCGCGCAATCGGCCGGCAAAGGCGAAACCTTGGTCGGCATCGCCTTCCAGCATGACGTGATCACGGTCGCCAAGCGCAACCTGCCGGTGGCGGTGGTGTCGCCTTGCGAAGGCACCGGCTACGAGATCGGCTCGATGAGTATCGTGAAAGGCGCCCGCCACCCCGAGGAGGCCCGCAAATTCTACGACTGGGCACTGACCCCGGAGGCGCAGAAGCTCGGCGCCCAGTTCGGCAGTTTTCAGTTCCCCTCCAACACGGCAACCCCGGTGCCACCTGAAGCGCCCGACCTCAGCAAGGTCAAGCTGATCGCCTATGATTTCGCCACCTTTGGCTCCTCGGCCACCCGCACGCGGCTGCTCGGGCGCTGGACCAGTGAGGTGAAGAACCTGCCGCGCTGAAGCGAAAAGCGGTCATGCGGCTCCATCAGGCCTGGTTGATTGTCGGCGCGGCCGGATTGCTGGTCCTGCCATGGCATGGGCTGGAATCGCCGCTGGCCGCAATCCGAACGCTTGATCGCTCCTCCGCGCCGGCGATGTTCACGGGCGAACTTTGGCTCTGGCCGCTCCTCCTGCCGCTGTTGATCGGGTTGGCCGGCGGGAAGCGGCGGCTGGTGGCGGCGGGGATCGCCGGTCTCGCGCTGTTGGCGGCGCAGGGCCTGGCGATTGGCCTGCATGGTTGGGGCGCCGCGTGGCTGACGGCGCTGTTCGGACCCGGGCCGTCTCAGGCGGCGATGGGATGGGGGGCGGTCGCCTACGCGCTGTGCGCCGTCATGCTGCTGGCGATCGGGCTCGCGCGGCTGGGATGGTGCCGGGGCGATGTGTTCGTGCTGGGCGCGCTGCTGCTGATCCTCGGCCTCGTCGTGCTGTTCGTCGCCTGGCCGGTCGGCGCGATCCTGCGGTCGGCGGCGCAGGACAATGACGGCGCCTGGGCGCTCGCGCTGTTCGGCGAGAAATTCTTCAACCCGGGTATCTGGGGGCTCGATTGCATCGGCGGCGGCAAGGCGTGCGGGGTGGCGTGGAACACACTCGCCCAGGCCACCGTCGTCGGCGTGCTGTCGACCCTGCTCGGCCTCGCCTTCGCCCTCGTCGCGGTGCGCACATCCCTCCCCCTCCGCCCCCTGGTGCGCGTGCTGTCC